>NZ_JBFAAI010000002.1:125420-602167 GCF_040639655.1 Actinoplanes sp. NPDC023801 | reverse complement strand
GTCGACGCCGCGTTCGGGGTCGAACTTGTCGACGGCTTTGATGAGGCCGACGGTGGCGGTCTGGATGAGGTCGTCTCGGCGACGGTCAGCTCGTGACGCGGAACGTGGCGTCGGCCCGCTCGGTGGCGGTGCTGATCGGGTCGATGCGCAGCAGGTAGTTGTAGTGCCGCAGGTAACGGGTCGGGTAGTTGTACGACTGGAACGACGCCCAGGAGGCGTCGGCCAGCCCGGCGACCCGCCGGAACGTGGCGTCGGCGGCGAACGTCGAAGTGCCGTCGCTCGGGGCGAGCACCAGGTCGTACCCGTAGTGGCGCAGGTAGTGGCCCGGGAAGTTGACCGACTCGAACGACACGTACCCGGAGTTGTTGGCCAGGCCGGGCACCAGCCGGAACTGGGCGTCCTGGGCCGGGCTGACGTTCGCGTCGATCCGCACGTCCATGTTGGCGTGCCGGACGTAACGGGTCTGGTCGGTGTACGACTGGAGCCGGTTGACCGGAGTCGACGAGCCCCACTTGGCCAGCACCCGCGACTCCTCGGCGGCGGTGAGGTTAAGGATCGACCCGTGCCGCTTCTTGGTGACGCCGAGGCTGTAGTCGCTGCGGGTGGCGAAGTTCGCGGTGCTGCCCAGGTTGGTCGAGCGCACCGGCATGTAACCGCGGCCGGTCGCGTACTGGTCCACCCAGAGGTGCCACTCGTTGGTGCCGTTGGTCTGCGCCCACATCGGGCCCTCGACCACGTTGCCGCCGGTGGCGCCGTTGGAGATGCCCAGGCGCTGCAGGTCGCCGATCCGGGTCCAGCTGCCGAGGATCGAGTTGCTGCCCTCGATGGTGATCTGCCCGTCGGCCGACGCCCGGTAGTAGCGGTACCCGCCAAGGCTGTTCGGCACCTCGATGATCTGGGTGTCGATGATGCCCTGGCCGGTTCCCCGGTCGATGTAGAGCTGCGGGGCGGTCACGGTACGGAAGTCGCTGGTCCGGACGTACCAGATGCGGTGTTTGGTGACGCCGTTGAGAAGCGAGTTGGTCGCCCAGTAAATGACGTAGTCGTTGGTGGCCGGGTTCCAGATCGCCTCCGGGGCCCACGCGTCACCGGCGCCGGAGATGCCACCGGCCACGTTGATCAGCCGGGGAGTCGACCAGTTGACCAGGTCACTGGACTCCCACACGACCAGGCTCTTGCTGCCCCTGGTGGACGCGTCGCCCCAGGAGGTGCCGCTGGCGATCCGCAGGTCGGTCGCGATGATCCAGTACCGGTCGCCGTTGGGGGAGCGGACGATGGCGGGGTCGCGGACCCCCCTGGTGCCGACGGTGGACAGCAGCACCGGAGCGCCGTTGTTGAGGTCGGTCCAGTTGCGGCCGTTCTTGCTGTGAGCGAGGTAGATCTGTTCACCCTGGCTCTGCTCGCCGATGAAGTGGGCCATCAGGTAGCCGGTGAACGGGTCGAGGGCGCTGGCTGGGGCGGCCAGGCCGGCGACGAACAGGACGAAGGTGGCGAGGAACGCGCTGATGCGACTGAGAACTCGGGGCATCGGGACTCCGATTGTTAGCGCTAACGCACGGGGGAATGTTTCGAAGTGTTGATGCCCGTAACTTCCTTGTCAAGCATTGGCAACCTCAGCCTGCCCGCACCGCTGTCTCGGCGCGATCCAGGCAGCGGTGCGGGCCGGCTGGCCAGCCGGTGCAGGTGCCCGCGGCCGTAGCTGCCGCGCAGAGCGAGCCGATCAGCGACTTGACCCTATGTAGAGTTCCGATAGAGTGGCCGGATGCGGATCACGATCCCGACGGCGCGGATTCTCGCCGCGTTGCTCGCCGAGCCCGACGCGGACCGGTACGGCCTGGAGCTGATGCAGGCGACCGGCCTGGCCAGCGGCAGCCTCTACCCGATCCTGCATCGGCTGCAGGACGCCGGCTGGGTCGAGGCGCGATGGGAGTCGATCGACCCGGCCACCGAGGGCCGGCCGGCGCGCCGGTTCTACCGCCTCACCGCCGACGGCGTGGTCAGCGCCCGGCAGTCGCTCGCGGAGCTGCGGGCCCAGACCGCCGTCCCCGGCGTCGTCGGCAGCCCGAAGACGGTCTAGCTAGTCGCAGACCCCGGACATCGGATTCTTGCGGGCCACCACCACCGGCAGTGCGTGCCTGCGCTGGTGGCTGGCATGCAGCCAGCGCATCACCGGATACATGACCAGCAGGAAACGGGCGGTCATCCAGGCCCGGGCGTACGAGCCGCGCCGCAGCCGGCCGATGTGCTGGGCGTACCCGCGCTCGGTCATCAGCAGGTAGTGCCGGAACCCGGCGAAGTCCCCCTTCACCCGCCGCGACGACGTCCCGGCCACCAGCCGCCGGGCGTACCGCACCGAGAAGCCGCCCTCCCGCAGGTGCAGACCGAGATCCAGGTCCTCGTGGAACCGTTCGTCGGCGCAGAGCGTCGCGGCCACCGCCTGCCAGATCGGCCGGCGGATCGCCATGTTCGCCCCGAAGATCCAGTCGAGCCGGCCGTTCGGCACCGTCCACATCCCGCGGATCAGTGCATCGCCTCGGGCCGCCACCCGCGGCATCGTCACGTCGTAGTAGCGGACCGGCCCGGTCGCGGCGTCCACCGACGGATCGCCGAACGTGGCCTCCACCTCGGCGAGATGCCCTTCCGGCAGCCGGGTGTCCGCGTCGATCCGCACGATGACGTCACCGGTCGCCGCGTTCAGGCCACGATTCCGGGCGTACTGAACACCCTGCCGTGCTTCGTGCAGCACGATCACATCCCTGGCGAATTCCCGGAGGATCTCCGCCGTACGGTCGGATGAATTGTTGTCGACAACGATCACCTCGTCGACGGCCCGCGACTGTGCGAGAACAGCACGCAGGCAGGGGCCGATCATCGTTTCTTCGTTGTATGCGGGAATGACGACAGAAATGCGCAGCCGGCCCATGGCTCCTCCAAGGATCCTATTGACCAGCATGATTTACCGCAGGTGGGGAAGGGTCAACGGACGGTGGTTGACAGCCGGGTGGCAGTTTGATGAGCGGGCGGAAACCGGTAAGGTCGGTCGATGCGCCGATCGCGGCGTGCCATTTAAGTCGCCCCTAAGAAAAACTTAAACAAACGAGGAAAAGGACATGAGAGCCCTGCGCGCGGCCTCCGTCGCCGTACTTGCCGCTTTTGCCATGGGAGCGTGCTCAACGTCGTCGGATGAACCGGTCGATCCCGCGCCGGGTCAGCAGGTCGCGGCCGGTTCCTCGCTGCCGCCCGGCGCCTCCGCCGGACCGTCCGCGGCCCCCTCCGCCTCCTCCGCCTCCCCGGCGAAACCGGCCGCCTCCGCAGCCACCGCCGGCGCCTGCGCCCGCAAGGTCGCCGCCGCTCCCGCCGTCAAGATCACTGAGGTGCGGCTGCCGGCGAAGGTCGTCGGATACGGCTCCGAGGGCGACACCGACAAACTGCCGATGGCGATCGCCGCCCGGCCCGACGGCGGCTCCTGGCTCGCCTGGCTCGGCACCGGCGGCAAGGTCCACCTCGGCCGGCTCGGGTGCGACGACAAGCTCGCCGGCACGCCCACCAGCTTCGCCGGCATCGACCTGCAGGACGTCCAAGCCGACGCGAAGGGCGGCGTCATCCTGCTCACCCGCAAGGGGAACTGCGGCGGCGGCAAACTGTGCGGCGGCACGTCCAGCCCGTGCAACACCATGCACATGATCCGTTTCGACAACAACGGCCAACTCGTCTGGGAACGCCAGGTCACCAACCTGACCGGCGGCCGCACCGGTTACGACGACGGTGCCCGCTTCATCTGGTGGTACCAGCACCACGGCCGCCTCGCCACCAACGGGTCCGACTGGGCCGCCTACTTCGGCGTCGCGATCACCGTCAGGAACGGTGCCTGCGTGGACGTCCACCAGGGTGACCGGATCCAGGTGGTGAACGCTGACGGCAAGCTGCTGAGCGGCCACCGGGACGCCGCTGAGGTCGGGTGCAGCCACGCCTGGAACTCACGCATCGTCTGGGATCCCCGCACGAAACGCTTCGCCGCCGTCTGCGCCACCGACAACGAGTGCCGGATCGCCCAGCCCGACCCGTACCGCACCGTCGCCACCGGCACCTGCGACGGCACCCTCTTCGGCGGCGACCTGGTCCTGGCCGAGTCCAAGGGCTACTGGACGGCGTGGAGTCAGGGCGGCAAGGTCCGCCTCGAACGCTTCAGCACCGGCAGGTCCACCACCACCGTCAAGACCGGCATCGCCTCCGCTCATCCGCACCTGGTCGGCTACGGCAGCGGCCGCATGCTGCTCGCCTGGCAGTCCGGCTCCGGCATCGCCGCCCAGGTCTACGACGCCGGCACCGGCAAGACGGTCGGCGGTCGCCTCGGCCTCGCGGTCAAGGACCACTCCTACCAGGCCTTCAAGTCGTACGCCGACGGCAGCGCCGCGTACCCGGCAGCCGGCAGCTCAACCTCGGCGATCAAGATCGCCCGAGTCCTCCCGCAATCCTGATCGCTCCGGCGCTCCCACCCGGCTGTGCGCGGCCGTTGTCGCGGACGTGTTGAGGCAGCGGTGCGCGCCAGCCGGGCTTCCCCGGCTGTGCGGTGCTGCTGTCTCGGGTGAGTTGAGGCAGCGGTGCGGGCCGGCCGGGGTGGGTCTCAGGCGGTGATGGGAGTCCATGTGGCGAACTTCGGGAGGCGGTTGTCGCCTGAGGACCGGCCACGCAGCCGCCGGTTGATCCACGGGAGGACGTGCTGCCCGTAGTAGCGGGCCTCGTTGACCAGGTGGAAAGCCGGCCCCGGGCCGGGGTCCAGAGCGTGCGGCGGCATCGGGTGGCCGAGGGCACCCAGCACCAGGGAGGCCACCCGCCGGTGACCGGCCGCGTTCAGGTGCAGGCGGTCGACTGACCAGTACACCCGGCGGCGCAGTTCGACGTCGCGGAAGCAGTCGACGAACGTCACGTCGTAGCGGGGCAGCAGGTCGGCCACGGCGGCGGTGAGGATCTCACCGCGCTGCCGGAACGTGCTGCCGAACGGCAGGTGGTCGGAGGGATCGGCGCCGCTGAGCACGACGAGCCGGACACCGCTGGAGACGCAGCGCTTGACGGCGTGCTCGGTCAACTGGATGAGACGGTCCAGGGAGACGCCACGACGCAGCATGTCGTTGCCGCCGCCGTTGAACGTGAGCAGCGTCGGAGGCGGGGAGAGCGCCAGGGCGGCCTCGAGCTGATCGTTGACGATCGGCTCGAGCAGGCGGCCCCGGATGGCGAGGTTCGCATACTCCACCGGACCGCCGGCTATCTCGGAGAGGCCGGCCGCGACCAGATCCGCCCAGCCGCGCTCGGTGCCGTCGGGCAGGGTGTCCCCGAGGCCCTCGGTGAAGCTGTCGCCGATCGCCACGTAGCGCGTCATGTGGTGCTCCCGCTGATGAAACCGTCCGAGATCCGCGTAGACGCTAACCGACCGAACGGTCGCAAAGCCAACCATCCCGGCGGCGACCTGCGTCACGAACGACCGGTCCGCTGCGGCGGGAAACCGCGGCAGGGAGACCATGGTGGGCGACCGTGGCCGACCGGTGGCGGCGGGGGACCGCGCCGGAACTAGGCGGGCCAGTCCACGCTCAGGTACCGGGTCTCCTGGAACTCGCGAAGACCGTCCCGGGCGCCCTCCCGCCCCAGGCCGCTCTGCTTGACGCCGCCGAACGGTGCCGACGGGTCGGAGACGAGGCCGCGGTTGATGCCGACCATGCCGGCTTCGATCGCCTCACCGAGGCGCAGGGCACGGCCCAGTTCGCCGGAGAAGACGTACGCCGCCAGCCCGTACTCGCTGTCGTTGACGAGTTCGAGCAACTCCTCCTCGGTGTCCCAGGTGGTGATGGCCGCGACCGGCCCGAAGATCTCCTCCTGGAGGATGGCCGCGCCGGCGGGGACGTCGACGAGGACGGTCGGTGGGTAGAAGTGGCCGGGCGCGTCCGCATCGGCGGCCCGGTGGCTGATCCGGGCGCCGGCCGCGACGGCCTCCTCGACGGTCCGGGTGACCCGTCGCAGCGCGGCCTCGCTGATCAGCGGCCCGATGGCGGCACCCCCGGCGGCCGGGCCGACGGTCAGCTGCTCCACGGCGGCGCCGAACCTCTCGACGAAGGCGGCGGCGACGGCGGAGTGGACGTAGAACCGGTTCGCGGCGGTGCAGGCCTGGCCGCCGTTGCGGAACTTGGCGATCATCGCCCCCGCGACGGCCGCGTCCAGATCGGCGTCGTCGGCGACGATGAAGGGCGCGTTGCCGCCGAGTTCCATCGACGCGTTGACGACCCGGTCGGCGGCGTGCCGCAGCAGCAGCCGGCCGACCGCCGTACTGCCGGTGAAGGAGATCTTGCGGATCCGCTCGTCGTCGAGCCAGGCGCCGACGACACCGGACGAGTCGGTGGTGGTCACCACGGTGATCACCCCGTCCGGCAGGCCGGCCTCGGTGAGGAGGCGGGCGACGGCGAGTGCGGTGAGCGGGGTCTCGGCGGCCGGTTTGACGACCGCGGTGCAGCCGGCGGCGAGTGCCGGACCGATCTTGCGGGTGATCATCGCGGCGGGGAAGTTCCACGGGGTGACCAGCGCGGCGACACCGACAGGGCGATGGGTGACGAGGGTACGGGTGCCGCCCGCCGGTGACTCCCCGAAGTCGCCTCCGGGCCGTACCGCCTCCTCGGCGAACCAGCGGAAGAACTCGGCCGCGTACGTCACCTCGCCGGCCGCGTCGGACAGGGACTTGCCGTTCTCCCGGCTGATCAGCGCGGCCAGCGAATCCCGGTCGCGGATCATCAGCTCGTACGCCCGGTGCAGGATCTCCGACCGCCGGCGGGGTGCGGTCCGGGACCAGGAGCGGAAGGCGGAACAGGCGGCGTCGGCCGCGGCGCGGGCGTCGTCGGCACCCTGATCCGCGACGTGCGCCACCACCTCGAGGGATGCCGGGTCGATCACGGCGAAGACCGGTGGGGTGGTGCCGACGACCGCGGAGGGCGGGGAGCCGGAGGGCCCGGTGGCCGGTCCGCGCTGTTGCTCGATGCTCACACGGTTCAGTCTCGGGTCCGCGACCATGCCCGTCCATTACCGTTGTGGCAGCTTGACTATGCCGGGGAGGCATGAATGGAGCTGCGGCATCTCCGCTACTTCGTGGCGACCGCCGAGACCGGAACCGTCAGTGGCGCGGCGACCCGGCTGCACCTGACCCAGCCCGGACTGTCCCGGCAGCTGCGCCAGCTGGAACGGGACCTCGGCGTGCCGCTGTTCGACCGCTCCACCACCCGGCTGGAACTGTCGACGACCGGGCGGGCGCTCCTTCCGCAGGCCCGTGACCTGTTGCAGCGCGCGGACGCGTTGCGGGTGGCGGCGGCCTTCCACGCCAACGGCCGGCTGGAGAGGCTGACCATCGGGGCGCCGACCGTGACGCTGACCGACGTGATCGCCCCGTTCATCGCGACGCTCGCGCCGGACGACCCGATCATCGATGTCCTGAGCGCCGACGGTCTCTCGCCCGGAGAGGTGCTGCGCAGCGCCGATCTGGCGGTCGGGACGATCCGGGCCGCGCCACCGTTTCGTCAGGTTCCGCTCGCGGTGCTGCCGGTGTGGGCCTACGTGCCCTCGGGGCATCGGTGGGCGGAGCGGGCGGCCGTGGCTCTGACCGAGCTGAGGAACGAACCGCTGATCCTGTTGCCCGCCACGTTCACCGCGCGGCAGGCGATCGACACGGCATCGGCCGGCGAGCCGTACACGTCGGTCGTCGAGGCCGCCAACGGAACCGTGGCGCAGGCGCTCGCCGCCGCCGGCCGTGGCATCGCCGTCGCCTCCGACGACCCCCGGTTCGGCTTGCGGCCACTCGCCGTCGAGACCGGCGGCGGCCGGCTCTCCATCCGGCTCCGTGCGGTCTGGGACACCCGCCACGCCGCCGCCGGGACTTTGGAGCTTTTCGCCGCCCGTCTCGGCGGCTTCATCCGCGACCGCTACGACGCCCCCGCCTCCTGAGGCGTACGTGTCCGCGAAGGAATGTCGGGGGATCTCCGATGCGGCCGCGGCATGGATCGCGATGAGGCGCTGGCCCGGCTTACCTTGACCGCCGACCTGCGGCACGGCTGGAGGCCGGCGAGTTCCGGCTCCTCCATCAGCCGCTGACCCGGTACCGGCCCGGCGACACCCCGAAACGGCGCTTGAAGGCCGTCGCGAACGCGAACTCGGACCCGTATCCGACCCGCGTGGCGACCCCGCCGACGGTCAGGTCGGTGCTTCGCAGCAGCCCCGCCGCCACGGTCATCCGCCACCAGGTCAGATAGGTCATCGGCGGTCGCCCGAGCAGGCCGGTGAACCGGCGGGCGAACGGCGCCCGGGACAGCCCGCCCTCGGCGGCCAGGGCGGCGACCGTCCAGTCCCGGCCCGGTTCGCGATGCATGGCCCGCAGCGCCGCGCCGGTCACCGGGTCGGCCAGCGCCGCGGCCCAGCCGGCCGGATGGTCGCCGGTCAGGCAGGTACGCAGCAGGTGCACGAGCATCGTGTCGAGCAGCGCGTGATCCGCCTCGACCGGATCCCCCGGCCCGTCCCGGGACCCGGCGAGGTACTGCTCCGGGTCGCCGCCACGACGTTCAACCCGTCCGAAGCCGGGTTGCGCCAGGGGCTGCTGCGGTCGATCGTGCCGCTCGCCCTGCCGTACACGATGGGCCTCGACGTCGCCGGAACCGTCGCCGACGGTGACCGGACCGGCCGCCGGGTGGTCGCGCGCCTCGACGGGGGAGCCGCCGCCGACTACGCCGTGGCCCCCGCGGACCTGCTGGTCCCGGTGCCGGACACGGTCGCGCTGGAGGACGCGGCGGCCCTGCCGATCGCCGGTCTCACCGCCTGGCAGGCCGTCTTCGAGCACGCGAAGGTCACCGCCGGTCATCGAGTGCTGATCAACGGCGTCGGCGCGATCGGCCGCTACGCCGTCCAGCTCGCACGACACGCGGGCGCGCACGTCGTCGCCGTCGCCACTCCGCGCAATCTGACGGCTGCCCGGGAGGCGGGAGCCCACCGGGTTCTCGCGGCCGGCGCCGTCACCGGTGCGCGCCTGGAACCGGTCGACGCGCTGATCCACCTGGTCCCGGCCGCCCCGGAACACGCGGCCCTGCTCCGCCCCGGCGGCATCCTGGTCTCCGCGACCACCCCGGCCGATCAGCTCCCGCCCGGAAGCGTGCACTTCATCGTCCGCAACGACACCGCGGACCTCGCGGCCATGCTCGCGCTGGTCGCCGCCGGCACGATCCGCATCGACATTGCCGCCCGCCGCCCTCTGACCGGCCTGGCCGCCGTCCACGCCGAGGCCGAGGCGGGTCACTTGCCCGGCAAGACGCTCCTGCTGCCCACGGCGTGACGGCGGTCAGGCGGCGAGCTGATGATCCGCCGGTGTGGTCTGCAGAAGCCAGGCCAGGGGCATCTTCGCGGTGACTTCGTAGGAGCCGTCGGAGCCTAGGGAGTGCAGTGTCACGGTCTGCGCGACGTCTCGTTCGACCAGCCAGTACCGGGGGATGCCCGCCGCGGCGTACTCCTCCGTCTTCACGGTGCGGTCGGTGGCGGCGGAACCCGGAGAGATGATCTCGACGGCGAGCAGGAGGTCGGCGATCGGCAGCCAGACGCCGCGCCCCTGCGGTGTCGACCAGACCGTGAGGTCCGGAATCCGGCCGCCGTCCCCGGCAGGCCCTCGGAGCCTGATGCCGACCGCTTGCAGAAGCTGCTCAGCCGGCCACCCGGCCAATGCCAGCCAGACCAGCAGCCGGCTGGCGATCGCGGCATGTTCGGAGTCGGGCGGCGGCACGACGGTCAGCGCTGCCTCAGGGCTCAACTCGAACCGATGGCCATGCGGATCGGCGGCATTCATGGCGGCAAGATCATCGAGCGTTACGACCGCGGGAAGATGCCTGCCGAACGACTCAGCGCTCACCCCTCCATCCTAGTCATCGGCGGAGCAGCCGCCGGGACCGTCGTGCTGCCGGAGGCGAGCTCAGCGGCCGCGATCATGACTGCCGGCCGGGTGGTGAGGTCGGCGAGACGGAGGCGATGGTCGATATCGTGGCGCCATGGGGAGCCGGATGGTGCCGTTGCTGGCACTCGCCGCGGCGGCGTTCTGCTATGTGGCCACCGAGACGATGCCCATCGGCATTCTGACGCTCATCGCCGGAGACCTGGGCGTCTCCGCCCCGGCGGCAGGTCTCCTGATCACCGGGTACGCCGTTCTGGCCACCGTCACCACGCTGTCGGTGGCCGGGTTGTACGCCGCTTTCACGTACACCGAGATCCTGTTGACGGCGGTGACCGGCTTCGCGGCCGCCGCGGTGGCCCCGCTGCTGCTCGCGCGGGGAGTCGCGGACTTCGCGGGCATCGCCGCCGGCGGTTACGCCAGCGACCGGTGGCAGCGTGGCGCCGTCACCGGGTCGGTCGCGGTGCTCGCCGTCTCGCTGCTGGCCATGTACGCGACCGCCGCCTCCCGTCCGGTGACCGCTGTCCTGCTGGCCGTCACCGGGTTCGCGATCGGCGCTCTCACCCCGGCACTGCAGAACCGGGTCATGGAGGTGGCACCGGGCGGCACCGAGATGGCCTCGGCCGGCAACTCGGTGGCCTTCAACATCGGGATCGCGGCGGGTTCGCTGCTCGGCGCCGCCGTACTGCAGGAGTCCGGTGCCCGTGCCACCGCGCTGGCCGGCGGACTGCTGTCGGCGGCCGCCCTGCTCCTGTTCCTGGCCGAGCCGCTGATCGCGCGGCGTACCCCCGAGATGATCCGTACGTGATCGTCCTGGCAAGCTTTCGGACGTGGAAGCACTGCGGCTGATTCTTCTCCTCATTCACCTGGTCGGTTTCGCCCTGTTGCTCGGCGGCGCCGTCACCCAGCTCCTGTCCGGGAAGATCCGGATCAACCCGGCGGTCCTCTGGGGCTCGATCATCCAGCTCGCGAGCGGCATCGCCCTCTCCGCGCCGTTGCGCGGGGGCGGCGACGACGAGCCCGACCCGATCAAGCTCGGCGTCAAGGCGCTGATCGCCGTGCTGATCTTCATCATGGTCTTCATCCCGCGTAAGCGCGACGAGGTCAACCGGGGCCACTTCATCGGCATCATCACACTCACCGTGGTGAACGCCGCCGTCGCGGTCTTCTGGAGCTAGCCCTCCTCGGCGGGCTTGCAGTACTCCAGCCAGCCCGCGTCGAAGCCCCGGTCGAAGCCGAGGGTGTAACCGCGGACGTAGTCGGTGACCTCGAAGGTCTGTGCCCGGACCGGTTTGGCGCAATCGGCCCGGGCGGCCTCCAGGCCCGAGTCGAAGCCGTCCTTATAACCCTGTTTGAACTGCCGGCCATCACCGGGAGCGGCGACGGCCGGTGCCGCGGTGACCGGAACCAGCCCGGACACCGCCAGCAGGAGCGCCACGCCGCATCGTTGCGCCTTCATGATTTGCAGAATCTACGCGCCCGGCCGGCCCGCTGTGCGGGGAACGGAAGAACCCGCGGATAGGTGTGATGCGGACGGCGGGGACGTGCGCGTCGCCCCGGGCGCCGGTAGTCTCGGTCGGATTCTTGCGGGTAGGAGGCCCGCTAGATCATGCCCACGGCAGGGGCACTGGGCCGTTGCGTAGGATTTCTGGCCGCACGACCCATACAGAGGGAATCCGAGGAGCACGATGCCGCTCACTCCAGCAGACATTCACAACGTGGCGTTCAAGAAGCCGCCGATAGGGAAGCGCGGGTACGACGAGGAGGAGGTCGACGCCTTCCTCGACGAGGTCGAAGCCGAGCTGACCCGTCTCCTGGAGGAGAACGGCGCTCTCAAGGACACCCTCCAGCGTGGTGGGGGCGGTGGCGGCGGTAACCCGGCCGCGACCATGGTCCTGAACAACGAGTTCGCGGACCTGGCCGCCCAGCTGGAGCGCCTGCAGGAGGCTCGGGCCCGGGCCGAGCAGAACGCCCGCAACGTCCAGTCGCAGCTGGAACGCGCCCGCGCCCAGGCACCGTCGGGTGCGATGCCGACGCTGTCGGCCGGCGACGACGACCGCAACTCGCGGGTGCTGATGATGGCCCAGCGGACCGCCGACGAGCACATGCGCGACGCGCAGCGCGAGTCCGAGTCGCTGATCAGCAACGCCCGGGACAAGTCCGACCAGCTGGTCAGCGAGGCCCAGATCAAGGCCGCGACGATCGAGGCGGACGCCCGGCGCAACCACACCGAGGCGATGGACAGCCTGGTGGAGAAGCGTGCCAGTGCCCTCGACGAGATCGACCGGCTCGGCCAGCTCGCCACCAGCTACCAGGAGGCGCTGACCAACCACGTCCAGCAGCAGCTGATGGACCTGACGGCGGCCCCCGAGCCGGGCGGACGCGACATCTGATTCCGGTACGACGACGGCCCGCCCCCAGCCGGGGACGGGCCGTCTCGCTGTTCCTAGGACTCCGGGTGGTGGATGTGCTCGTCGCCACCGTCACCGGTGTTGAAGGTGCCCTGCGGACCGGCCGGGGCGGGCAGCTTGAACGGCTTGCCGGGAACCGGCTTACCCTTCACACCGTTCACCGACTCGGTCGAGAAGGCGTAGGTGAGCTGGGCGAACGCGATCAGGTCGCTGTTCACCTCGAGAGCCTTCAGGTCCAGGTTGGTGATGTCGTCGCCGACCTGGTGGTAGTTCGGGTCGAACGACTCGCCGGCGGTGCCACCCCAGATGGCCGCCTGCTGCTCGGTCTTGACGACCTCGGCGCCGGTGAACAGGCCACCGGACGGGATGCCCGCCTCGATGAACGCCTGGTAGTCGCTGCGGCCGGAGAACTCGGCGTCGTCGTACGGCAGCTTCTTGTGGGTGTAGTACGACTCGAAGAGGTCCTCGATCGCGGTGGAGCCTTCCGGCACCACGACCGGCGCCGGGAACGACGACTGGTCCGCGTCGTACACCTGGAAGATGTAGTTCGGCGAGCCCACCATGTCGTAGTTCAGGTACAGCGCGATCTTGTCCTTCTCCGCCTGCGGCAGCTCCGCGACGTACGCCGCCGAACCGAGCAGACCCTCCTCCTCGGCACCCCACCAGGCGAACCGGATGGTGTTCTGCGGCTTGGTCTTCGCCAGCGTCAGCGCCGTCTCCAGGATCGCGGCGGAGCCGGAGCCGTTGTCGTTGATGCCCGCACCGGCGGTCACGCTGTCCAGGTGGGACCCGGCCATCACGACGTTGTTCTTGTTCTTGCCGGGCAGTTCGGCGATCACGTTGACGTCGGTCCGCGTCTCCGACGGCAGGATCCGCACGTGCGCGGTCGAGCCGGCGGCGGCCAGGGCCGCGCCGGTGGCGAAGCTGGCGCCGACCACCGGGACCGTGACGTCCGGGTTGTCGCCGAGGGTGCCGACGATCAGGTCCTCGCGGGTCGGGTCGTTGCCCTGGTTGAAGATCACCACGGCTTCGGCGCCGGCCGTCTGGGCGTTGCGTGCCTTGATCACGAAGTCACAGCTGCCGCGCTGGACGAGGGCGATGTCGGCCGTACCGCTGAAGTCCAGGCCGGTGAAGTCCTCGGCCTCGCAGCCACTCGTGCTGGCCCGGTCACCGGTCAGGTTGACGTCCACCGGGACGACCTTGCCGGTCACGTCGCCGGGGGCGCTGTTGGTGAAGGCTCCCGTCTCGTACGACGCGGCGGCCGGGGTGATCTGGTTCAGGACCGCCGGGAAGACGAACTGGAACTCGAACGGGTCCAGGGTGACCTTGTAGCCGGCCTTGCGGAGGAGCCCGGACACGTACTTGACGCTGTCCGCGTATCCCTTCGTGCCGGCCGCGCGGCTGCCCGGGTAGTAGGAATCGTTGTTCCGGTCGGCGATCCGCTGCAGGTTCTTCAGGTGCCCCATTACGTCGTCCAGCGACACGCACTTGAGAACTTCGGCGTAGGTGTCGTTGGTCTGCTTGGCACACCGGTCGCCATGGCCGTGGCCGTGGCCACCACCGGCGGTGGCGGCGGTCGCCGGGGCGACGGTCAGCACGGTGGCGATGGCCGCCGTGCCGAGGGCCCTGAGCGAACGGCGCCGGGTTGGCGCCACGTCGTCGTGACTCATCTACGGTCTCTCCTGTCCAGTTCGGAACTGGGATCACCGTAGAAGAAGGTCGGTGTCGATGGCCACCGGCTGAAATCGGTCCGTCACGAGTGATAAGCGGCGACAGGTCAGACTTCGGGCGGAGGTAAACCGGCTGGTTGCTGACCCGCCCCGCCGTTGAGGCCGGAGCCGTCATAGATCATCATGGTGCCTCATGGCGGACCGCACCACGATCTACTCCTATGCACTGATCGTGATCATCTACGGTTTCCTGCTGGTGAACACAGGATATCTGCTTCGGCGTGGCGAGCAGGCCCTGGTCGCGCTGCTGAGCCGGCCGGGCGGCCGGGCCGCCTTCTACCGCAACGGCATCGTCAACCTCGTACTGCTCGGCGGGCTGGCGGCCGCCGCCGTCGCCCTGCATCCCCGGCTGACCTTCGCCGGAACCGGCCTGGCATGGCCGCGAGGCGGCTTCACCGACTGGTTCTTCAGCGGGCTCGTCGTGTTCATGCTGGTGGTTCTCTACCGGAAGGCCCGTGCCGGAGGGCAGTTGCTGCCGACGACTCTGGCGATGCTGCCTCGCACGGGGCGGGAGCGGTGGCTGGCCGGGGGAGCGGCGGTCGCCTTCGGGGCCGGCGAGGAGATCCTGTACCGCGGGCTGCTCCTGGCCGTCGGGACCGAGGTGCTGGGCCTGCCGATGTTCGTGGCGGCGATCGCCGCCTGGGTGTTGTTCGTGGCGGCACACGCCTATCAGCAGTGGCAGGCGCTGTTCACCGTCGGATACCTCGGCGCTCTCTTCACCGTCCTCTACCTGGAGTCGGGGAGTCTGCTGCTCCCGATCGTCCTGCACGTGCTCTGGGATCTCGTCGTCCTGCTCCTGATCCGTCCGACCGGCTCGGGGACCGTGCCCGTTCCGGAGCCGCTGCTCGTTACCCTTCCCGAGCCCGACCCGGAATCCGCATCCGTGGCCGAGGCGCTACCGCAGACGGGTGGCGGCATGCCGAAGCTGCGCAGAATGGTTCCGGAACCGGACGCGGATCGTCCGGAATAGTTCCTAGCATCGCGGTATGGCTATCGCACGTTTCCCCACCATCGTTCTCGACTGCCCCGACCCGGCCGTGCTCGCGAAGTTCTACAGCGAGATGCTCGACTGGAAGGTCGACGCCTCCGAGGACTGGATCGACCTCCGTGCCGACAACGGGCAGTGCCTCTCGTTCCAGAAGGTGGAAGGCTACCGGCCGCCGGTCTGGCCCGGCCAGGACGTGCCGCAGCAGATGCACCTGGACGTGGTCGTCGACGACCTCGACACGGCGGAGGCCGCGGTGCTCGCGCTGGGGGCGACCAAGCACGCCGAGCAGCCGGGTACCACGTTCCGGGTCTTCCTCGACCCGGCCGGGCACCCGTTCTGCCTCTGCCTGAGCTGACCCGCCCACCCGGACGCCCTGCGCGGGGCCCGCCGCAAGAGGGCTGACCCGTCAGCGTTGGAGCTGCGCCTTGGCCACGTTCAGGAGCACCAGGACGGCGGCGCGGCCCGCGGCGGCACCGCTGCCCCGCCACAGCTTGGGCGCCGCCGTCACCAGGAGCATCCCGAACAGGAACGGCACCGCGCCGAAGAACAGATAGCCGGCGAGCGGGCCATCGGTGATCCCGATCCACAGCAGCCAGCCGAAGGCCCCGAGCAGCCCGGCACCGAGCACCAGCGTCACGACGGCCGCCGCCCGGGTGAGGACGGACGGCCGCCCGAGCCGTTCCACGACCTTGCCCGGCCGCTGGGAGCGCCCGGCCGGCGCGGGTCCGGGCACGGGCGGCGGAGGAAGAGGCGCGGGGGTCGACGCGGGCGGCGGAGGAAGAGGCGCGGGGGCGGACGCGGTGACCGGCACAGCGGTGGGCGGCACGGTCCACGGTAGGGGCGTACCGCGCCGGGCCGCTCGCCACAGCCGTACGGCGGCCACCGGGAGCAGCGTGATCGCCATGAACAGGACCAGATAGGTGAGGAAGACGGCCCGCTCCTTGCTGACCGTGACCCCCTCGGCCCGCATCATCGCCGGCAGCACCGCATTGGTGTGCACGTAGGAGAGCTGGATGGCGAGCGCGACCCACCCGGGCGTCAGCACCACGACGATGGTGGCAGCCCCACGCCACCATCGCGGCAGGAACGGGATCGCGCACACCAGGGCGGCCGGCAGGAGCAGCGCCACCGGCCACAGCAGCGCCGGGCCGCCGATCTCGAACGGTGAGTAGCCGACCCGCTCGACCGCGTTGTTCCGGATCACCCAGAACGTGCTCAGGTCGGGTGTGGCCGGGACCGCCGCCAAGGCCGCGGCGACGGCGACGGCGCCGGTCACCAGCAGGGCGTACCGATCGGCGACGATCAGGGCGGCGACCAGCAGCAGCAGGAACGTCCCGATGAAGCCGAGGAGCCAGCCACCGCCGGCCATCCAGGTGTCCCCGGGCACGCTGAGTTCCCCGGTGGGCTTCGCGGCGGGCAGGGTGCGCGCCATGTGCAGAGCGTCGAGCTGGTCGATCCGGGCGTAGAGCATGAGCAGCAGGCCCATCAGCAGGGAGCCGGCGACCAGGGCCGGCACCCCGAGCACGATCCGCAAGGTGTGCCGCCGGGGAAGGAGGGCCAGGGTGAGGATGGCCAGCAGTCCCGCGCCGAGCGAGTAGGCCAGCCAGTAGACGGGCGAGCCGGTGCCGTGCACCTCGAACAGTGTGATCTCGTCGTTGTCGCCGGTCTGCAGGAACTCGACCTGACCGCCGAGCGCCACCATCCCGATGCCGATCAGGGCAAAGGTCCACAGTCCACCGGCCCGCCGCCGGACTCCGGCCACCGCGGCCGGGCCACGGCTGCGATGCAGGAGTGCCAATCCGGCGGTCAGCCCGAGCGGGGCGACGATCATCGCCACCATCCAGACGGTCACGGCGGTGGCCTCCGCGGCGGTGGGGGCGATCTCCGGCATGGGGGACGATCGTAGAGGTATCCGGGTGCGGGCACCGTCCCCGAGTCGGCGCCCGCCCCGAGTCAGCGTTTGCGGGTCAGCGTGACCTCATAGGACTCCCGGGCGGTGCCGTCCTCGCTGGTGGCGGCCACGGTCCGGGTACGGCCGGAACCGGTCACCTCGATCGTGGCGTACGGGTCGGTGGTCACGGCCGTCACCCGGGCACAGGACGGGTCGTCGACGGCGACCCGCCAGGACGCGACCGCCGGGTCGAACGACCTGATCGGCACCCCCTCGACCAGGATCGACGTGATCGACGCGTCGGTGCCACGACCGGGTGCCTTCGCGTACACCTGAAGCTCGGCGACGGTCAGATAGCCGTCCGGCGCAGGGGTGAGCTGGAGGCAGACCTGGCTCGCGCCCGCGGGGAGCGGGATGTCGGCGACCGGTGAGGTGACCGCGACCGGTGACCCGGTGACCTGGCAGCCGGACGCCGAAGGCGTGCCGGCCCGGACACTCGCGGCGATGCCGCCGCCGGACGAGTTGTCGGGGTAGAAGTGCAGCACGGCCCGGCTCGCTGACGCGCCGGCCGGCAGGGTGGCGGTGAGCGCCTCGACCGGGTTGCGGCCGGACGGTTTCCAGTTGGACCACGCCTTGTCGGTGAGGTTGCCGTTGGTGAGGCCGGCCGTCGAGTAGCCGCCCTCGGTGAACGACGCGGTCACCGCGACCCCGTCGACGAGACCTTCGGACGGTTGGGTGACCTGCACCCGGACCGTGGCGGGCAGGGTCTGTCCGGGCACCACGGTGGCGGTTCCGGTCACCGTGGTGGTGCCGGCGGCCGGGAACGACGCGCTCGCCCAGGTCACCGGGACGGTCGCGGTCCCGCCGTGGCGGCCGGTGGCGGTCACCGTCGCCGGCAGTGATGCCGGTCCGCCGGCGTAGGCCTTGGCGCGGGCCGGGGCCGTCGAGGTGAAGACGTCGACGGTCACCTTGGCGGTCGCCGCGACCTTCCTGCCGAGCGCGTCGGTGGCGGTGCCCTTGACCAGGACGGTGCCGGGCTTGCGCCATCTCGACGCCGCCGGGAGGGTCCAGGTCACCGGCAGGGCGCGGTTCTCACCGCTGGGCAGGACGGTGGTCACCGTCGCCGGGAGGGCGGGCGCGAGGCCGGGCACGGTGTGGGCCAGGGCGATCCTGGTACGGCCGACCGTCTCGTCCCGCAGCGCCCACCGCTGGTTCGCGGCCGACGTGGGCAGGTACGTGCCGACCGGGGAACCGTCGGCGGTGGCCTCCCCGTTGACGTCGAGCAGCCGCCGCGCCCCCACGCTGATCAGCGTGTACGTGCCGTCCCCGGTGGTGGAGAACCGCCACAGCGCCCCGTCGTCGACGGCTCCGGCGGTCTCGGCGACGGTCCGCCCGTCCCGGACGGCCAGCCGCTGTCCGGTGCCCGCGTTGATCACCTGGTAACGGTCGCCGGCTGCCGGCTGCACGGTCCACAGCTGGTCGGCCGCGGTGGCCGAGTCGGTACGGATGACGATGTCCTCACCGGACGGGGTGAGCGACCATCCGCTTGCGACACCGTGGAGCCGGTACGTGCGGTCGGCCCGCAGGTGGGTCGCGCCGGGGTCGGCGACCCGGCTGACCAGGAACGTCGTGACCGACTGGGCGGGCACGGTGAGGGTGGCCCGGCCGCCGCTGACCCGTACCGGTGTGCCGCGGACCAGCTTGCCGTCCGCGCTGGTGACGACCGGGGTGACGGTCGCGTTCCGGCCGATGGAGAACCGTGACAGGTCGAGGGTGACGGCTTCCCCGGCCGCGGCCGGGTTGGAGTGCACGACGGTCAGGCCGGTGCCGGAGACGGCGGCGACGCTGCGTGTGCCGTCCACCTTGACCATGTGGTCGCCGGGCTTGATGTAGTGGGTGAAGTTCCGGATCGTGTCGAACTTGGTGTTCGTCCGGATCGGGCAGGTGGCCAGGGTGTCGGTGGCCGTGCAGTCGAACGGGACGTGGATGGCGCCCCACTGCAGGTTGCCCTCGGCGACCATGTTCTTCGCGTCCTCGACCGGCTGCCACAGCACCCAGGCCGACGGCTCCAGCTCACGCAGGTCGTCGATGATCCGCTGGGCCATTCCCAGGCCCGAGTCCATGCTGGTGAAGTCCTTGCCCCAGCTGCCCTCGACCTCGCTCATCCAGAGCGGCTTCTGCTCGGCCTTGGCGATGTCGCGGACGCTGGTCCGGCGGCCGGTGCCGTAGGTGTGCACGTTGATCCGGTCGACGGCGTCCCGGGCGGCGGGCGTGTAGCCGTACCAGTTGGTGACGAGCGTGCCCGGGTTCGTCTCGTCGGGCGCCGCGATCGCCCGGTCGGGGGCGGCCCGGCGCAGCGCCTCGATCACCGCGGCCTGCAGCTCGGGTCCGGCGTGGGCGCCCTCCTGCCGGCCCCCGGTCGGCCGGCCGTCCGGCCCCAGGGTGGTACGCCAGTAGTTCGTGTTCGGCTCGTTGAGCGGCTCGATGGTGTCGACCGTGATCCCGTGCGTGCGTTCCAGATGCTCGGTGACGCGCAGCAGGTAGGTGGCGAAGTCGTCGAGAGTGTCGGTGCGGATCTGGTCGGTGTTCGGGTCGAAACCGCCGCTGACGTACCCGCTGACGGTCTGGAACCAGGGCGGCGAGTTGCTGAACGTCTCCCAGTGGTCGACGTCGGCCTTGATCCGGTCCAGCCACCAGCGCTGGTTCGGGTCGGCGTTCCAGTCCCAGTGCTCCGGGTCGTCCGGGTTCCACCAGTCCTTGTCCGCAGGCGTGTACGTGGCCGGCGCCTTCCACCAGCCCGGCGCGTCGCCGCCGGGCCGCAGATAGGGCTGCACGGTCGGCGCGTTGCCGCCGCCGATGTTGTAGCGGGCGATGTTGAGGTTGAGCCCGTCGGCGCCGTAGAGCAGGTCGGCGAGCCGGTTGCGGATCTCGTCGGGGTAGTTGCCGGTGGCGTGCGCGAGCCAGGCGAGGCTGGTGCCCCAGCCTTCCCACTCCGGTCCGCGGTAACTCGGGTCGATCGTAATCGTGGTGGTGGCAGCGGCGGCGGTGGCGGCCGCCGGTGCGGCAAGGGCCGAGGCAGCCAGCGCTGTGGCCGCGAGGAGCGCTCGAATCTTCATCGCAGTCCCTGCTCGAGAGGTCCGGCCAGAAGCCAGCGCTGTTTCGTGGTGGCTGATACAGCTCTGCTTTCTGGCCGAGGGGCGGTGGCCAGAAGCCAGCGCTGTTCCAGGTCGCTGATACAGCGCTGGGTTCTGGCGGGGTGGGATGTTTACGTAAACATTTGGCGATGTGGATGTCAATCGGAGCGGGCCGGGATGCACCCGGCCCGCTCCCACCGCGTCAGACGACGATGCCGCCGCCGTCCAGGTCGGTGTCGGTCACCTCATGGACGACCTTTCCGGTACGGGCCTGCCAGACCCTGATCGAGATGAGGTCCTTCCGGCCGTCGACAACCGTGATCAGCACCCGGTAACCGGACACGCCGTCGATCGTCGCGCTGCCGAGCAGCGACGCCACCGGCCCGCGGACCAGCAGCGGCGTCAGGTCCGCCGACTCGACGACACCCTTCGGCGTGCTGATCCACGCCTTCCCGATGCCCTTGCCGGAGCGGGCCGTGAACGCGAAGTCCGTCGTCCGGCTCCAGCCGCTGCCCGTCACGTGACCCGCCTTCGGCTGGTGGACGGCCGTGAACGGCAGCACCCCGGCGACCGAGGCCCCGTCGTCGTCGCGGACCGTGACCGACGGCCGGTGGAGACCCGCGGTCGTGTACCTGTGCTTCACCGTGCACACGCCGCCGGCGATCGTCCCGGCCGACGCCGACCCGTCACCCCACGTGGCCGTACAGCCGAGGATGTCGGCGCCCGCGTCGCGGACCGTGACCTTGCGGACCACCTCGGTGCCGACCGCGACCGGAGCGTCCGGAGCCGGGCGCCCGCCCGGAACCGTGACCACCGGAGCGGCGTTGATCACCGTGACCGTCGCCGCGTCGCTGCTGCTCCCGGCGGTCAGCGTGACCCGGTAGGAGCCGTTGTCGGCACAGGTCAGCGTGGTCGCGGCAGCGTGCGGGTCGGCGAAGGAACAGCCGGTGCCGTCCACCGTCCAGGCCGGCCGGTTCGCGTCGTTGGAGACCCTCCCGGCCAGGGCGATGGCGCTGCCCTCGGGCCCGCCGGTGTCCGGCCCGGCACCGGCGACCGTCACCGGCGCGATGCTCTCCAGCGTCGGCACGACCGGCTCGATCGCCCCGTCGGCGGCGAACTCGAGGCGGTCGATCGTGGTCTCGCGGTGCGTGCCGTCGCCGCCCGGGATCGCGAACCGGTGATAGGCGGTGTACCAGTCGTCGGAGCCGGGGACCTGGACCACCGAGTGGTGGCCGGTGCCGAGGATGCCCAGCGACGTGTCCTTCGACAGGATCACGCCGGCCCGGTCGCTCCACGGCCCGAGCGGGGACGAGCCGGTCGCGTACGCCACCCGGTAGTCGGCGCTGCGGGTGTCGTTCTCCGACCACATGAAGTAGTAGACGCCGTTCCGCTTGATGACGAAGCTGCCCTCGTTGTAGTTCGCGGGCCTGTACGTCTTCACCAGCGCGGGGTCGAACGACACCATGTCGTCGTTCAGCGGGACCTGGTACGAGTTGCCGTTGCCCCAGTACAGATACGACTTCCCGTCGTCGTCGGTGAACACCGCCGGGTCGATCATCTGACCGGCGTAGGTGCCGCCCGCGACGAGCGGCTTGCCGAGCGCGTCGGTGAACGGCCCGGTCGGCGAGTCGGCCACCGCCACACCCAGGTGCTTGGCCGTGTTGCCGCTGGCCAGGCCCCCGGAGAAGTAGAAGTAATACTTGCCGCCACGAGACGCGATCGCCGGTGCCCACGCGCTGTTGTCGGCCCAGCTCACGTCCGGCCCGAGGTCCAGGATCACCCCGTGGTCGGTCCAGTTGACGAGGTCCTTCGACGACCACGCCTTGAACTGGGTGCCCGACCAGCCGGCGAACCCGTCGGTGGTCGCGTGGATCCAGAACGTGTCGCCGAACACCGAGATGTTCGGGTCGGCGTTCAGTCCCGGGAGGATCGGCGACTTCATGACCAGCGCCTGGACGGTCCACTGCCGGGACGCCCCGCCGGGCGCCGTCACCGTGTAGGTCACCGGCTTCGTGAAGTCCTGAGGCGTGGCCGGGGTGATGGTGCTTCCCCGCGCCAGGGTGAAGGACGGCGCCAGCGACGTGACATCGGTTCCGGGTCTGACCGGCAACTTCACCGTCGACGTGGCGTCGTCGATCAGCGCCTCGGCCTTCAGCTCGGGAAGGGAAACCCCTCCGATCGATGTCGTACGCCCGGCGAGCTCCAGAATCTCCGCGGCGGACAGCGCCGTGTCGTAGATCCGGAAGTCGTCGACCTCACCGGCGTAGTACGGATCCGCGGCGTACAGCGAACGACCGACGTAGCCGCTGTAGTTCTTCGACGCGTCGTACAGGTCGGACGGTTTGACGGTCACCCCGGTCGCACCCGCGACCTTGGTGCCGTTGAGATACATGGCCGCGTTCGAACCGTCGATCGTGACGGCGAGATGCTGCCAGCTGCCGGCGGGCAGGGCGGCGCTGTGCGACAGTTGCGACTCCGCCTGCCACGACCCGGTCGTGATCGCCGAGAAGAGCACGTTGCTGCCGTTGCGCGGACCGGTGAACAGGTACTTGTTGCTGTCCGGGCCGAGACCGTAGATCCACTGGTTGACCGTCGAGGCGGTCCACTTGGCCCAGACCGAGACCGTCACCGCGCTCGCGCCCTTGAGCACGCCGTTCGGAATGGTGACATACGGCGAGCTCGTCCCGCCGGACATCTTGAACGAGCCGTCCTGGACGCCGGTGCCCCACGCCGGGGTGCGGACGTAGGTGCCGTTGAAGTCGTTGCCCGAGGTGTCCCGGGCGACCGTGCCGCTGGTCTCGTCGAACTGGTAGCGCAGCCGCAACCCGATCGACGGCGTGGGGGGCTCCTCGTACTTCGCGGAGATCCGGTCGTACTCGGCCTTGGTGACCGGCAGGATCGTGCCGTGGCGCGGGCGCGACGGCATCGTGTACGTCGGCTCGGGCGTCCACTTGCCCGAGTTCAGATCGGTCGTCGAGAACGGGACGTACCCGCGGCCGCCGTACTCGTCGATGTACAGATACCACTTGTCGTTGCCCTGTGAATCGGGGGTGTTCGACTTGAACACCAGCGGGCCCTCGCCCTGACTGAGCGCACCCTGGCCGATGCACTCGCCCTCGAAGTCCCAGTCGGTGCTCAGCAGGTCGGCCGACTTCTCCTGGATCAGGAACTTGCTGCACGGCGAAGTCGACGAGTTGTTCCGCTCGTCCTTGGTGATCCGGTGGTAGACGCCGTCGTGCTCGATCACCGTGGAGTCGATCACCGAGTAGCCGGGGTCCTTCCACACCCTCGGCTCGCTGAACGTGTGGAAGTCGCGCGTGGTCGCGTACATCATCTTGTTGTAGGTGTTGCCGGTGTGGTCCGGATCGTTTGCGGCGTAGAGCTTCGAGGCCCAGAAGACCACGTAGGCGCCCAGCTCCCGGGAGTAGAAAGCCTCCGGTGCCCAGGTGTTGCCGGCCGTGCCGGGGGAGACCTTGACGAGGCGCTGGTCGGTCCAGTTGACCAGGTCGGTCGACTCCCACACCATGATCGACTTACTGCCGGTGCGCTGCGAGGCGTCCCAGTCGCCGTTGCCGTGGATCTTCAGGTCGGTCGCGATCTGGTAGAACTTGTCGCCCTCCGGCGAACGGATGATGAACGGGTCGCGCAGGCCCTCGGTGCCGAGCGTCGAGGTCAGCACCGGGTTGCCGTTGTTGATCTCACGCCAGCTCAGCGCGTTGTTGCCGTTGCTGAGCGCGTTGTAGACCTGTTCGCCGTCCGGGTAGCCCTCACCGGTGAAATAGCTGAACAGGTAGCCCTCGTAGGGCTCCGGCTTCGGCAGGGCGGGCACCGTCGCGGTGAACTCGCGGGTCGCGGTGGCGGTGCCGTAGGTGACGGTCGCGGTGAGCGTGACCGATTCCGACGGCTGCCCGTGGGCGGGACGGTGCACCTCACCGGTGGCCGAGATGGTTGCCGGGTCACTGGAGACCCACGTCGCCGTCGCGGGCAGGGTCAGGTTCCCCCGTACGTCGTCAAGGTTGTCGATCTTCAACGCCTTGGCCGCGGCCTCCGCGCCGGCCGGGTCGTCCAGGGCGGCCTTGACGGTGACCGGGAAGGTCTTGGTGTCCTGCGAGGCGCCGCGGCGCAGCGTCGCGGTGAGCGTGGCGTGCGCGTCCGGCTCACCGGCGGCCGGCCGGAGGATCCTCCCGGCGTCGGTGATCACGTCACCGTCGCTGCTGCTCCAGGTGACCTTGGAGCCGTACGCGGCGGTCGCCGGCAGATGCAGATCAGCGGTGAGACCGCTCGTGTCGCCCAGGTCGAGCGCCGCCGCGTCGGCGGCGACCGACTCGGCGTTCGCGGGGGCGGCCAGCGTCTCCACCTCGGCCGGGTTCAGCGCCCGGTCGTAGACGCGGACGTCCCGCAGCCGGCCCTTGAGCAGCCGGTCGCCGCTGTAGGCCGACTTGCCGAAGTAGTTCGCGGTCGTCGTGCCGCCGCCGATCGCGCTGGGCAGGACGCTGATCGAGGTGTTGGTGGCCACCGCGACGCCGTCCTCGTACAGCGTGCCGGTCGTCCCGGTCTGCGTGTAGGTGACCGTCTTCCAGGCACCGCGCGCCAGGTTGTGGCCGTCGGCGGGGCGGGTGCTCTGCTCGCCGGTCCAGTTCACCAGCGAGATCGCGTTCCGGTACGCGTTGCCGGTCGCGAACAGGTAGCCGTTGCCGTACCCGGTGGTGGTGTCGGTGTTGCCGAAGCCGTAGAGGAAGTACGGCGTGGCCTGCGCCGGGTCGATCTTCACGTCGAACGAGACGCTGATCGAGTCCAGTGTCCTGAGGAGATCGTCCGGCGCCTTGATGTACGTGTCGCTGCCGTTGAGTTCCAGGCCCTGCGTACCGGACCAGCCTGCGGTGCCGGCCACGACACCGTCCCGGCCGTGGCCCGACGAGTCGGTGGCGACCGAGCCGCCCACCTCGTCGAGTTTGTACCAGAGGACCAGCCCGCCGGCGGCGGCCGCCGTGGTCGGCGCCGCGAGCACGCCGGTCATCACGGCCAGTGTGGTGAGGGGCGCTAACACGAATCGGGAACGGCGCCCGAAGCGCCTGCTCATCTGCATGTGTCTCCCTGCTGAGGACAGCCGTGCCCGTCGTCTCCGGTTGTCGGGCGGGTAACGGGGGTGTTGCCAGAGTGTTAGCGCTCACAGGAAAGGCGTCAAGACCTTGTCCTCCACTGTGGCCCGGCTATGCGGCGATCCCCGCCCACCGTCGCCACTGCCGGATCATGGGGCGCAGCTCCCGCTCCCGGGTGTCGGCCATCATCCGTACCCACATGCTCTGGTAGGTCAGGTCCATCGCCGGTGCCACCAGGTCCACCTCGAAGAGCATCCGGGTGGCCGAGGTGGCGTGACCCGCCATGGCCATCTCGCGGGCGCCCCGGACCGCCCGCGGGTCGCCCGGCCCGTCGAAGGGGAACGTCACGATCAGTGCGATCAGCTCGTAGTAGTCGCCGAACGCCAGCATCCCGGTGGCGGTGGTCAGGTAGCGCACGTGAGTGGCCTCGGTGACCGACGGCGGCTCGGCGCAGAGCACCCCGATAGCCTGCCGGCGCATCCGGTCGGCGTGCCGCAGCTGGGTGTCCCGCAGCTGCCGGCCGGCCGCGGTCGTGGTGAGACGGGTGGCGTCCGGGCGGTCCACCGAGCGTACCTGCAGCAGGTGCGGCTCGGCGAGATCGTCGAGCAGCACGGTGGCGATCCGGGCGATCTCGGCGTCGGCCGGGGCGAGCGCCGGGTTCAGCCGGGCCTCCCGGCCGGCGATCGCGACCTTCAGCTCGGTCAGTGCCTCGGCCCGGCCGTCCGGCCCCGCGCCGGTCAGCAGGGCTCGCAGGCTCCGGGGGGACCACAGCACCATTTACCTACGCTACCGCCCGAAGCGTCCTTATTTGAATCTCATCTATGTATCGGTGCCGGCGGCCGTGCCGGGCGCGCCCGACCCTATTCTCGAAGATCGGGAAGGTGTCATCTGGGAGAAGGCGGCCGAATGACCACGCGCGGGCGGCGGCGCGACGCCGAGGAGAACCGGGACCGCATCCTCCGGGCGGCGCGGGCCCTGCTCGCCCGGCAACCCGCCGCCAGCATGGACGACCTGGCCCAGGCCGCCGGTGTGGTTCGGCGCACGGTCTACGCCCACTTCCCGAACCGGGACGAGCTGCTGGCCGGGCTGGCCGGCAAGTGCTCCGCGGATCTGCTGGAGGCGCTCAGCCGTACCGACCGGGACGCTCTCGAGCCGGAGGTCGCCCTCGCCGACTTCGTGCTCACCCTGTGGACGGCCGGCGAGGAGTACCGCCTGCTGATCTCCCTGGCCGAGAGCAACCTCGGCATGGCCGGAATCCGGGAGCTGCTGCTGCCCGTCGCGGCGCAGAGCTACGCGCTGCTGGAGCGGGCCCGCGCGGGCGGCCGGTTCGCCACCCATCTGCCGCTGCCGGTGCTCGGTTCGGCCCTGCAGGCGATGACGCTGGCCATGATGCGGGCGGTCAACGACGAGCTGTGGACCGATGACGGCAGCCGCGCCGCGGTCGCGGTGCTGGTCGCCGCCGGTCTGCCGGCCGCCGCCGCCGAGGAGACGGTCCGATTGCGCTCACCGCGAGTCCGGTCACACGATGTTGCACACGGGTGAGCACGAAAACTAGCCTGCGGGTGTGAACACCGTGCTGGCCGGCATCGTCATCGTCTTCTTCGGCGTCCAGGGCATCGCCCGCCTCACCGCCGCGCCGGAGGAGCAACACGCTGCGGCGTACCACTTCGGGGTCTCGCTGTCGGAATACCGCACCTGCTCCGCGCTGCTGATCCTGGGCGGCCTCGGGATCGCGGCCGGACTCGCCGTGCCTCCGCTCGGCATCGCCTCCGCGGTCGTACTCGTCATCCTCATGACGGTCGTCGCCGGCCTGCGCCTGCTCTCCCAGGACAGCGCGCCCCGGGTCGCGCTGCCGATCGTCGCCGCCGTCCTGACCGCCGGAACCCTGGTGTGGTGAGAATTCCCGGTGGCGGATCGGTGAACGCCATTGCGCCGGCCCCGCACGGACGGGTAGTCACTTCAGAAATGAAGCGTCTTCTCGTCACCGCACTGCTCGGCGCGGCTCTCGTCGCCGTTCCGGCGCCCGCCCTCGCGGGCTCCTCCGAGGTGCGGTTCGCGACATACAACCTGTCCCTGAACCGGCCGTCCGAAGGTCTGCTCCGCGAGCACCTGGCCAACCCCGGCGTCGACGACGTCTACCGCCGCCAGGCACGCAACGTGGCCGAGGTGATCCAGCGAGCCGCACCCGACGTCGTACTGATCAACGAGTTCGACTACGACCCCGAGGCCGCCCGGCTCTTCGCCGAGAACTTCCTCGCCGTCTCCCAGAACGGCGCGCCCGCCCAGCGATACCGATACCGCTACGTCGCCCCGTCCAACACCGGCATCGCCTCCGGCTTCGACCTCAACAACAACGGCGTCGCCGACACCACGCCCGGCGACGGCTCGTACGGTGACGACTCGTACGGCTTCGGGCTCTTCCCCGGCCAGTACGGCATGGTCGTCTACTCCAAGTACCCGATCGACCACCGGTCGATCCGGACCTTCCAGCACTTCAAATGGAAGGACATGCCCGGCAACCTGCTCCCCGCCGACTTCTACTCGGCCGAGGAGCAGGCCGTGCTGCGCCTGTCGTCGAAGAGCCACTGGGACGTACCGATCAGGATCGGCAAGCGGACCGTGCACTTCCTCACCTCGCACCCGACGCCGCCCACCTTCGACGGCCCCGAGGACCGCAACGGGCGCCGCAACCACGACGAGATCCGCTTCTGGGCCGACTACATCACCCCCGGCCGTACGTCGTCCTACATCTACGACGACCGTGGACGTCGTGGCGGCCTGCGCCCCGGCTCGGACTTCGTGATCGCCGGCGACCAGAACGCCGACCCCAACGACGGCGACTCCACCAGCGACGCCATCGAGCAGCTGCTCGGCCACCCGCTGATCAACACCCGGGTCACCCCGGCCAGCGCCGGCGCCGCCGAGGCGGCCACCCTGCAGGGCGGAGCGAACCTCACCCACACCGGGAACCCGGCCCACGACACGGCCGACTTCTCCGACACGGCGCCCGGCAACCTGCGGGCCGACTACGTGCTGCCCCGCAAGGGCCTGAAGGTCCGTGGGGCCGGCGTGTTCTGGCCGGTCAAGGCAGATCCACTGTCGCGGCTGAGCGGTGTCTACGGGCCCGAGTGGGCGCCGGTCAACGGCTTCCCGACCTCCGACCACCGGCTGGTCTGGCTCGACCTGAAGCTGCGCCACTAGCCTTACGCCGCCCGGCACGCCCGCCGACGCTTCCGGCTCGGCGGGCGTCAGCCGTACCCGGCACTGTCCGGTTATGGGCACTTCGCTCCGACGGGCGTCGATGAGGGGGAGCCTGGTTCGTCATGGACGTACTTGTGGTGGGCGGCGGCATCGCGGGCCTCGCACTGGCGCGGGCGCTGGGCCGCCGCGACATTCCGGCGACCGTGGCCGAACGCGGCATCGACGACGGCGGCGGTCTGGCGATCAACCTGCCGGGTAACGCGGTCGCCGCCTTCGCCGCACTCGGCCTCGCCGACGGTCTCGCGAAACTCGGCCGCCCGACCGGACGCCGCGAATACCGATCGAGCCGTGACCGGCTCCTCTTCTCCGTCGACGAGGACGCCTTCTGGGGGCCGGAGGCGCGGCCCCGATGCGTACGCCGGTCCGACCTGCTGGCACTCCTCGCCGATGGCCTCGACGCCACCGTCCGGCGGCCGCTGCCGGTCACCGCCGTCCGGCCGGTCACCGGTGGAGCCGAGGTCGAATTCGGCGACGACACCGGGCAGCGGTACGGCTTCGTCGCCGGTGCTGACGGTGTCCGCTCGGTGGTCCGGGCGACCGCCCTCGGTTCCGATATCGCGGATCGGCCCACCCGCGGCGACGGCTTCCCTTCCGCGGGCGGTGCCGCGCGCTTTCCTTCCGCGGGCGGTGCCGCGCGCTTTCCTTCCGCGGATCGTACCGCCCGCGGCGGCGCGGGGAATGGCACCCGATTGGCCCTGCTCAGCGCCGCCAGCTGGCGTTTCATGGCGCCGAACCCCGGCGTCGACTGCTGGACGCTCTGGACCGGCCCCGGCGGCGCGTTCCTGCTCATCCCGGTCGACGATCATCAGGTCTACGGGTACGCCTCGGCCACCACCGGTGGCCCGGTCAGCGCCGACGAGTCCTGGCTGCGAACGAACTTCCGCGACTATCCGGCCCCGGTCCGCGCGGTGCTGGACAGCATGACCGATCCCTATCACTCCCCGATCGAGGAGGTGCGCACCTCCACCTGGTCACACGGTCGCTGCGTGATCATCGGCGATGCCGCACACGCCACCGCGCCCGTATGGGCCCAGGGGGCGGCCCTCGCCGTCGAGGACGCGCTGGTCCTGGCGGAACTGCTGGCCACCACCGACTGGAACGATGCGGGCGCCCACTACGAACGCCTCCGCCGCGACCGGGTGGCCCACGTCCAGGCCGCCACCGACCGTTTCTCCCGTGCCGCGGCCCTGCCGTCCTGGCTGCGCCACCTGATCCTCCCGGCGATAGGCGCCCGTACCTACCGCGACACCTACGACCCGCTTCGCCATCCGTTCCCCACACCCTGAAACGGCCGCGTCCCTTATCTCACGCGTACTTCGGCGTAGTGTTTCCGTGCCTGCGACGGCTCACTACCGCCTACTCGGTGTAGCGGGCGGACCAGGTGGAAGCCTGCCGCCGTGGGTCGGGGAGGCCGAGCGCCTTCCGGTTCGCGGTGGCTCTCCGGGCCGCGGTGGCGAGCTCGCCGGACGTGATCGGGTCGGCCTCGTGAGTTGCCGGGCCGGCGTCGGTCTGGGCGGCGCCTTCCGCCGGGGAACGCACCCCGGGGCCGGCCGGCGGATCAGTTCGGGGTGAACAGGCCCTGGATGCCCACGATGATCGCGATGATGCCGAAGACGGCGACGAGCAGGGCCGGCCCCGCCAGATCGGCCGGCGCGGTGCGGGACGGCGCCGGGGCAGCACCGCTCAGGCCGGCATCGTGGCCCGATGTGCCGGGCGCCGTGGCGGCGGCCGCTGCCGGGACGACCGATCGGCGGCCGGTGAGTCGCTCCCAGGTGAGGATCACGCCTACGGCGATGCCGACGACCTCGAAGTGGAACAGGTGGGGCCCGGAGATCAGGTGGACGATGAGGAAGTAGCCGCCCGCCACGAGGGCGACGATCCCGATCAGCCAGCGCCAGTTCGCGATGCGGGCGGTGAGGCGGGCGATCACCGGGAAACGTCCGAGCAGGGGAATGGCGAGCAGGAGGCCACCGACGATGTTGGCGGCGTCGAGCAGAAGAGCCATCAGCATGGCGTTCATCCTTAGGTGAGGCGTCCCGCCGAGAGCTTAACTTGGAGCGCTTTCAAACGCAGGGCGCAGGTGTTCCACCAACGCCGGGCGCAGGTGTCCCACCAGTTCGGGACCGCCGGTCTCATCGGGGAGCGGTGTGTGGCCTGTTGATCAGCGGGCGCGTCCGCCAGGTGGCGAGAAGAGCGACGACGCACAGCACCGCGAGACTGAGGAAACCGGCCCGGAACGAACCGGTGGCGTCCTTGACGGCGCCCAGCGCGTACACGAAGGCGAAGCTCCCCAGGTTGGCGCAGAAGTTGCCGAATCCGCTGATCAGTCCGGCGTTGCGGTCGCCGAGGACCTGGAGCGGGAGGGCGAAGAGGGGCCCGAAGTAGACCTGGATCGCCACCGAGATCAGCGCGACGACCCCGAGTACGCCGAGCATGCCGGGAACCAGGGTGAGCAGGGTCATGCCGACCGTGAGCACGGCCAGGGATCCGCCGATGACCAGGAGTGGCCGGTTGATCCGGTCGGACAGATACCCGCCGAGGTAGTTGACCGGTGCGCTGATGGCCGAGGCGAGGGCGGCGACGAGCCCGGCCGTCGCCAGTGATTGACCCCGGTCGACGACCAGGTAGGTGGGCAGCCAGAAGGTGAAGCCCTGCGCCACGGCCAGCCGGGTGAACTGGATGACGCCGGTGAGCCGCACGATCCGCTGCCGGACGAGACCCGGCAGTTCGGCGAACCGGACCGGGCCGGTGCGTGGCCGCTGGGGTGCCGGCCCGGCGAGGAACCGGTAGAGCGCCAGTGCGACCAGGCCGGATACGGCGAACAGCAGGAACAGCAGCCGCCAGCCGAGCGGGCCGACCAGGAGCGGGCCGACCGCGCTGAGCAGGATGTTCGACGAGAACCCGCCGACCACGTAGAGGCCCATGGCGGTGGCTCGCCGGCCGGGCGGGAACAGCTCGGTCATCAGCAGCATGCCGGGCGTGAAGACGAGGGCCCGAAAGAATCCGGCCAGGGCCTGATCGATCAGGAGCAGCGCGTACGAGTCGAGCACGGCGAAGAGCGCGGCCAGCAGATTCATCCCGGCCAGCCCGATGACGAACAGCCGTCGCGGGGTGAACCGGTCGGCCAGGTAGCCGGACGGGACCTGCATCAGCGCGTACGTCAGATTGCTCGCCGCGGCGAGCGTGCCGGCCTCGGTGAAGGTGAGGCCGAGATCGGCACGGATCAGCGGCAGGAACAACCCGATCCCACCGAAGATCAGTCCGATGGTGCTCTGGCAGACGACCAGCAGGGTGATGACCGGCCGCCGGGCCCGGGTGCCGCTGATCGTCATCCGAGGATCGTAGGCACGTCCCCGGCGGGCCGGGATGTCGTACCCGGCCGTTAGCGTGTGCCCATGTCCGCGGAGATCGACGTCACCGGTTATCTGGCCCGCCTCGGCCTGCCCGAGCTGGCCGGCCACGAGCCGAGCGTCCCGGCTCTGTGTGCGCTGCACCGGACGCATGCCGAGCGGGTGCCCTACGAATGCTTGGAGATCCACCTCGACCGGCCGACGACGATCTGCCCGGCCGACTCGGTCCGGCGCATCGTGAGCGGCCGTGGTGGCTACTGCTATCACCTCAACGGCGCCTTCTCGGCACTGTTGCGTGCCCTGGGCTACCGGGTCACCCGTCACGTCGGCGGGGTTCAGGGGAATGACGCGCCGGCTCCCGAGATCACCGCCAACCACCTGGTCCTCACGGTCTCGGGTCTGCCGTCGGACGAGTCGCCGGACGGCGACTGGCTGGTGGACCTCGGTATGGGTGACGGCCTGCACGGCCCCCTTCCGCTGGTCGAGGGAGTCCACCAGAGCGGGCCCTTCCGGTACGGTCTTCGCGCGTCCGAGGTGGCGCCGGGCGGGTGGCGATTCGACCACGATCCGTCGGCTGGCTTCCGGGGGATGGATTTCCGGGCCGAGCCCGCCCGCATGTCGGAGTTCCAGGAGAGGCACGTCGAGCTCTCGACGTCACCGGATTCCGGCTTCGTCCAGGTGGCGATGGCCGCCCGCCGGGACGCGACCGGCGCCGACGTGCTGCGTGGCCTGACGCTGACCCGGATCGGCGCCGATCCCGCCCGTTCCGAACTGTCCGATCCGAAGGCCTATTTCGATGCGCTCGCCGACATTTTCGGCATCGTCCTCTCGCCGGAGGATCGGGCCGTTCTCTTTCCACGTGTCGCCGGAGCCCACGAGCGCTGGATGCGTGCGCAAGCCGGGGCCCGAGCGGAAACCGAGGCCGTCGGCCGGCCGGATTTGCCAATGCGAATGAACCTCTGATTAGGTAAGCCTTACCTTATCTAGTTAACGGAGGTTCAGGCGTGGGGGCACGCGTGATTCGAAATGTCTGAAACAATTAGTTCTGTCGTCCTTGCCGAGAAGGTCGACCTCGATGAACTGGCCAAGGTGTACCGCCAGGTGCACGCCACCGACCTGCACCTGACCGACCACAGCGAACCGTCGGTCGAGGACCGTCTGCGCTGGACCGCCGAGGCGCCCGGCTTCCAGGCCGCACTCGGCTACGTGGACGGTGAGCTCGTCGGCACGGTGATGGGCTGTCGCCTGCCGCCGGAGACCCTCTGGTGGCGCGACCTGACCGATGTGCACGATCCCGACCTGGCCGTGGAGTGGGAGGGCCGCACGTTCGCCATCTGTGAGGCGTTCGTCGACCCCGCACATCAACGGCACCGGCTGGGCGTACGCATGGTGGCCGATCTTCTGGGCCAGCGGAAGGAGGAGCGCGTCTCGCTCGCGGTGGCCGAGACCAACACCCGGGTGTGGCACGCGTTGCAGCGGCTCAAGTTCGAGCACGTCGGCGACCTCGTCCCGTTCCCGGGCTGGCGCTCGCACCGCATGCTGGTCCGCGGCCTGCCGCTGAGCGCGTCACGCTGACCGGCGATTACCCGGCGGCCGCGCGAAGGCCGGCGGGGAACCGATGACCGCATGGTGATCCCGGCGGGGCCGTGTCCGTGAAGGGTTCGCCGGGTGAGCTATCCGGCCGTCGCACGCAGGCGGCGGATCGTGCGGATCACCTCGTCGCGGTTCTTGGGCGCGTGAAGCCGCAGCGGGCGCTGGGGCGTCACGTGGTTATCCGCCGAGGGCGCGGGTGATCAGGAGCAGGTCGTCGGGCGGGAAGCCACCGCCCCGGCGCGGCGAGGTCTCGGCGTCGCAGATCAGCGCGCCGTCCTGACGGAACCAGCGCGCCGGACGGTCGAGCAGTTGGCGGGCCGTCTCCAGGGCGACGGCCGGGCTCGCGCCGGGCGCACAGACGGCGATCAGTGCGTCGGCGAGCAGGGCGGCGGCGGTCTCCGGCGCGCCGGCGTCGCCGATGGCCGGCTGCAGCAGGAGCAGCCGCTGCGCGGGGGTGCCCAGGGTGCCGAGGTCGACCAGCCGGAGCGCCTCGGGCCAGGAGAGGCCGGGTCCCCAGCCGTGGCCCTCGACCGAGGCGACACTGAGGCACCGGCCGGTGCCGTGCGGGAGGACCACGAAGTCGAGGCCGCCCTCGTGGTCGGGGCCGTGCCATTCGACGACGGCGAGATCGGAGTCACCGGCGCCGAGGCGCAGCACCGGCCAGCGGCCGGACGCGGCCACCTCGTCCCAGAGTCCCAGTGGCTCGGGGCAGCGGTCGAGCACGGCCTCGACCAGGTCGGTGTCGGCGGAGCCGTCGAGCAGCCCGGCCCAGAACTCGGGGCGGTCCAGCAGCCAGGACCCGTCACTGAGGACGCCCGGATCGACGCCGTCGTACCGGCTGACGTAGTCGGCGGCCTGCTCAGCGTTCAGCATCGGCCGAGCGTAGCCGGGCCCCGGGACCGGGACGGGGCTGGATCTCCCGCCTCTTCTCGACCAGGTGACCGCCGGCACAGGTCACGGCGAGGTGCAGTTCGGCGCCGCAGTCGCGATGGGCGTACTGGATGGGTGGGCCCTCCGGGTCGGCCAGGTAGCGGTTGCCCCACTCGGCCAGCGCGATCATGACCGGATAGAGGTCGAAGCCCTTCTCGGTGAGCCGGTACTCGTGGCGGACGCGTGAGCCGGGTTCCCGGTACGGCTCGCGGTGCAGCACCCCGTTCTCGACGAGCGTGCTCAGCCGATTGGTGAGGACCTGCCGGGGGATGCCGGTGCGGACCCGCATGTCGTCGAAGCGCCGGATGCCGGAGAACACCTCGCGCAGCACGACGAGGGCCCATTTCTCGCCGAGGATGCCCATCGCTCGTTCGACGGTGCAGTTGTCGACGGACCAGTTCAGGGCCGGGGGAGAAGACATGTGAGGAAGGCTAAGTCTCGTTGACAGATGCAGCAAGCCTCTGCAAGCCTGCATCCATGACGCAGACTCAGGATGCCGCCCGCACCCGTACGTTCGGCTGGAGCGACCCGGCCGAGCACGCGAGCCAGCTCGGCCGCCGCAGCGGGATGGAGATTCTGAACGCCATGTCCACCGGGGAGCTCCCGCCGCCGCCGATCATGCATCTGATCGGCGCGGCCGGCATTCACGCCGAGGAGGGCAGCGTCACCCTCGAGCTGGAGCCGCAGGAGTTCCACTACAACCCGCTCGGCTCGGTGCACGGCGGAGTCCTCTCCACCCTGCTCGACACCGCGGCCGCCTGCTCGGTGCACAGCACCCTGCCCGCCGGAGTGGGCTACACCAGCATGGACCTGAACGTGAAGTTCCTCCGCCCCGCCACCATCGCCTCCGGCCGGCTGCTCTGCACCGGCACCGTGCTGCAGCGCGGCCGGCGGACCGCGCTCGCCGAGGCCCGCATCACCGACTCGGCCGGCCGGCTGATCGCCCACGCCACCTCGAGCTGCATGATCTTCGAGATCCCCGGCGCCTGACCGGTCGATCAGTCCGGCAGATCCTCGCCGGTCAGACCGTCGATCGACTCACGGATCAGGTCGGCGTGGCCGGCGTACTCCTCGATCAAGCGTGATCATGCTGGCCGCGACGGTGACGGCCAGCCCGGCGGCGTCGAGCCCTCCGGTCTTCCAGGCGAAGATGCGCCGCTGCCGCTCCAGCGCACCGATCAGCGTCTCGGTCTCGGTGCCGGCGGCGGGTGGTCCCATCGGAATCATGACGGCACGCTAGCCTCGGTTCCGGACAATCCACTTCCGGATCCGGAACGCCTTGAAACCCGGAAAGACCTGGATCCGAGACAGGCAGAGTGCGGGAGGATCCGGTGGAGAGCCCGACAGCGCGGGCACTGCTGGCGTTCGAGGCCGTGCAGGGCAGTCCCGGCATCACCGCCGACCGGCTCGCCGAACGCCTCGGCGGCATCTCCGAACGCGCCGCCCGCCGCTACATCGCGATCCTGCGTGAGGCCGGCATCCCGATCGAGTCGGTGCGAGGGCCGTACGGCGGCTACCGCGTCGGCCGCGGGGCCCGCCCCGCTGATCTTCACCCAGGCGGAGGCGCTCGGCCTGGTCATGGCGGTCCTCGACGGCCACCACGCGGCCGGCGACACCACCGATCCGGTCGGCAGCGCGCTCGGCAAGATAGTCCGGGTGCTGCCGGAGAGCCTGGGCGCCCAGGTGGAAGCGGTCCGGCGTACCGCGGCGCCGGCGCCCGACCCGGCGGCTGCGCGGCCCGACCCCGAGATCACCTCGAGGCTGGTGCAGGCCTGTGCCCAGAATCTGGTCGTACGGGTGAGCTACCGCTCCGAGGCCGGCAACGAGTGGACGACCGGCGCCGACCCGTGGGCGATCGTGGTTCGCCACGGCCGGTGGTATCTGCTCTGCCACTCGCACAGTGCCGGGGCCCGTCGCGCCTACCGGATCGATCGGGTCACCGCGGTGGAGGTGCTGGCCGACCCGTTCCTGCCACCGTCCGAACTGGACCCGATAGCCGTCCTCGACGAGCATCTGGCCACCGGCTGGGAGTACCGGACGGAGATCCTCATCGAGGCCCCACCGGAACAGGCGGCGGCCATGGCCGGCCCGGCCCTCGGCACGCTGAGCCCCGGCCCCGAGCCCGGCACCACCCTGCTGACCGGCAGCACCAGCAGCCCGTACTGGTACGCCCGGCAGCTGCCGGCCATCTCCGTGCCGTACCGGATCCTCGGTGGCCCTGAGCTGCGCGAAGCCGCCCGCCGGATCGCCGGGCGCATGCTCGCGGCCACCCGGACCGAGGATGCCGCCGGGCCGGAGTAACGCCCCGGCGTGACGTACGACAATGGGGTGTGACGGACGACCGCCGCGGAATGACGGACGACCGGGATGTGGCGGACCACCGCCGGGATCGACGGACGGCCGAGGTGATCGGCTCACCTGGTCAAGGGTGATCGGCGGCGCTGTGGTCGTTGGCCCAGAGGCCGGCGGCTCCCAGGCCGGCCGCCCGGGCCGGACGCGGGTCGGCGACCGGAGCGCGCGGGTCAGCGAGACGGCCGCCGAACCACGCGCCGAAACCCGCTGCCGCCAGTCCGGCCAGTTCGACCAGGAGCAGGCTCGCGTTCACGGCGCGATCCGGATCGCGGACCCGCATCAGGGTGAGGACGGCGAAGGTGATCAGCACCCCGGCGTCGAGGAGCAGGGCCAGGACGAAGATCCGGGCGGCCGGGCCGATCGCGGTGGTCGCGTCGAAACCGGCGGTCAGGGTGGCGAGCAGGCCGCCGCCCAGACCGGCCACCAGGTTCCAGAACGCCACCGTGCCGATCATGGCGGGCGCCCCGAGCAACGTGGCCAGGTCGAAGACGAAGGCTGTCCAGAAGAGGCCGAGCGGGAACATCAGCAGCAGCGGCTGCACCCCATGGCCCGCGATGCGGAGCCGGCTCTGCATGCGGCGTCCCCCTGCCGTGCCCACCTGTGTCACCGGACCCTCCCAGCCTCGACGGAAAGCCCCGGTAACGGGACGTTCCAGGTGGGTGAATCACTGCGCGAGCGGGTGAATCCGGACAGCCGGTGCGGTCTGCCGGGCGGGACGGGCTCCGGCGGCGGAGCCGGAAGCCTCAAGGCGGGCGGCGTCGTGCCGATGGAGCCGGGGTCCAGCTCAGCCAGGGAGGTGCCGCGTCGTGAAGCGCGATTCCCCCGGTACGGCTCAGCGGTCCCGCCGCCAGTCGCTCCGGGCCTCCGCTGCCTACGGCGCGGTGCCGGCGACGCTGTCCGCGGCCTATGCGATCGGCACCTGGAGCTCCCCGCACCGCAGCGCGATGCTGCTGGTGGCGGCCGTGATGATCGGCTTCTCGGTGCTGGCCTGGATGGCCGCCGGGTGGATCGCCCGGACCCGGTGGTGGATCTGGATCCAGGCAGCTGGCCGCCGGTGTGAGCCTGGCGGGTACGGCCGCGTTGAGCCTGCTCGCCGGTGGGGTGTCCGGACCGCTGGGCACCTTCGTCCCGCTGCTGGTGGTGCTGATGGCGATCGTGGTGCCACCCCGGATGTTCCTGGTGACGGCGGCGGCGGGTGCTTTCGCGTACGTCATCGTCATGGTCTTCGGTGATCCGTCACCGGCCGGGTTTCCGCTGGTGCACTCCCTGGCTTTCGCCTGCGTCGCGGTTCTCTGCCTGCGGCATTCGGCGGTGCTGGCGTCGCTGCGGCGGCGGCTGGCCGAGACCTCGCGCACGGATCCACTGACCGGGTGCCTGAACCGGCGCGGGTTCGACGCCTCGGTGACGGCCGAGTTGGCCGAGGCGCAGCGGACCGGCACCCCGGTCACCTTGGTGCTGCTCGACCTGGACCGCTTCAAGGAGGCCAACGACACGTACGGCCACCGGACCGGCGACGAGTTGCTCGCCTGGACGGGCCAGGAGCTGCGCGCCGACCTGCGGGCGCGGGACGCCGTAGGCCGGCAGGGCGGTGACGAGTTCGCCATGCTGCTGCCGGGTACCGGCGCGGCGGACGCGGAAGCCGTGGTGGAGCGACTGCGGCCGTGCGCGCCGGGCAGTCTCGGGCATGCCACGTTCCCGGCCGACGGAAGCGACTACAGCGAGCTGCTGCTCGTCGCCGACCAGCGGCTCTACCGGGACAAGGCGGTACGGGACCGGCGCGCGCCGTGTGCCGCGTCGGTGGCGCGGGCCCGTGCCGGGATCCGGCCGTCCGGTCCGGTGCCGGAGGTGGAGGCACGGGAGCGACGGCGGTATTCGATCGCCGACCCGGGCTGGATGTCGATCACGCAGACCTGTGTGGCGTTGGTCTATGTGGTGCTGGTGGCCAACGACCACCCGCACCGGGCGAGCATGGTGGCGTTGTCGCTGTGGGGCTTCGTCACGGGGGTGGCGCTGGTCGCCGGTGCGGACTGGTTGAGCCGGTCGCGCCTGGCGCGGCCGCTGATGCTGGTGTTCGCCTTCAGCGCGTTCGTAAGTTGTGCGGCGATCGCCACCCTGGACGCGGGGTGGATCAGCCACTCGGGATCGGCGTGCTGATCTCGATTCCGCTGCTGATGCTCGGCATGCGCCCGGAGGTCGCGGCGCCGGTCGCGGTCGCCGCGGGCGGACTGTACGTGCTGGTCGGGCTGCTGGTGGGTGATCCGGGCGGCTGGTTCATGGCGATCCAGCTGCTGGGTACGGCCGCCGCGTCGACGGCCTGCGCGTTGCAGGGCAGGTCGGCGGCCCGGCAGCGGCGGATGCTGACCCGGCTGTCGCGGGTGGACGTGCTGACCGAGGTGCTGAACCGGCGTGGTTTCGCCGAGCGGTTCGCCGCCGAGCGGGCCGACCGCCGGCGGACCGGCGGGGACACCGCCCTGCTGGTTCTCGACCTGGACGGCTTCAAAGGGCTCAACGACGCCTACGGGCATGCGGCCGGGGATGAACTGCTGCGATGGGTGGCGGCGACGCTGCGGGACCGGCTGCGTGCGCAGGACGTGGTAGGCCGGCTCGGCGGTGACGAGTTCGTGGTCCTGCTGGCCGGGGGCGACGCTTTCGCGGTGGCCGCCGAGCTGGGTACGGCGCTGGCCGCGCGGACCGGCGCGAGCATCGGCGCCGCCGTGCTCGGTGTGGACGGTGACGACTTCGACGGCCTCTACGCGGTGGCCGACGCGCGCCTTTACCAGCAGAAGAAACCGGCACCCGGGTACGCCCGGAGCTGACCGGCGGCGGCGGGCCCGGCCGGCGGGGCCTGGCAACCGATCGGCACCCGGCGATGACCCGGAGCGGCACCCGTGGCGATCCCAGAATGGGGTCCCTCTTTTCAGATCGGAACTCCCGTATGAAGCGCGTTCTGCTCCTGCTCGCCGCGGTGTCGACGCTGGTGGTGGCTCAGCCCGGGGTGGCTCTGGCCGCCGCCGGCAGTGCGAAGGCCTACGCTTTCATGAGCCAGGCGCACGGCGACGCCCTGATCGCCCGCTGGAACCCGTGTGCCGGCCCGCTCGATTACCGGGTCAACCTGGACCGGGCCCCGAAGAATTCGCTGGCCGAGGTGAAGACGGCGTTCAGCCGGATCTCGGCGGCGACCGGCCTGACGTTCCGTTACGCCGGGACGACCGACGTGATCCCGCAGGCGAACAAGGGCTACAAGGGAACCTACCCGGCCGGTACCGAGTTCGTGATCGCGTGGGCCACCCCCGGCAGGCACAGCAAATGGCTGCCGTCCGGCGCCCGCGCACTCGGCATGGGTGGCGGCGCCTGGCAGAGCGCGTTCACCCCGTCCGGCGGCAAGGCGCTGATGATGGTCGAGGGCTCGGTGGTGCTCAACGCGACCTCGCTGAAGTCGATGGCCCGCGGGTTCGGGTCGGCGCCCGGCGGCACCACCGGAGCGGTGCTGATGCACGAGATCGGCCACGCGATCGGGTTGGCCCACCCGGAGCAGAACGACCGCAGCCAGATCATGTACCACACGATCACGTCGAAGAAGGCGGTGTGGGGCGCCGGCGACCTGACCGGACTGCGCAAGGTCGGCAAGACGTCCGGCTGCCTGTACGGGCAGCAGCCGGCGAAGGCCAAGAAATAGGACGACGGTGGGAAAGGCCCATGGGTCGATCCGCACCACGAACCGCTGGCCTGGGCCGCGGCTTTGTGAATCGCGCTCATGGCCCCGGCACCGAACCACGGGCTTCATGCTCCTCGCGGCCGGTAACGAGCGCCTCGGATTCCGGTACCTGGACAGCACGCTGCTGGCCGTACCCAATGTGCCCTGGCCCGCGCTGCCCGGCCGGGGCCGGGTGGTGACCTCCGATCCGCGCCGCATAGAGGATCTGCAGCTCTACCTCGACCATCGGGAGACCGCCGCGGCCCGCCACGTGGTGCTCGCCGAACGCCGCCGGATGTTCCGCAGTGGCAGCCTGGCACCGCACCAGATCGATCTGCTTTACAGCGAGCCGGTCTGCGTTCCGTTCTGAGGCCGGAATATGTTGGCTCGGTCACGGTGTCATCGGGATTTCGGCTCCCGGACACATTGCGCGGGTACCACTTCTGACATGACCGACCCGCGTTACGAGATCGAGCGAACCAACCTGCGGACGGGATCCTCCGTCCATCTGCACCTGATCGGCGCCTTCGACCGGGGCGCCGATCGGGTTCTGCGTGTCGGAATGCGTGACGCCTTCGCCTCCGGCCGCCGCGGCCACCGGGTGATCGTCGATATGAAAGACGTCGATTCGATCGGCAGCGAATGCATCGATCTGTTGCTGATCGGCTACACCCGGGCACTGCGTGCCGGTTTCGGGTACGAGATCGTCAACCCGCGCGGCCACGTGCGTCAGGCGCTGGCCCTGACCGGCCTCTGCGCGGCCGGCGACCGGATGGCCGACGACCGCGTAGGCGTTTCCTGACCGGTCAGTGGACCAGCGTGACCTTGCCGGTGTCGAGGTCGTAACGGGCCCCGACCACCCGGGCCCCGCTGTGCGCGACGATCTCGCTGCGCGTCACGAGTGAGGACACCTGCGCCCGGATGTTGGCCAGGACGCCCTTCTCCACGCCGTCCGGGTCGTCGGCGTACGGCTCGAGGATCGGCCGCAGCGCCTCCACGATGGAGGAGATGTGGCCGGGCGCCTCGCCGCCGGTCCGGATCGCGTTCAGCGTCGCGGAGACGGCGCCGCAGCGCTCATGGCCGAGCACCATGATCAGCGGCGGATGGAACTCCTCCACCGCGTACTCGATGCTGCCGAGCAGGAGGTCGTCGACGACGTTGCCGGCGACACGGTTGTCGAAGATGTCACCGACACCCTGGTCGAAGAGGATCTCCGGGGCGACCCGGGAGTCCGCGCAGCCGAGGATGACGGCGAACGGGTGCTGCCCCGCGGCGATCTCGCGGATCCGGGCCGGGGTCTGATGGGGGTGCTTGCCATGGCCGCTGACGAACCGCCGGTTGCCGGCGAGAAGTTGTTCGAGCGGGGTGCCCGCCGAGTGGGCGGCGTCGGCTGCCGAAGCGAGGGTGATCGATCCGGCGAGGGCTCCGCCGGCGGCGAACAGGGACCGCCTGCGGAGCGTCGAGTCCAGCATCATGTACTCCAAAAGTGAGGGACGCCGATCATCTTGCTCCTCGTGATCACCTTCCTCCACGTGATTATCGTCAACAGGACAATGCGTAATCCACATTGACGGCAAATGGGACACATGCCGCATTTGTCGAGTCGATCGCGAACGCCTGGGGAGAGTCGGGGTCGTTCCCCCGGAAGCGTGACACGGGAAAGAGCCGACATGGCTTATGTTCTTTCAGTGGGTATCCCGCCCCGATGCCCGGCCGCACCCGGATCCTTGCGCCGGGCTGTTTCTGTTACCCGGAAATGGGTTTGCATGACGGAATTTGTCGCTGATCCGACCGGCGGTTCCCGGGAAAATAGTCGAAACGAATCACCGGGAAGTGGGAAATAGTCAGATCGACTTGAATGGCGTACGGGTTATCGCGATAAGGTCGGGCCGCTCCATTTCTGGAGGCGTATTCCCCTTTGCTGAAAGGCGACGACCTTGGCTGCCGCCGTCATGATTCTCACCTCCGTCGTGCTGGCCACGTTCGCGGCGGTGACCCTCTGGTGGACGATGCACGCGTGGCGTACCCCGGAGACGCTCGCCGCGACCCGCTTCGCCGAACCGGACGGTGACCACCGGCTGACGTTCTCCCTCCTGCTGCCGGCCCGGCACGAGCAGGCCGTGCTGGAACACACCATTCAGCGCCTGCTCCGCTCGACCCACCAGGGCTACGAGATCATCGTCATCGTCGGGCACGACGACCCGGACACGGCGGCGGTGGCCCACCGGGCGGCGGAGAACGCGCCCGGCCGCGTCCTTGTCGTCACCGACCACAACGAGGTGAAGAACAAGCCGCGCGCTCTCAACACCGCCCTGCCGTACGTGCGTGGTGACGTGGTCGGGGTCTTCGACGCCGAGGACCAGGTGCATCCGCATCTGCTGGAGCACGTCGACCACGCGTTCCGTTCGACCGGCGCCGACGTCGTCCAGGGCGGCGTCCAGCTGATCAACTTCCACTCCAGCTGGTACAGCCTGCACAACTGCCTCGAATATTTCTTCTGGTTCCGCAGCCGGCTCCACCTGCACGCCCGCAAGGGTTTCATCCCGCTCGGCGGCAACACCGTTTTCGTGCGCACCGACGTGCTGCGTACCGCGAACGGCTGGGACGGCACCTGCCTCGCCGAGGACTGCGACCTCGGCGTGCGCCTGTCCAGCCGGGGCGCCAAGGTCGTCGTCGCCTACGAGGCGTCATTGGTCACCCGTGAGGAGACCCCGGACACCCTCGGCAGCCTGCTCAAGCAGCGCACCCGCTGGAACCAGGGCTTCCTGCAGGTGCTGCGCAAGGGGGAGTGGCGGCGGCTGCCGTCCCTGGGTCAGCGGGTGCTGGCCCGGTACACCCTGGTCGGCCCGTTCCTGCAGGCGTTCTCCGGCGTGGCGATCCCGATCGGTGTCGCCGTTGCGATCTTCGCCGACCTGCCGATCGGCATCGCCCTGGCCACCTTCGTGCCGGTGGTGCCGATGACCGCCAACATCGTCTTCCAGACGGTCGGCCTGCGCGACTTCGGCCTGCAGTACAATCTCAAGATCAAGCCGATCCACTACGCGCGGCTCATCCTCGGCGCCTTCCCGTACGCCCTGGTCCTCAGCGTCGCCGCACTGCGCGCCGTCTGGCGCGAATACACCGGCCGGCGCAACTGGGAACTGACCGCACACATCGGCGCCCACCTGAACAACACCACCGCCGGCACCGAGGCCGCCGAGGTGAGGGCCGCATGACGACCACCAGTGAGCCGCAGCGGACCACCGCACTCATTCCCAAGGCGCGAGCCGGCCTGGCCGGGAAACCCGCGACGCGAGTCCTGGTCCCCGAGCACGATCAAGAGCCCTCGCGGGTACGCCGGCGCGAGCTCACCGGCGGCGAAGGGCTGCTCGCCGGCGGCCTGACCGCGGTGGTGCTCGTGCTCCTGACGATCAACATCACCGGCTTCCCGATGGCCAGTGACGACGAGGGCACGTACTACGCGCAGGCCTGGGCGGTCGCCACCGGCAAGGGCCTGGCCCACTACACGTACTGGTACGACCATCCGCCGCTGGCCTGGATCCAGCTCGCCGCACTCTCCTGGATCCCGGACCTCTTCGGTGTCGGCGGCCCCGCCGTCACGGCCGGCCGGGTCGCGATGATCCCGGTCGTGGCGGCCGCCCTGCTGCTGGTCTACCTGATCTGCCGGCGCCTCGGCATGGGCATCCGGACCTCCGCGATCGGCCTGCTGCTCTTCGGACTGTCGCCGCTGACCGTCACCATGTACCGCGAGATCTACCTCGACACCTTCGCCGTCGCCTGGATGCTCGGCGCGCTTGCGCTGGTGCTGTCCCCGCGCCGCAACCTGTGGCACTACACCGCCGCCGGCGCGGCCACCGCGATCGCCGTGCTCAGCAAGGAGACCATGCTGGTCACCCTGCCGGCGGTGTGCGTGGCGCTGTGGCAGAACGCGGCCCGCAGCTCGACCCGTCCGTGGGCGGTCGGCGGCTACCTGAGCGGCCTGGTCCTGGTCGGCATGTTCTACCCGCTCTACGCACTGCTGCGCGGCGAACTGTTCCCCGGCCCCGGGCACGTGTCGCTGATCGGCGCCTGGCAGTTCCAGCTGGCCAACCGCTCCGGTACGGGCAGCGCCTTCCAGGCCGGCTCCGGCTCGTACGATCTGATCCAGTCCTGGCTCTTCTACGACCCGGTGATCCTGATCGCCGGCCTGCTCGCCACGGTGCCGGCACTGTTCGTGCGCCGGCTGCGCCCGCCGGCGGTCGCCGCCGTGATCCTGGTGCTGGTCGCGGTCCGGCCCGGTGGCTACCTGCCGGCCATGTACGTGGTCCAGATCCTGCCGTTCTTCGCCATCGTCGCGGCCGGGATGGTCGACGTGACCGCCCGTGCCGTACCGGACCGCCGGCGCTGGTGGCGGCCCGCGCTGGCGACCGTCGCGGTGCTGCTCGCGGTGATGCTGATCGGCCCGCGCTGGGTCGCCGGCAACCACCGCAGCCTGACCGCCGACGACAACGCCGGCTACACGGCCGCCGCCGAATATCTGCGCACCTCCGTGCCCGATCGGGCCGGCACCACCGTGGTCGTCGACGACGTGCTCTGGGTCGACTGCGTGGAAGCCGGTTTCCCGGAGGAACAGGTCATCTGGTTCTACAAGCTCGACCTCGACCCGGCCGTGCGGGCCCGCCTGCCGAACGGCTGGCGCGACGTCGACTACCTGGTGTCGACGCCCGCGCTGCGCCAGGACCCCAGTTCGCTGCCGCTGGTCACGGCCCTGCTCACGAACTCGACGCTGGAAGCCTCGTTCGGCCCGGCGGACGGGCGCATCGAGATCCGCCGCATCAACAAGGAGACCCCTTCATCATGACCACCCAGGCACAGGGGCGGGCGGCCGTCGGTATGCCGCACCAGGCCACCGTCACCCCGGGCGAGAAGACCCTGTCGCTGGACCGGTACCGCCGGCTCGGGCGTACCCGGGCCGTGCTGCCCGGCGAGATCGGCATCCGTCCGGAGCCGGGCACCCTGCGGCAGAGCGTCATCGTGCCGACCTACAACGAGCGCGACAACGTGCCGGCCCTGCTGGCCCGGCTGGCCGCGGCCCTGCCGCACCACGACACCGAGATCGTGTTCGTCGACGACAGCACCGACGGCACCCCGGCGGTCATCGAGGAACTGGCCCGCGACTATCCGATCGCGATCACCGTGCACCACCGGGAGCAGGGCGCCGGCGGCCTCGGCGGCGCGGTGGTCGAGGGGATGCGGATCGCCTGCGGCGAGTGGATCGTCGTCATGGACGCCGACCTGCAGCACCCGCCGGAGATCGTGCCCGATCTGATCGCGGCCGGCCTGCGCGACGGCGCCGACCTGGTCGTGGGCAGCCGGTACGCGCACGGCGGCCACACCGGCGGTCTCGCCGACGGGTACCGCAAGCTGGTGTCCCGCGGCTCGACGCTGCTGGTCAAGACCCTGTTCCGGAACCATCTGCTGTCCGTCAGCGATCCGATGAGCGGCCTGTTCGCGATCCGGGCCAGTTCCCTGGACGCCGGGCAGCTGCGACCGCTCGGCTACAAGATCCTGCTGGAGCTGATCGTCCGCAACCGGCCCGGCCGGATCGTCGAGGTGCCCTACGGCTTCCAGGCCCGGCACGCCGGCGAGTCCAAGTCGACCGCGGCCGAGGGCCTGCGCTTCCTCAAGCACGTGGGTGTCCTGCGGTTCGGCCCGGCCCGGCTGCGGATGCTGGCGTTCGCGCTGATCGGGCTCTCCGGCCTGCTGCCCAACCAGGCGGTGCTCTGGGCGCTGCTGCACCTCACCGACATGCACTACACGGCCGCCGCGGCCGCCGCCAACGTGGTCGCGGTCGGCTGGAACTTCGTGCTCACCGACACGCTGCTCTACCGCAATCACCGGCGCAGCGGCCTCGTCCACCGGATGAGCCGCTTCTTCCTGATGGGCAACGCCGACCTGCTGCTGCGCATCCCGCTGCTGGCGCTGCTGGTCAGCGGCCTGCATCTGGGCGTGCTGGCCGGCAACCTGCTGACCCTCGTCGCGTCCTTCGTCGTCCGATTCCTGATCTCCGACAGGCTGATCTACCGAGCCGGGAAGAAGTCATGACCCAACCACGACCGCTGCTGAGCCGGCGCAACCGGCTCCACATAGCCCAGTTCCTGGTGCTCACACTCGTACTCTTCCTCGGTCTTCCGGAACGTCCGGCGTCAGCCGGCGCGAACCTGATCGCCAACCCGGGCCTGGAGTCGCTCGCCGCCGACGGCTTCCCGGTCTGCTGGGAGCAGTCCGGCTGGGGTGCGAACGGCCACACCTTCGCGGTCAGCACCGACGCGCACTCCGGCGCCCGGTCGATGTCGGTCACCCTGACCACGGCCGGGCAGGGCGACCGCAAGGCGATGATGCTCGAGGACACCTCGTGCGCGCCCAACGTCACACCGGGCCATCAGTACGACCTGTCGGCCTGGTACAAGACGACCACGGCGAACACGGTGATGACCGTGTTCCGGCACGACGTCGCTCAGGGCTGGGTGTACTGGACCGACTTGGCCAATCTGCCAGTGGCCACCGGCTGGACGAAGCAGACGGTCCGCACCCCGCAGATCCCGGCGAACACCGACCAGATCGTCTGGGGCATCACGATCTACGGCAACGGCACCCTGAAGACCGACGACTACACCATGGTCGACGCCACCCAGACGGTGCCGGACGAGTCGTGCAGCGCCGGTGACAAGTGCGTCAAGGGTGCCTGGCAGGTCATGCCGTTCCAGTCGTCGGTGCGGGCCGTCCACGCCGTGGTGCTGCGCAACGGCAACGTGCTGCTGATCGCCGGCTCCGGCAACGATCCGGCCGCGTTCGCCGCCAAGACCTTCACCTCCGCCGTCTACAAGCCCGGAACCGGGCAGTTCACCGCGGTGCCGACGCCGGAGGACCTGTTCTGCTCCGGGCACGTGCAGCTCAAGGACGGCCGGGTGCTGGTCATGGGCGGCAACAAGGACTACCCGGCGGCGGACGGCAGCCACGGCTACAAGGGGCTGAAGAACTCGTACGTCTTCGACCCGGCGAACAACACCTACACGCGGGTCAACGACATGACCGCCGGGTCGTGGTACCCGTCGGCCACGGCGCTCGGCAACGGTGACGTCATCTCGCTCGGTGGTCTCGGCGAGGACTCCCACGGCATGGTCGCCACCCAGTACTTCGACGAGTCGGAGAACCGCTGGCTCGGGATCGGCGAGGCCAACCAGACGTGGAACTTCTGGGGCCTGTACCCGTCGATGATCCTGATGCAGGACGGCCGGCTCTTCTACACCGGCAGCCACGTCTTCGGCAACGGCACGCCCGGCACCGGCTCGTCGATCTACGACTACGGCGCGAACACCATCACACCGGTTCCCGGTCTCCGGAAGAAGGACGAGCGGGACCAGTCGATGAGCGTGCTGCTGCCACCGGCCCAGGACCAGAAGGTGCTGACCATGGGCGGCGGCAACATCGAGACCAACCCGGACGCCCACCGGCTCACCGACCTCATCGACCTGAAGCAGGCGTCGCCCGCGTACACCGCCGGTCCGGCGATCCCGCAGGGCACCCTCACCGGCGGCGTTCCGCAGACCGGCGACCAGGGCAAGATGTACGTCTCCGCGGTCCTGCTCCCGGACGGCAAGGTGTTCGAGACCGGCGGTGCGCTGCACAACCGGGCCGACCCCGTCTACGAGGCGTCGATGTACGACCCGGCCACCAACACGTTCACGCCGGGCATGGCCACCGACCCGGTGCCGCGCGGCTACCACTCGTCGGCGTTCCTGCTGCCGGACGGCCGGGTCATGGCGGTCGGCGACAATCCCGGCAACGGCACGTTCGACATGCGGGTGTCGGTCTACTCGCCGCCGTACCTGTTCAAGGGCGCCCGTCCGCAGATCACCGGCATGGCCGGCACCAACTGGGCGTACGGCAGCTCGAACCGGATCACCGTGGACTCGCCGGTCCTGAAGGCGGAGCTGATTCGCCCGGCGGCCGTGACGCACTCCAGCGACCCGAACCAGCGGTTCGTCGACCTGCCGATGACCGTCGACGGCAACGCGATCGATCTGAACCTGACCAGCAACCCGAACCTGGCGCCGCCGGGCTGGTACATGCTGTTCGTGGTCGGCACCAACGGCGTCCCGTCGGTAGCGAAGTGGGTGAAAGTCGGATGAGCCGTACACGTCTCGCCGCGCTGGTCCTGGCCGCGGTGGCCGTCACCGCCGGAGTCAGCTGGGTCGCGCTCGACTCCCCTGATCCAGGGACGGTCCGGACCACCTCGGTCGCCGCGCGCGGGGTTCTGCCCACCGTGTCGCCAAGCGCCCGCGGTCCGGTCGCCGACAAGGAGGCCACCGCCGGCAAGACCCCGGAACGGGCCGCAAGGGTGGCGAAGCCGGCCCGGCAGGCGACCCCGGCGCCGTTCGTGCAGACGTTCGCGGGCCAGCCCGGCATCCCCCGCCAGAAGCCGAAACGCAAGCCGACGGCCCCCGTGAAGGTGCCGCCGGCCGTCGACGGCTGCGACCGCAACTACGGCACCATCGCTACTTGCGTCCCGGTGCGGTTCCCGGCGGGTGTCACCGACAAGTGCGTTTGGCTGCGCGAACACGGCTTCGAAGACCTCAAGGTGGTCGGGCAGGACCGTCAGAAGCTGGATCCGGAGCGCAACGGAATCGCCTGCGACGCTTGACGCGGGCGTGACGGGAGCAGGGCCGGGACACGCCCATCGTGTCCCGGACCGGCTCCCGGCTTTTATCCGTCGCGGGACCGGCGCCCGCTGTGTGATCGTGGGCGGATGCCGCAACCGATCTTGCACACCGAACGGCTGCTCCTCGTACCGCTCGCCGACGAGCACCTGGAGCTGGAGATGGAGCTCGACTCCGACCCCGAGGTGCTGCGCTACCTGTACGGCCGGACCCGCACCCGCGACGAGGTGATGGAGTCACACCGGCGGCGGATGGAGCTGGGGCGCCGGGTGGACGGCCTCGGTTACTGGATGGCGTCCGACCGGGCCGGTGACTTCGTCGGTCTGATGATGCTTCCGCCCCTGGACGAGCCGTCGGCCGCCGAACTCGGTTACCGGCTCGCCCGGAGCCAGTGGCGCAAGGGCTACGCCAGCGAGGCCTCCCGGGAACTGCTGCGGCACGGCTTCGAGACGGCCGGCCAGGAACGGATCGTCGCTCAGACGATGACCGTCAACGCCGGTTCCCGGGCCGTCATGGAGAAGGCCGGTCTCCGTTACCAGCGCACGTTCTTCCCTGATTACCCGCCCATCCCCGGCTCGGAGGAGGGTGAGGTGGAGTATGCGATCACCCGTGCGGAATGGTTCGCACGCACGCCCGAGGGCGGTGCGGGCTGATCTTCTGGGAGACTACGTCACCTCAGGGACGTGACCCGGGCCGGACGGGGATGGCGATGAGCGGACGAGGCACCTGATGGGGAGCGTCAAGGTGCACTTCGACCTGCCCCGCGACGCTGCCGACTGGCCACCGGTCGACGTGGAGAGCCTGTGGGCCGACACCGTCTCCGGCGACGTGGTACGCCTGACCAACGTCCCCTGGTTCGTGCGGGGCATCGCCAGCGGTGACCTGGTGCGGGTACGACCGGACGCGGACGGCGTGCTCTGGGCGATCGAGCACGTCGAGTGGTCCGGCAACTGCACGATCCGGGTCGCGCCGCTCCGCAGCGGCCCGCTGCGCGGTTCCCGCCAGCGGGTGCTGGACGCGTTCGAGCCGTTCGGCGTCACCGGTGAGGGCATCCAGCAGTACGGCCTGGTCGCCCTCGAGGTGCCGCCGGGCGCCGACCTGGCCGGCGTCCAGCGGGTTCTCCGGGCCGGCGCCCGTGACGGTTGGTGGGATTACGAGGAGGGCTGTGTCGGCGACGACTGGACCGCCGCCGCCTCCGCAGCCGCGAAGGGCCGTTAGCCCGCGCTTCGTCGGAGGGTGTCGTTGGGCCTCGCTTCGCCGGACGGTTCAGGGCCGTGCTTCGCCGTACGGTTCAGGGCCGGGCGAAGAACTCGGCGAACGGCTCGACGAGTCGTGGATCGGCCCGGGCCAGGCCGTCGTGCCCGCTGCCCCGGATCTCGAGGGTGCGGGCGCCGGGGACGACCGCGGCGAGCGCCGCGTTGATCTTCGGGTAGTACGGCGGGCCACCCGATCCGCACACCAGCAGCAGTTCGGCGGTGATGCCGGCCCACCGGGAGGCGGGCCCGCTGTGCTCGTGGATCGCTTGCGACTCGTCCAGGGTCATGGCGACGAGATCGCCCATCATCCGCCCGATCGGCGTGCGCAGGAACAACTTGGTGATCGCCACCTGGACACCGACCGGCAGTTTGCCCGCCACCGACTGCGTGTTGAGGCCGGCGCCGGTCAGTGCCAGGGCCCGTGCCGTGTCCCCGGCCTGTGCGGCCGCCCGTGCGCCCGGCAGCCAGCCGGTCGGGAACAGCCCGTCGACCTGCAGCGGCGCGTCATAGACGGCGAGCCGGCGCATCGGCACCTGCTGCCGGGCCGCCTCCAGTGCGACGACCGCGCCGCCGCTGTGGCCGAGCACGTTGCCCGCTCCGGTGTGCGCCAGCACCGCGGCCAGGTCGTCGATGTCCTCCTGCATGGAGTAGGGCTCGCTGCGCGGTGGCGCGTCGGCCCGGCCTCGCCGGTTGTAGAGGTGGACGGTGAATCGGCCGGCGAGCCTGGCGGCCAGCCTCCGGTAGATGTCGATGGTCACGCCGCCGCCGTGCACCACCACGAGGTCCGGCCCGGCGCCGGTGGTGTGCAGACGGATTCTCGCGCCGTCTCTGGCCTCGATCATCTCGGTACCTCCCGTCGGAAGAAGCGTGCCGCAGTTGCAGAAAACCGCGAACGCTGTTCGCAGTTTACAGTAGTGCAGGTGAGTGACGCACCCCCGATCTGGTCAAGGCCCGAGCGCGGCAGCCGTGGACCCCAGCCCACCCACAGTCGCGACGAGATCGTGGCCGCTGCCGTCGAGCTCGCCGGCAGCGAGGGTCTGGCCGCCGTCTCGATGCGGGCCGTGGCGGCCGCCCTCGGCACCGGGGCGGGCACCCTCTACCGCTATCTGTCGTCCCGCGACGATCTGCTCGACCTGATGACCGACCGGGTGGTCGCCGAGTTGCGTCCCTATCCCGAACCGGGGCCGGATCCGATCGCCTCGCTGCTGGAACTCGCCGGGCGGCAGCTGGGCCTCTATCGGCGGCACCCATGGCTGATCGAGCTGCTCGGCCGCGCGACCGGCATCGGCCCGGAGGGTCTGGCCTTCTTCGACCACTGCCTGCGGGTCCTCACGCCGGTGCGCTGCGCGAGCGCCGCCAAGTTCGAGGCACTGGCACTGATGACCGGGGTGGTCACGTTGTTCGCCCGCAACGAGCGGTCCGGGCCGCCGCCCGCGTTCACCGGGCTCGACCTCACCCCGTACCCGCATCTGGTCGCCTCGTTCGCACAACCGGGAGCGCCCCGCGAGGATCTGTTCGAACGGACGCTGCGTGGTCTTCTCGACGCACTGCTCGAGGAGTAGGGGCGAGGAGACGATCGGCTCACCGGGGTGACTCGGTGCGGATGATCGCGGGCCGGGTCCCTAGGATCATCACCATGGGTTATCCAGCAGAGGGACCGATCACCGCGGTGCGCGTGGAGTGGACCGGGGCGCGGTACCGGATCCATCTGGTGCGCGGCAGTGGCGGCGGGATCAGCGTGGTGGACGGCGGTGCGCGGCCGGCCGAGGCGATGGCGGCACTGACCGCGCAGGGCGTGTCGGCCGAGGACGCGGAACACTGCGTGCGCGAGGTCGAGCCCAGCTTCCGGGCGGGGTGAACCGGCTCCCTGACGGGCAGGTGAACCGGCCTCCTGACGGGCAGGTGAACCGCCCTCCTGACGGGCAGGTGGACCGGCCTGCCGACGGGCCGGCCCACCTGACGGGTCAGGAGTCGAAGGAGAAACCGACGGCGTTCGCCGCCCTCAGGATGAAACCGTCCCGGCCGCCGTTGCGGTCGGCGCGGGCGATCGCGTTCCGGATCACCTGCACGGCCGGGTAGAGCACCGGCTCCGGCGGGATCGGCAGTGGTTTCCGCTTCGCCATCTTCACCCGGGTACGGACGGTGTCCCGGCCGTCGAGCAGGTCGAGCATCACGGTCGCGCCGTACCGGGTGGCGGCGACACCGAGGCCGGTGAAACCGCTGCTGTAGGCGACCTTGCCGCCCATCGCCCGCCCCTGGAACGCGGCCAGCTGGGTGCACATGTCGATCATGCCGCCCCAGGCGTGGCTGAACCGCACGTCACCGAGCTGCGGGAAGGTGCGCATGAAGTGGTCGGCGAGCCGGGCGAACGTCTCCGGGTTCTGGTCGTGCTCGGGCCGGATCGCGCCACCCTTGTGATAGACGACGTCGTAGCCGCCCCACAGGATCCGGTTGTCCGACGTCATCCGGTAGTAGTGGAACTGCCGCGACGTGTCCGAGATGCCGAACCGCTTCGTCCAGCCGATCGCGGCCACCTGCTCGTCGGTCAGCGGCTCGGTCATCAGCACGTAGTCGTAGACCGGCACGGTCAGCAGCCGGTTGCGCTTGAGCAGCGACGGGAAGCCGTTCGTGGCCAGCGCGACCTTGCCCGCGCGCACGCTGCCGGCCCAGGTCGCCGCGCGTACCGTGTTGCCCTGGTCCTTGATGTCGGTGACCGGGGTGTTCTCGTAGATCCGCACGCCGAGCCGCAGGCAGGCGGCCTTGAGGCCCCAGGCCAGCTTGGCCGGGTGCACCAGGGCGGCGCCCTCGTGCTGCATCAGCCCGGCTCGGTAGAGCGGCGACTTCACCAGCGCGCCCAGCGCCTCCCGGTCGTAGAACGTGGTGCTGCCGCTGACCGCGGCGCGCAGCTCGTCGACCTGGTGCGGCTCGGTCGCGACGGCGAGGACGCCCTCCTTCTGGAACTCGGCGTCGATGCCGTGCCGGGTCAGCGCGGCCTCGAAGCCGGCGAAGTTCTCCGCGGCCAGGGCGTCGAGGATGGGCAGCTCGTCGGCGAAGTGCCGGCGCCCGTTCTCGGTGCCGTGGGTGAGGCTGGCCTCGACGAAGCCGCCGTTGCGCCCGCTCGCGGCCCAGGCGATCTCGTTGCCCTCGACCAGCACGACGTCGAGCGCCGGGTTCGACTCCTTGGCGATCAGGGCCGTCCACAGCCCGCAGTAGCCGCCACCGATGACCAGCAGGTCGGCGTCGGTCGAGCCGTTCAGCGCCGGCTGGGGGGCCGGCCGACCCGGGTCCTCCAGCCAGAACGGGGTGCGGGCAGCGCCGGCCAGAGCCTTGCGGATGCGCTGCTCGTCGGTGCGGATGGCCAGATCATAAGCGGGGGGTGTGGCCGCCATGGTGAGTCCTTTCAACTCTCTCGAGGTCTCCGCGGGTGTCGGCCGGTGGAGATCTCGTGAACAGATGAAACCGCTCGCGGTACGCTTATGTCAATGCGTTGACATAAGAGGGGCCTAGGGTGGTGTGGTGCCTGGAGTGGAACGTGTGCGCAGCGTGGGCGCCCGACGCCGGAAAACCCGCACCGGGGTCGTGCTGACCGCGGACATGATCGTCGACACAGCTCTGCGCCTGATCGACGCGCCCGGCGGCGACAAACTGAGCGTGCGCCGCCTCGGTGCCGAGCTCGGGGCCGATCCGACCGCCGTCTACCGTTACTTCCGCGACATGGACGCGCTGCTGCTCGCGCTTGCCGACCGGCTCATCGGCGACGCGTTCGCCGAGTTCGTACCGCGCGAGCACTGGGCCGACTCACTGCGCGACCTGGCCGCGTCGCTGCGCCGGTCGATGCGGCTGCACCCGCGCCTCGCACATCTGCGGGCGATCCGGGTCACCGCCGGCCCGCACGAGATGCGGGTCGTCGACACCGGCATCGGCATCATGCTGAGCGCCGGATTCGCCCCCGCCGACGCGGTCCGCCACTACCGCGACTTCGTCGACACCGTGCTGGCGGTCGCCGCCGTCGACGCCGCCGAGCTGACCCCGGAGCAGGAGGCGGCCGAGCAGGAGGCGTGGTCCCGGGTCTACACCGCACTGCCCGCCGACGGTTACCCCAACGTGCACCTGGTGCGTGAGCACCTGCCGTCGATGTACAACTCGGCCTTCCCGGGGACCATCGACAAGCTGATCGACGCTCTCGTTCAGGCGGCTCCGACCCCCGGCAGGCCCTCCTCGTAGGCTCCTTTCAGTCGGCGCCGGGCCCTTCGCGGGTCGCTTTCAAATGCGGCGCGGGCCCCTTCGCGGGTCGCCTTCTCAGGCGGTGCCGACCCCCGCGTACGCGCCGAAACGTTCCGGGCGATCGACCGTCTCGCCCGCCCCGGGACGCCACAGCGGGATGTGCACGAGACCCGGCTCCACCAGCGGGAACCCGTCGAACCACGACGCGATCTCGGCATGCGACCGCAGGACGATCCCGGTGCCGGTGCGCGACGACAGCTTCTGCGCCTCGACCACCTCGGGCGGCTGCCCGTCCGCCGTCGCATGCGAGATCACCAGGTACGAGCCCGGCGAGGTGACGTCACGCAACGCGGCCACCAGACCGGCCGGATCGTCGTCGTCCGGAACGAAATGCAGAACCCCGGCGAGGAGTACGGCCACCGGCTGCCCGAAATCGATCAGGCCGGCGGCTTCCGCCACGATGGTGCCCGTGTCCCGTGCGTCGGCCAGCACCACGCCGGTACGCTCCACGCCGGCCAGGATCGCCCGGCTGTGCTCGACCGCCACCGGATCCACGTCGACGTAGACGACCACCGAGCCCGGGGCCTCCACCCGCGCGATCTCGTGCACATTCCCGGTCGCCGGGATGCCGGAGCCGATGTCGAGGAACTGCCGCACACCGGCCCCGGCCAGAAACCGCACCGCCCGCTGCAGGAATGCCCGGTTGGCCCGCATCGTCGCGCCGATGTCCGGGGTCATCGCCTCGATGTGGCCGGCCAGCTCGCGGTCCACCGGCAGATGGTGGGTGCCGCCCAGGAAGTAGTCGTACACCCGGGCGGCACTCGGACGGCTCGTGTCGATCCCGGCAGGCACCCAATCCGAATCAGTCATGCATGAAGATCTATCACCCCCAGCTGTACGCCACCGCTGCTTCAACGCTGCTGAGGCAGCGGTGCTGTACAGCTGGTTTTGTTACTGGTAGCCGAACATCTTTGCGGCCAGATCCGTCATGATCTCGGTGGCGCCGCCTCCGATCCCGAGAATCCGGGTGTCCCGGTAGTTGCGCTCGACCTCGGACTCGCGCATGTATCCCGTTCCGCCGTGCAACTGCACGGCCTCGTCGACCACGTACTTGCAGGCCTCGACCGCCGCGTTCTTGGCCAGGCACACCTCGCCGATCATCGGCTCACCGGCGGCGTGCCGTTCGCTCACCCACCGGGTGTACTGGCGGGCCAGGTCGATCCGCTGCTTCATCAGGACCAGCTTGTGCCGGACCACCTGGCGGCTGATCAGCGGGCGGCCGAAGGTCTCGCGGCCGCGCGCGTACTCCAGGGTGAGATCGAGGGAGCGCTGGGCCACCGAGTAGGCGTGCACCGCCGCGATGACCCGCTCCGCGACGAACGCCTGCCCGATCAGCGCGAACCCGAAGTTCTCCGGGCCGACCAGGTTGGCGGCCGGCACCCGGCAATCGGCGAACGACAGCTCCGCGGTGTCCGAGCAGAGCCATCCCATCTTGTCGAGCTTGCCGGAGACGGTGAAGCCGGGCGTGCCCTTCTCGATCACCAGCATGCTGATCCCGGACGCGCCGGGGCCGCCGGTGCGTACCGCGGTGGTGACGAAATCGGCCCGGATGCCGGAGGTGATGAACATCTTCGCGCCGTTCACCACGTACACGTCGCCGTCACGGACCGCCGTGGTGCGCAGCGATCCCACGTCCGAGCCGGCCTCCGGCTCGGTGATGCCCAGAGCGCCGATCTTCTCCCCGGCCAGGGTCGGCCGGACGAACCGGTTGATCAGGCTCTCGTCACCGGAGGCGACGATGTGCGGCAGCGCGATGCCGTGGGTGAAGAGCGCGGCGTGCGCCCCGGACGACCCGCCGGCCTCGAGGAACGCCTCGGTGGCCACGACCGTGTCGACGGTGTCACCGCCGTCGCCGCCGTGCTCCTCGGCGAACCCGATGCCGTAGAGGCCGGCCTTGGCCAGCTTGGCGTGCACCTCACGGGGGATCTCACCGGCCCGTTCCCAGTCGGCCAGGTGGGGGCGGATCTCACGGCCGACGAACTGCTTCATCGAGCCCGCGAGGGCGAGGCGTTCCGGGGTCTCGTACAACTAACTCTCCTTTGAGCGGGCACGTTCGACGAGAGTGGACGGGTCGCGGTGACCGAGCAGGATCGCTGCTGCCCGCTTCCAGCGGCGGATGAGCAGCTCGCGGCGGCCCAGGTCACCACTGACTATGCCGGTCATGGCGAGTCCGGCGAGGACCTCGTAGCTGAACTCCACCACGGTCGGCACGCGGGGATCGCCGGGCGAGCTCTCGCTCAGCAGCGTGCGTGCCCGGTCGTGCAGGACGGCGAAGATCTCCTTCTCCACCGGCAGCAGCGCCGTGCGTACCTCGGCGTCGGTGCGGGCCGCGTTCCACAGCTCGAGTGCGGCCCAGAACAGCGGTGAGGAGAAATGCCGCCAGATGATGTCGATCAGCGCGTCGAGACGATCCGTCTCCGCCGGGATCGCGGCGAGCTCGGCGATCAGAGCCTCGATCCGGCGGCCCGCGACGTAGTGCACCGCACCGACGAGCAGATCCGCCTTGGTCGGGAAGTGGTGCAGCAGGGTGCCGCGGGGCACGTCGGCACGGGCCAGGACCTCGGCGGTGGTGGTCTCCGCGTAGCCGCGCTCGACCAGGCACTGCACGGTGGCCTCCAGGATCCTGCCCCGGGTGGCCTCGCTGCGTTGCGCCTGTGTTCGTTTCACGCCATTTACCGTACGGCTTGACGGTTAGTTGCGTCCATGCGGCTGGTACTCAGTGATCGGCGGGCTATTGCCGTGACCCACGTCACCCCTTTACCGTCACGTCAGACTGTTAGGGGAGCGTCGATGGCCGCTGGGAAACTCACCCGTCTCCGGGCCGGGCTCGCCGTCGCGCGTGCGGCCGCCTCGACGGCGCTGAGCCGCCGCCCGCCCGAGCCGGCCGCGCCCCCCGAAGCCCTCGAACCACCGCGCCGTTTCGCCCACCCGTGCAGCGTCTCGGTCGGGGCCGAGGCTGGGGCGGAGCGGGTGTTCGCGGTGTTCAGCGACCCGGAGCGGATGCCGGACTGGGTTCTCCAGCACGCCGGCTGGATCGACGGAGCACCGGGGGAGTTCGCCGCGGGCGTGCGGTTCCGGCAACGGATCAGGTTGATGGGAGTGCCGAGCGAGGTTCGCTGGACGGTCGTCGGCGTGGTGCCGGAGCGGGCCGTCTGGTTCGAGGGCACCGCACCCATGGGTATCTCGGTCGGGTTCTACCTGTCGGTGACACCGGCCGGTGCCGGGTCTCCGGGCGGCGGCTCGACCGTCCGCTTCGACGGCGGTGTCGAGGGTGGCCCGGCCGACGGCCCGGTGGGCCCGATGGTCGCCCGGAACCTCGCCGACGCCATGCGCAAGAGCCTGGACGAGCTGGCCCGCATCGCGGCCGGCACGTCCTCCGGGCACACCACCGCGGAATCCACGCCCGCGTCCCGGGCCGCCGGGTCCTCCGGCCGCGCCGGGTCGCCGCCGCCCGCCGCTGGGTCCTCGTCCGCGGCCCGCACCGCTGTGGGGAACGGTCCGCGCCCGTCCGCTTCGCCGCCCGGTCCCCGGCCCGCGCCGATCCGGCACCATCGCACCGGGGCGGAGATCGACCCGTGGACACCGGTGATCGTCGGGGTGGGGCAGGTGTCCGACCGGTCCACCGAGCCGGTGGGCGGTGACCCGGTCTCGCTCGCCGTGCGGGCACTGCGGCTGGCCGCCGGGGACAGCGGCGCCGAAGCTCTGCTCACCAGGGCCGACCTGGTGGGGTACGTCGCGAGCGTCTCGTGGCAGTACCCGGACGGCGCCGCGCTGATCGCCGCCACGCTGGGAGCCGGCCCGGTCTCGACGGTGCAGACCACCATCTTCGGCGGCGACGGCTCGCTGCGGCTGCTCAACGACGTGGCCGCCACGATCGCTTCCGGTCACGCCTCGGTCGCGCTCCTCGGCGGCGCCGAAGCGGCTTCCACCGCGGCCGCCGCCGAACGGGCCGGGCGGACCCTGGACTGGCCGGTGCAGCCGGACGGCACCGAGCCCGGCCGGACCGTCGGGAGCGACGCCCCGGCCAACAACGACCCGGAGACCGCCGCCGGCCTGGTCGCCCCGATCTACCTCTACGCCCTGATCGAGTCGGCCGTCCGGCGCCGGCTCGGCCTCGATCCCGTCTCCCACCGCGAGCGGATCAGCCGTCTCTGGGCCGGCTTCTCGCGGGTCGCCGCCGGCAACCCGCACGCCTGGCAGCCGGCCCCGCACACGGCGGAGGAACTGGCCGCGCCGACCACCGCCAACCGTATGGTCTCCGCGCCCTATCCCAAGCTGCTCACCGCGAATCTGCAGGTCAACCAGGGCGCCGGAATCATCGTGTGCAGCGCGGCGGCGGCCACCGAAGCGGGCATCGATCAGGACCGCTGGGTGTTCGTGCACGCCGGGGCGCATGCCACCGACGAGTGGTACGTCACCGAGCGCGCCGACCTGGCCGCCTCACCCGCGATCAAGGCGATCGGTGACGCGGTCCTCTCGCACAGCGGCATCGAGATCGACGACGTCGAGCACATCGACCTGTACGCGTGCTTCCCGTCGGCGGTGCAGATCGCCGCCCTCGAGCTGGGTCTGCCGATCGATGATCCGGGACGGCCTCTGACCGTCACGGGCGGGTTGACCTTCGCGGGCGGGCCGGGCAACAACTACTCCAGTCACGCGATCGCCACCCTGGTTCCACTGTTGCGATCGAAGCCGGACAGCTACGGGCTGGCGACCGCTCTCGGCTGGTATCTCACCAAGCACGCCGCGACGGTGCTGTCGGCTCGCCCGCCGCGCCGGGAGTACCGCGACATCGACATCGACCCCCGCCTGCCGCGGCCTCCCGCGCGCCGGGCGATCGGCGCCTGGACCGGCCCCGCGGTGCTGGAGGCCTGCACCGTTCCCTACGGCCGCGACGGAGTGCCGGAGGCGACGATCGTCACCGCGATCACCCCGGACGGGGATCGCGTCGTCCTGCGCATCCCCGATGCCCCGGACGTGCCGGACCTGGTGGGCCGCTGGATCGACCTCGACGGTTCCACCCTCGTCGCGGCCGGCGACCCGGAACGCGGTGCCCCCGCCGAGGCGCCGGAACGCGGCGGGACGGCGGCCCGACTGCCGCCGCCTCCGGCCCCGCCCCTGCTCGTCGAGTGGCACGGCCCGGTGACGGTCCTCCGGCTCAACCGGCCCGAGGTCCGCAACGCCATCGACCTGGCCACCGCCCGCGCCCTGGAGAAGGCGATCGACGCCTTCGAGGCCGACCCGCTCGCCCGGGTGGCCGTCCTCACCGGCTCGGGCCCCGTGTTCTGTGCCGGCATGGACCTCAAGGCCGCCGCCCGCGGCGAGTACCCGATCACCGAGGGCCGCGGACTGCTCGGCATCACCGCCCGGCCGCCCGCCAAACCGCTGATCGCCGCCGTCGAGGGGGCGGCCCTGGCCGGCGGCTGCGAACTCGCGCTCGCCGCCGATCTGATCGTCGCCGCGGAGGACGCCGTCCTCGGCATCCCCGAGGTGAAACGCGGCCTGGTCGCCGCGGCCGGCGGGGTACTCCGGCTCGCACAGAGCCTGCCCCGCAGCACCGCCCTGGAACTGGCCCTGACCGGTGAGCCGATGCCTGCGGGCCGGCTGCACCAGCTGGGCCTGATCAACCGCGTCACGTCACCGGGCAAGGCGTTCGACACCGCGCTGGAACTCGCCCGTGACATCGCCGCGAACGCGCCCCTGGCCGTACTGCTCTCGAAACGCATCGTCGACGAACACCGCGACTGGGGCGCCGCGGTTGCCTTCGACCGTCTCTCCGACATCGCCGGCGAGGTGATCGGCTCGGCGGACGCCCAGGAGGGCATCCGCGCCTACGCCGAGAACCGAGCTCCCTCCTGGAAGGGTCGATCGTGAGCGCTCTCGAACAACTCCACGCCGTGGTGCGGATGCATCAGATAGGCATCGTCAACCTGCTGCGCCCGGACCGCCTGATCAAGGCCGCCGGCAACAACGCCAAGATCGGCCCGCAGGCGGCCCTCACCGAGAAGGCCGCCCTCGAGCACCCCGACCTGCCGGCCCTCACCGACGAGCGGGGCACGTGGACGTACCGCGAATTCTTCGAACGCTCCAACGCGCTTGCCCATGCCCTGCGCAAGGTGTCGCTGCCGCCGAAGGCGGTGATCGGGGTCCTCGCCCGTGACCACCGCGGCCTGGCCCTCGCCATCACCGGCACCGCCCGCGCCGGACTGCGGCTGGCCATGCTCAACACCGGTCTCGCCGCCTCCCAGCTCCTCGAGGTGATCAGACGGGAGAACGTCAGATTTCTGATGTACGACAGCGAGTTCGCCGACGCCGTCGACGGGCTCCCGGACGACGTTCCGCGCTATCTGAGCTGGGCCGACGACGATTACGAGCGCGCCGACGGGGTGCTCACCGTGGAGGAGCTGACCGCCGCCGAGCCGACCACCGTGCCGCTGCCGCTGCCGGAGAAGCCCGGCGGCTTCATCATCCTGACCAGCGGGACCACCGGATTGCCCAAGGGCGCGCCCCGGACCAAGGTGTCGCCGCTGGCCAGCGCGATGATCGCGGACCGGATCGACTTCCCCCGGCAGGGCACCGCGGTCATCGCGTCCCCGTTGTTCCACGCCACCGGCTTCGGCGCGTGGACCGTGGGACTGTCCCTGGCCAACCATGCCGTGCTGTTGCGCCGCATCGACGCCGAGGCGGTCCTGGCCGCGATCGCGGAGCACCGCGCGCACATGCTGGTCGCCGTCCCGACGATGCTCAACCGGATCCTGGCCCTGGGCCCGGACGTCATCGCGAAGTACGACACCTCGTCGCTCAAGACCGTCTTCCTGGCCGGCTCGGCCCTGCCGCCCGACCTGTGTGTCCGCTTCCAGGACGTCTTCGGTGACGTGCTCTACAACGTGTACGGGTCCACCGAGGTCGCCGTGGCTTCCGTGGCGCAGCCTCATGAACTGCGCAAGTCCCCGGGCACGGTCGGAAGGCCGCCGGTCACCGTGCACGTCGCGCTCTACGACGCCGACGACCGGCCGGTCACCGAGGTCGGGGCGAAGGGCCGGGTCTTCGTACGGACCGGCATCCCGTTCGAGGGATACACCGACGGCCAGCAGAAGCAGGTCATCGACGGCCACATGGCCACCGGCGACCAGGGCCATTTCGACGCCGACGGGCTGCTCTACATCGACGGCCGCGAGGACGACATGATCATCTCGGGTGCGGAGAACGTCTACCCGCTCGAGGTCGAGAACCTGCTCGCCGCCCGGGAGGACGTGATGGACGCCGCTGTCATCGGTGTCGACGACCCGGACTTCGGCAGCCGGCTGCGCGCTTTCATCGTGCCTGTCGAGGGGGCCGCCCGCGATCCGCAGGAGATCCGCGACTACGTCCGCGCCAATCTGGCCCGCTACAAGGTGCCCCGCGACGTGGTCTTCATCGACGAGCTGCCGCGTAACCCGACCGGCAAGGTGATCCGCCGCCAGCTTCCCACCGGTCCCCTCGACGACGTCTGACCACCATGAGGGTGCGGCCTGCCGGGTCGGGCCGCACCACGCGACGGCCTTCGTGCCGGGGATGTGACCCGGCGCGGAACCCGTACCGCCGGTCGATGGGTGGCGGGGCTCGATAGAGTTCTGGACCATGGCCAGGTGGACGCTTCCCGGGCTGCTCGTCGCCGGTCAGCTGTTTTACTGGCCGGGGTGGTTGCTGCTCGACGGCGAACCCGTGGCGATCGGCCGCGCGATCGGTGTGACCGTTCTCTGCCTGTGCATCGGGGCGGCGCTGGGCCTGCGGCGGGAGCGGCCGGTCCCGGTGCTCGCGGCCGTGTTCGCGGGCTACTGCCTCGCCCTGCTGATCGCGCCGGCTGAACCGCAGTACGGAGATCCCTACGACGCTCTGCTGATCATCGGGATCGCCGAGGTCATCGCCCTGTTCAGTGTGGCCGTGCACACCACGCTGCGCGTGACGCTGTGGACCTTCGCCGCCGCGGCGGTCCTCGACGGTGCGGTGACGGCAGCCGAGGCGGTCGCGTCGGCGGAGCGGACGAGCGGGGCCGAGGTGGCCGCCTACCTTGTGCTGTCGCTGGCCGGGAACGGTCTCGTCGTCGCGCTCGGGCGGCGGCGGGCCCGGTGGAACAGCGAACGGGCCGAGGCGGCACGCCGGCTCGACACGGCCCGCAAGGCCGGGCTGGAGGCCGCCGACACCGAGCGGCGCCGTCTCGCCCGGGAGTTGCACGACGTCACGGCACACCACCTGACCTCGATCGTGGTGAACTCGTCGGCCGCCGAGATGCTCGGTGAGCAGCGGCCCGAGCTGCGTGCCGAGGCGCTGGACTTCGCGGCCCGCACGGGGCGGGAGACCCTGGCGGCGCTGCGCCAGCTGGTCGCGATCATGCCGTTCGCGGGGCTGCAGGACGACACGCCGTCACTCGCCGACCTGGCCGGTGGGTTCCGCGAACTCGGCCAGCGGATCACCCTCGAACTGCCCGGCGGCGACCCGTCCCCGGATCGCGCCGAGGCGGTGTACGGCATCGTCCGGGAGGCGCTCACCAACACCCTGCGGTACGCGCCGGGCAGCGAGGTACTGGTCCGGTACACCGACGCGGAGCTGCTCGTCGAGGATCGCGGCGGCACCGGGACGACCGCGGGGCTCGGCGGTGGCCGGGGCATCGCCGGGATGTGCGAGCGGGCCCAGTCGATCGGCGGCACCTGCGAGGCCGGGCCGGTGGCCGGTGGCGGCTGGCGGGTGCGGGCGGTGTTCCCCGAGGTGGTGGGTGCGGGAGCGGCGTACCCGGCGCCGGGCGACCGGACGGCCCTCGACGCCGCGGCCGTGGCGCTGGCGCTGCTGGCGCCGGTCCTCGGGGTCGTGATCGCCGTCGAGGAGGGCATGACCAGGTCCGAGACCGTGCTCGTGCTGCTGGCCACCCTGGTGCACGCCGCGCCGATGCTGTGGCGCCGGCGGGCGGCCTGGTGGGTGCTCGCCGCCGTGGCACTGACCGGAGGGCTGGGACCGCTGCTGACCCTCACCGGACAGGTGCCGTCCGGCCTGTTCTACGTGTTCCTGTTCGGTGGTGTCGTGGATCTCGCGGCGGTGCACGCGGTCGCGTCGTGGGGTGCCCGGCCCCGGCTCACCGCACTCGCTGTGCCGGGTGCCGCCGTGCCGGCGGCGTTCTGGCTCGCCCTCACCTTCGCGTTCGTGGCTCCCGACGAGGAGTCCGACGTCGTGGTGAACGTGCTGTTCGCGGGCCTCATGATGATCGCCTGCACGCTCGTGCTGTCGGTGGTCATGCTCGGCCCGTGGGGCGTGGGGCATGCGGCCCGCCGCCGCCGGGACCGGCGCCGCTCCCTGGAGGAGGGCGGTGTCGCCCAGGAACTGGAGCAGGCCGCGTTCCGGGCCCTGCTGGAACGGCGCCGGATCGCGGTCGGACTGCAGGAGGCCGTGCTCCGGCACGCCGCCGCCGTGCCCGGTGCCGCCGAGCGCGGCGACCTCCCCGGAGTCCTGGGCGCCGCCCGGGAGGCTCTGACCGCGATGCGATCCTTGCTGGACGGCCTCGGTACCCGCACGGCCGCCGGGCCGCAGACCACCCGGGCGGAAGCCGCCGGACAGGAGGTGTCGTCATCACGATCCGAGTGATGGTCGTCGACGATCAGGTGATGGTCCGGGCCGGGCTGGCCGCCATCGTCGGCTCCCAGCCGGACATGGAGGTGGTCGGCGAGGCCGGGGACGGCGCCGCGGCCGTCACCCTCGCCGGGACGGTGTCGCCGGACGTGGTCCTGATGGACGTCCGGATGCCCGGCGTCGACGGGCTGACCGCGACCGCCCGCCTCACCGCTGGGCCCAACCCGCCCCGGGTGCTCGTGCTCACCACGTTCCACCAGGACGAATACGTCTTCCAGGCGCTCCGGGCCGGCGCGTCCGGCTTCCTGCTCAAGGACGCCGAGCCGACCGATCTGGTGGCCGCGGTCCGTACCGTCGCGGCCGGTGAGGCGATGCTCAGCCCGGTGGTGACCCGCCGCCTGATCGACGCCTTCGCCGCCGGCACCCTGGCGGCGCCGCCCGCACCGGACCCGCGGATAGCGGCGCTCACCCCGCGCGAACGCGACGTGCTGACCGCCATCGCCCAGGGCCTGTCGAACGCCGAGATCGGCGCGCTGCTCGGCATCACCACCGGCACGGTGAAAGTGCACGTCAACGCACTGCTCGGCAAGATCGGGGTACGGGACCGGGTGCAGGCCACCATCGTGGCGTACGACACCGGGCTGGTCAGTCCGGGGTCCGGCCGCCACCCCGGCGGCGACCTGCGCGTTTGACCGCATGTGAGGTTCTGGCGCCGCGTCGCGACGATCGCCCTGGCGGTGACACTGCCGGCTGCCGCCGTCGCGGTGGCCGCGACCACCCGCGAATCCGGCGGCCCCGCTCCGGCCGTCTGGGTCACCCCGAGCCCACCGCCGCTGACGGTGACGGTCGCCCGGTACGGCTTCGATGGTCCCCGGCCGTGGGCCGACGTCTCCCGGTCCGGGCACGACCTCACGCCGTTCACCGGCAACCAGGCCCGGCCCCGCCGGATACCGCACGGTGCCGGCCGGGCGGTGCAGTTCCCGCCGCCGTGCACCCGGGAGCCGTGCCCGCGGATGGTACTGCGGGTGCTGAGCCGGGACAGCCTCAACCCGGGCGCGGAGCCGTTCAGTTTCGGGGCGTCGGTGCGATTGCCGCCGGAGCACACCACGGACGGGCAGAACGTCCTGCAGAAGGGGTACGCCGCCGAGGGCAGCCAGTACAAGCTGCAGATCGACGGCCGGGGCGGGCACCCCAGCTGTGTGCTGGTGGGGGAGGGGTCACGGGCGATCCACGTGGCCGTCGCCGACGTCGGGGTGGCCGACGGCGCCTGGCACCGGATCGCCTGCCGGCGGGGCCCGGCGGAGCTGTCGATCATGATCGACGGCGGATACCGTGGCGCCACCCCGATCCCGCCGGAGTTGCGCATCGACAACCCGATGTCGCTCAACATCGGCGGCAAGAGCGCCCACAGCCACAACGACCAGTTCCACGGCGCCGTCGACGACGTGTGGATCACCCGGCCGTGACGTCAGTGCGGCTTGAGCAACGCGTCGATCAGGTCGCGGCGCGGCCGTCACCGGCCCGTCCCCGAGATCTGTCACAACCGTCCCTCCGCCGTGTTGTGCCAGCTTGTCCGGCACGTCGCTGCGACGTAAACGGCTGTTTACGGCACCGCGCGATCCTTCTCCCGGTGCGAGGTGCTCAGGCGAAGTCGCGGTGCTTCAGCTTCGCCCGGCGGCCGTCCGGGTGGTGCCAGACGATGCCCTCCGACCACGGGCGCGAGAGCAGGTACGCGCGCAGGGCCTCCAGCTCGCGCGGGGCGTCCAGGCGCTCGGCGTCGGCGTGGGCGATCAGCGCGTGTCCGCGTACGCCCTCGGGATTGCCGTTGATCTTCTCTCCGATGAGCTCGTAGGTGCCCGGCGCACGCTCGACCGGCGCGGCCGTGATCGCCTCGGCGTGGTACCGGGCGTAGGCCGACTGCCGGATCGGCTCCCAGCCCATGGTCTTGCCGGTGTTCTCGTCCGTGACCACCGGCCGGTAGTGCGGCGGGCGCGGCCGGCCGGGCCGGACCTCCCGGCGAGCCCACCATGTGCCGTCGGTGTCGAGGAGCACGCAGGTGCCGTCGTACTTGCGGGTGGCGATCCCCTCACCGTCGAGCACCCACCGGCACTCCGGATTCGCCACGGGCAGCACCCGCTTGCGGTCCTCGGGATCGCGCTGGAAGAGCGTGGGGATCTTCTGCATGAACGTCATCTTCGCACCACGACAAAACGGATTTCAGCCTCCGTTCATCTATGGTCATCGATAATGTGGCGCATGCGAACCCTCTCCCTCCGCGTACTGGTGACCACCGTCGCCGCCGCGCTGCTCACCGGTGTCGCCGCCACCCCCGCGCATGCCGCCGCGCTGCCGCCCTACGACACCTGGATCGCCGACGTCGAAGCCGTCACCGACCAGGCCGCCGCATACCTCGACGCCAGGCTCCCCGCCTCGGGCGTCCGCGCGGCCGTCGTGCTCGACATCGACAACACCGCACTGCAGAGCAGATACCGGCCGTACGACGCGACGCCGTCCGTCCTCGCGCTCGCCCGCCAGGCCCGCGCCGACGGGGCCGCCGTCTTCTTCGTCACCGCCCGCCCGGAGATCATCGAAGCGGCCACCGAGATCAACCTGCGCGTCGTCGGATACCGGTGGACCGACATCTACACCCGGCCCACCTTCGACTTCTCCGACAACCAGACCCTCAAGACCAAGGCTCGCACCGACATCGAACGCCGCGGTTACACGATCGTCGCCAACGTCGGCAACAGTGCCACCGACCTCGGCGGCGGCCACGCCGAGCGCACCTTCAAACTGCCCGACTACGGCGGCCAGCTGGACTGACCCCCCTCAAGGTCCGGGCCCGGCGGAGGTCCCCCGCCGGGCCCGGACCGCCCTGTCACATCTCCCCGTTATGGTGCGGTCGTGACCGCGACCCAAGGGCAGACGCTGCGCCAGCTCGGACCCACCGTCTACCTCCCGTCCGCGGTCTACTCCACCGGCCTCGGCGCGGTCGCGCCCGTCATCGTCCTCACCGCCACCGGCCTCGGCGCGTCCCCCGCCACCGCCGCCGTCGTGGCCGGACTGCTCGGCCTCGGCCAGATCAGCGGCTCCCTCCCGGCCGGCATGCTGATCTCCCGGATCGGGGAGCGGCGCACCATGCTCGCCGCCGCCGGACTGGCCGTGCCGGCCCTGCTGGCCTGCATGCTCGCTGCGAACGTGCTCCTGCTCGGCACCGCAGTCGCGCTGCTGGGCGTCTGCGGCTCGGCGTGGGCGCTGTCCCGGCACGCCTACCTCACCGAAGCGGTGCGCCCCGAACTGCGCGCCCGGGCCATGTCCACCCTCGGAGGCGTCGGGCGGATCGGCACCTTCAGCGGCCCGTTCCTCGGTGCCGGAGCCATGCACTTCGCCGGCATCGACGGCGCCTACCTCGTCGCCATCGCCGGCGTGAGCCTCGCCACCGTCATTCTCGTCCTGCTGCCGCCCCTGCCGCACGACCGCGCGGTCCCGCCCGGCACCGGACACCCCAGGCTGTGGACCGTCATCCACGCCAACCGGCACACCCTGCGAACCCTCGGCACCGGCGTCCTTCTGGTCGGTGCGCTCCGCGCCTCCCGGCAGACCATCCTCCCGCTGTGGGGCGCGTCCCTCGGCCTCGAACCGGCCACCATCGGCCTGATCTACGGCGTCTCCGGGGGCATCGACATGCTGCTCTTCTACCCGGCCGGAAAACTCATGGACCGGTACGGCCGCCGCGCCGCCGCCGTCCCCGCCATGACCCTGCTCGGCCTGGCCCACGTGCTGCTGCCACTCGCCGGCGGCGTCGCCGGGCTCACCGCGGCGGCGCTGCTCATGGGCCTCGGCAACGGCCTCAGCGCCGGCCTCGTGATGACGCTGGGCGCGGACGCCTCACCCACGTCCGGGCGCGCCGAATTCCTCGGCGCGTGGCGGCTCTGCTCCGACGTCGGCCAGGGCGGCGGACCGCTGATGATCGGCGCGGTCACGGCCGCGGCGACCCTGTCCGCGGCGGCGGTCGTGGTCGGTGGTTGCGGTCTGCTGGCCGCCTTCCTGTTGCATCGATGGATTCCGTACGCGAACGCTCCGGCAGACTGACCCCATGCCGGAGAGCTTCCCCCTGAACGAGCACCAGATCGAGCTGCGTGACCGCTTCCTCGCACCGCCGGTCGTGGACGCGCCGGCGCCGTGGGTGAAGCAACGTCCGCTGCGGGCCGGTGGCCTGCTCGGGGTCGGGTTCGCCCCGCACCCGGAGACCGGGGAGGACCTGCTGCTGGTTGCCTCCCACAACGGGCTCGGCCTGTTCAGCGCCCACGGTGAGCGGCTGGCCCGCGACGAGGACAGCGACCGGAGCTGGCCCGACAGCGAGCTGACCTGCATGGGGATCGGCGTCCTCGCCGGGGTCCGGGTGCGGATGACGGGCCTGCTCGGTGGCGGCCTGCGCAACACGGTCGACGAGGGGCAGTGGCGTCTGGACGTGGTCAGCCCGGGCTGGCCGAGCCGGCGGGTTGTGCTGTCCGCCACCGGCTGGGGTCCCTGGCAGGGCGAGCACGGCGAATCCTGGTGGACCATCTTCGACGAGACCGTCACCGACCTGCGCGCCGCCGGTTTCTCCTCGTCCGGTTCGACGATTGTCGCCGCGACCAGCAGCGACGTCACCCTGTGGACGCGATGACGCCGACCGGTCCGGCCGGCTGTGAGGGCGTCAGGTGCTGGTGAGCAGAAGGCCGTCGCCGATGAGCTGGACGTCCGGGATGTCGCCGCCGGGCCGGTAATGGACCACCTTCAGCGTGTCGCCGTCCACCCGCAACTGCTGGCCCGCGGCGAGGACGTGGCCCTCGGCGAGCATCGAGGCCAGCTGGTTGAGGATCGAGGCGGCGTCGCCGATCTGCTCCTCGGGGACTCCCATGACGAGATCCGGGCGACCGAACTTGACCATGCCGCGGGTGTGCACCGGATGGCCGAATCCGGGTGACTCCTCGCTCTCGGCGACCACGCTGATCTCCCGCATCACGCTGAACGGGCGGTGCGGATCCAGCGCGGCGATCGGCGCGCCCGGCGACCAGTCGTGCGCGAAGGCGTCGAGCACGGCGACCGCCCCGGCCCGCGCTGCCGCCCTCGCCACCGCCCAGGCCAGCTGGAGGTGGGTCAGGTCGGCCGGGTCGGGCAGCCGCACCTGGATCGAGTAGCAGCACGTCGCCTCGTCGAGCGGCCGCAGATCGGGCAGCTCACGGGCGGCCAGGTTGCGCAGCGGCCCGCTCCGGAAACCGTCGACCCACTCGGGGTTGTCCTCGTGGCGGTGCAAGCGGACCGCCAGCGCGTCGACCGGCGCGTCCGGAGGGATCACCGCCGCCAGCTCCAGCGCGGGCAGCACCTCGCCGGGAGCGAAGGCGACCAGCATGACGGCCGCCTCCCCGCCGGTGGGGCGATGAGCGGGACGGCGCCAGGGCTCGACTCGAAGATCCACCCGGCCATCCTGTCAGCCTCACCGATACCGATGGGCCCGGCACCGCACGGCAACCCGCGAATGATTCTCCGGACGGGGGCGGTGCCGGGGCGGGTCACTGTTGGCGGTGCAGGGTGATGCCGGTGGCGAACCTCAGGATGTCCGCCCGGCTGAAGGGCAACTTCTCGGTGTCCCACCTGATCGCCAGGTGCCGGTCGGCACTCAGGTCGACGGTCATGGAGCCGCCCTCCATGTCCAGAGCAGCTTTCTCGCCACGGACGGTCAGCGACTCGCCCGCGCCCAGCGGCTCCGACGGTTCATTGAGCAGTTCGACGCAGAGGCCCTCGGGCAGGCGTGTTGGATACCGTTGTCCCCCCGGGGCGAAACACACCGTGCTGCGGCTGAAGAACTGCGTCACGAACCTGCCCGGCGGCACCTCGGCGAAATCGAGCAGTGCCGGGCCGGAAGCCACGGCGCCGTCGCGCTGGCTCAACCCACGTGCGAACCGGAGGACTTCGGCCTCGGTGAGCGGCCCCCAGCTGAGCACCTGTACCCAGAGGCCGGTCTCGGGGGTCCTCCAGCTGACCCCGATGAACCGATCGCCGCGCTTCGCGCCGTCGTAGCCGACAAGCGTCCGCACCGTCGCGCGCCGGCCACCGACATCGGCGGTGTGTTCCTCCTCCGTGTCCTCGCCACGGTCCGGCTGGAGCGGCCCGACCTCGACGGAGAGCACGCGGCCCGCCCGCTCGAACTGCAACAGCTCGTTCGGGCCCAGCTGGAGGACCTTGCCGGCGCCCAGGCCCGTCGGCGCCCAGCCGGGCATCAGCGAGAAGCTGGCGCTCGGCGTCGTTGGTCCGTCCCACTCCTCCGACGGTGCCGGCGAGGGTGGGAGCGAGGTCGCGGGCATCGGTCGTGGTCGGACATCTCCACCGCGCACGATCATCGGTACGGCCAGGGCCGTCACCACCGCGAGGACGGCCGCCCCACCGGCCACCAGCCTGCGGCGGCGCACGTCACGGCGTACGCCAAGGTTGATGTTCGTCATCAGGTCGTTGGTCGGGGGCATCGCCGCCGCGGCACGTTCGTGCAGGGTGGCCCGCAGGTCCTCTTCGAGGTTCATGGGTTCACTCCCTCGCTCGTGGCCGCCGCCAGGCCGGCCCGCAGCCGGGCCAGTGCGCGGGCCGCGTGCACCCGCACCGTGCTGGGCGAGCACCGGAGCACGTCGCCGATCTGCCGGTCGTCGAGATCCTCGTAGTAACGCAGCACCATGACCGCCCGCTGGGCACGGGTGAGCTCGCCGAGCCGGGTCCACAACTCGTCACGCAGCGCCTGGCCCTCGGTGAAGTCACCGGTGGCCACCTCGTCGGGCACGGCGCCGGGCCGTTCGCCGCTGGAACGGCGCCGGAGCCAGGACACGTGCGAGCGGACGAGAGCGGTGCGGATGTAGCTGTCCGGCTGGTCGGCCTCGATCCGGGTCCACCTGCGGTACGCCTTCACCAGCACCTCCTGCAGGAGATCCTCGCCGAGGTGCCGGTCACCGCAGATCAGGAAGGCGAACCGGCGCAGCGAGTCCCCTCGGGCCCGCACGTACTCCTCGAATCCGGTTTGCACTCGCTCTCCCGCCGTCAGTCCTCGTCATGAATAGGACGCCGCGGTGAGCCGGATCCGCTTACCTTCTCCGCTGGGCGATCCACGGTGCGACGGCGACCTTGCCGGTGTTCCCCGCGTCGACGTGCAGGGCGAGGGTGTGCCCTGGCAGGCCACCGGACGGCGCGACACTCAAGAATTCCCCGGTCACGATGGTTGCGCCGTCGGTGGTCAGGTTGCGCCACACCAGCACGGAGACCAGCGACTCGCCGGGTTCGACGGTCTCCCGTCGCGGCTCGACCTCCCAGTGGTCGATCCTGGCGACCTCGCGGACGCCCTGGACGACCCGTACGTCCAGCCGCTTACGGTCCTCGTCGAGCAGTTCCAGAGCCGGGTAGCCCTCGACCGTCAACGGCTTCCTGCCGCAGTTACGCAGGTGGAGGCCGGTGGCGCGCAGGCCCATCGCGGCCGACGTCACCGGCAGCGGAGGCGACGACCGCCCGGTCCCCGGCTCGGGCACGGTCCCGGGACGGGCACAACCAGCGACCATCAGCAGCGCCACCAGCGGCCACCCGGCCTTCCGACCGGCAAGAACAGACAAAATATTCATCGGTACGAGCAGAGTAGCGCCCTGTATAAAGTGGCGGGCGTGCTCCTGACCTTCGATGTCGGTGTCGACGAGCGGCACACCGTCCAGTTCTCCTTCAACAAGTTCTGGGGTGGCCTGTCCATCAAAGTGGACGGCTGCAACGTGGTGAAAACCGTCCGTTTCGCGTCGGCCGAACTCGTCAAGCGCTACAACTTCGTGGTGGGCGTGCATGAGCAGCACTACGTGACGATCGAGCACCACCGGGAACTGATGTTCGCCGGATTCCGCCCGCAACCGGTCCTCGCCTACGTCGACGGTGTCCTCGTCGCCCAGGGCGTGGCTTGACCCAGCAGCGCGTCTACTACCTGCTCACCGCGGTCTCCGGGTTCCTCTTCACGTTCGCGTTCACCCTGCTGCTGGTGTTCCACGTGCGGGTGGCCGGACTCTCGCCCGTGCAACTGGTTCTCGTCGGCACGGTCATGGAGATCACCTTCATTCTCGGTGAGGTACCGACCGGGGTGCTGGCGGACGTCCGGTCACGGACTCTGTCCGTACAGCTGGGGCTGATTCTGATCGGTCTATCGCTCCTCCTGCAGGGCTCGTTGCCGGTGTTCGGCTGGATCCTCGCGGCGCAGGTGGTGTGGGCGATCGGGTACACGTTCACGTCCGGCGCGATCGAGGCATGGATCGCCGACGAGGTGGGCGAGGAGCGGCTCACCCACGTGTTCCTGCGCGGGCGGCGCTGCGAACTGACCGCGATGATCCTCGGCTCGCTGGCGGCCGGCGTGGCCGGGGTGCTCGACCTGCGGCTCCCGATGCTGCTCGCCGGCGCGGGATACGTCGTGCTCGCCCTGGTGCTGATGGCGCTCATGCGAGAGCCCGGATTCACGCCGGCCGCCGCCGATGGACGACTCACCTTCGGGCAGATGCGCGACACCCTGACCGCCGGGCTCCGGCAGGCCCGGCGACGTCCGCTGGTCCGCTCGTTCCTGCTGATCAGTCTGCTCGCCGGACTCTCCGGAGAAGCCTTCGACCGGCTGTGGACCGCGCATGTGCTGAACAGTTTCACCCTGCCGCCGACGTTCGGGACCACGTCGCCGGCCGCCTGGTTCGCCGCCTTCGCCATCGTCGGCCAGCTGATCGGGCTGGGCGCCAACTACGCCGTCGAACGAGCCGGGCTGACCGGAAACGCACACCCCGCAGCACTGCTTGCGGTGCTGACGCTGCTCCAGGTCGCCGGGATGGCCGGACTAGCCCTGGCCGGATCGCTGTGGCCGGCGATCGGCGCGCTGTGGGCGCGGGACGCGGCACGGGCACTCGCCGGGCCGCTCGAGTCGGCCTGGCTGAACCGGGGGATCGACTCCTCGTCCCGCGCCACTGTGCTGTCGGTGAACAGCCAGTTCGACGCGATCGGTCAGGTGGCGGGCGGGCCGCCGCTCGGCGCGCTGGCCGGGCGGACGTCGATCCCGGTCGCGCTGCTCTGCTCGGCGGGGTTGCTCGCGCCGGTCGCCGTGATCTTCGCCCGCCTCGGCCGCCGCGCGAACCCCACGTAACGCACCGCCACGCGTTGGCGGATCGCCGACCCTTCCTGCGACCTTGTGAGCTTGTGCCCGGACGGCCGCCCGAACCTCACACGTTCTTGAGGCCGGATGGCCGGCGTGGTGGTGGCCGCAGCAGTGATGGCCCTCGGATGGCGCTGAGCTGCGTTAGCGTGGCTTTAACGTTCACACAGCGCGCCCATAGCGGTGCTCCCGCGAAGGTGATCTCCGTCCGGCCGACCGGACGGAAGACCCACCCGAGGGGGAGACCGATGAAGATGAAGAAGAACGTCGCTGCGGTGATGCTCACGACCGGTGTGCTTGCTGTGCTGGGCTTCGGTGGCACGGCGCTGGCGGACGGCGGCCCCGACGACACCGGTCGTCAGGCTGTGGCTGCGGCTACCGTGAGCCCGTCGCCCGAGGGGACGAGCGACGACTCGCTGAGCTTCGACGACTCGCCGGGTGCCGGCGATGCGCCGACCTCGGAAGCTTCGCCCAGCCCCGATGAGCCCAGCTCTGATGAGCCCAGCTCTGATGAGCCCAGCCCCGATGAGCCCAGCCCCGATGACTCACTGAGCCCGAGCCCGGGAGCCGTGCCCAGCTCTGAGGACTCGGATGGCTCGGGCTCGTCGCCGAGCCCTTCGCCGAGTCGCGGGACGGCGGGCAGCACGGCGGCGATCAGCTCGGGAGAGGCGAAGGCGATCGCGATCCGGGCGGCCGGCGGTGGACGGGTCGAGTCGATCGAGCGGGAGCGCGAGCACGGCCGCCTGGTCTGGGGCGTGGACGTCATCGTCAAGGGTGTCGAGCACGACATCGATGTCGACGCCGTCACCAGCGAGGTGACCCGCCACCGCACCGACGACGACCGCAGCCGTGGCCGGGGCGGTGACGATGACCGTGGCCGCAGCGACGACGACTGACCTGACTGCCGAGATGCCGATCGCGCTCACGCGGGCCGGGATCCCGGCGTGAGAACTCGCGATCAGGGGACTCGCCGCCGGCGGGCCGCGCCCCGGTCATGCCTGCGGCGGGCGGAGTTCGTGGCCGGACGTCGGAGGCTTTGAAGCCCGCCGCCGGTGGCAGTCCGCGGGACGTACGACGGGGCTCGCCCGGAAGCCGCCGGAGTCGCGGATCCGGCGGGCCGTCATGGTTCCGGTGGGGCGGGGATCTGCAGGCGGACGACCGCACCGCCAGCGCCTGGTGGGCCGATCTCCAGGGACTCGGCCACCTGACGGGCGATGTCCAGGCCCAGTCCGGTGGAGCCGCCGCCGGAGGTGCCCCGGCGGGTCGCCTCCGCGGGGAAACCGGGACCGTCATCGGCGACCGTGAGCACCGCTCCGCCGGCCGGCCCGGTGGTCAGGGTGACCGAGAAGGCCGTGCCGTCGGGGGTGTGGGCGAAGACGTTGCCGAGCAGGGCGTCCAGTGCGGCCGCGAGGTCGTCGGCGGCCACGGCGACCGGCGCGGGGCCGGCGGGCAGTTCCTGGTGGAGGCGACGCCCGGTGTCCTCGGCGAGTACCGCCCAGAACGCCACCCTCCCGGCGACGACCGCGGTCGCGTCGCAGGTGGGCGCGACTGCCGGGGTGCCGGCACGGCGGGCCTGCTGGATGATCGCGGTGACGGCCCGTGCGACCTGGTCGGCGGCGGACGCGACGCGGGCCGACTCGCCGGGGTCCCGGAGCGACTCGGCCTCCAGGCGTAACGCGGTGAGCGGGGTGCGCAGCCGGTGAGAGAGGTCGGCGACCCGTTCCCGTTCGGTGGCGAGCAGGTCCTGGATGCGGGCGGCCAGGTGGTTGAGGGCGCCTGCCACTTCGCGCAGTTCGGGTGGGCCGGACGGGTCGGCACGGGCGGTCAGTTCGGCGCGGGCCAGCCGGTGCGACACGGTGGACAGTTCGCTGATCGGGCGGATGATGGTGCGGGCCAGGCGGTCGGCGACCAACAGTCCCAGAAGCACGAGCGTGCCGCCGAGGCCGGCCAGAGTGGCCCAGGCGCGGGTCACGCCGCGGGTCAGCTCCGCCTCGGTGACCAGGGTACGGATGACGACGGTGGCCCCGCCGGCGCCGACGACCGGCACCACCAGTTCGCGGCCCTGTTCGGTGGCGACGGTCAGGGCTGCGCGCCGGGCGGCGGCGAGACGCACCGCCGGGGTGGGTGCGGTCGGTGAGCCGAGGACGCCGCCGCCGGGCAGGAAGACCGTGACCGGCACCGTCTGCGCCTCGACGGTGAGCCGCAGCGACGTGGCGTCGCCGGTCGCGGCCAGCGGCACGATCGACTGGACGACGTCGTCGGCGCGGCTCAGTGCGCGGTCCTGCGCGACCTGCCGGACCAGTACGGCGAGCGGCACGAGGAACGCGAGCAGCACCAGCACCGTGGTCGCCGCCACCAGCAGGGCCAGCCGTGCCCTCATGCCGGCTCGCTCAGCTTCACGCCGACACCGCGGACGGTGTGCAGGTAGCGCGGCTCCTGAGCGGTCTCCCCGAGTTTGCGCCGCAGCCAGGACAGGTGCACGTCGACGGTTTTGTCGGCGCCGCCGTACGGCACCTGCCACACCTCGCTGAGCAGTTCCCGTTTCGTGACGACCTGCCCGGCCCGCAGTGCCAGATGGTGGAGCAGGTCGAACTCGCGCGGAGTCAGCTCGATGGGCGTCCCGTCCAGGGTGACGGTGCGGGCTGCCTGATCGATGCGCAACCCGCCCACTTCGAGGGCCGGTGAGGTCTCGGCGCCGCCGGGGTCACCGCGGCGCAGCACGGCCCGGACGCGGGCGTCGAGCTGGGCCGCGGTGAACGGTTTGACCACGTAGTCGTCGGCGCCGGCGTCGAGCAGCCGGATCATTTCGGTCTCCTCGTCGCGGGCGGTCGCCACGATCACCGGGATGCGGCTGACCGCCCGCAGCATGCGCAGCAGTTCGCGCCCGTCGAGGTCGGGCAGGCCCAGGTCGAGGACGATCAGGTCGGGCCGTTCGGCGAGGGCCGTCTGCAGCCCTTCCATCGCGGCGGCGGCCGCCGCCACGGCGTGTCCCCGGTCCCGCAGGGCGCGGAGCAGGGGAGTCCGGATCGCCGGATCGTCCTCGATGAGCAGGAGTCTCGCCACGGCTGCACGGTAGCCCCCGGGACCGGCGAAGATGCCGTTCTTAACCCTCCTTTAGCGATGAGTGGTGCCCGCCTTAGCACCCGGCGGCGGATAGTTGCCGCGTGCGCCTCATCGACCGGCTCGGCCGGCTGCCCCTGGTCATCGCCGTCGGATGGATCGTTGCGGCCTTCCTCGCGGTGATGGTCGGCGTGGTGGGCATCGGTCTGGTCGGTTCGGGGCTGCTGACGTCGCGGCAGGGCGAGCCGGTCAGTGAGGACGAGGTGCGCCGGGCCCTGGAGGAGCTGGGCGACCCGTCGCCGCCGGACGGGCCGGCGCCGAGCCGGGCGGTGGCCTCCGAGGCGGCGCGGTCCGTCCCGACCGAGGGCGGAACCGTGGTCGCCGACTGCCGGCGGATCCTCTCCATGTCCCCGGCTCAGGGATTCGAGGTGCACCAGCAGAAGAACGACGGGGGCGAGTTCCGGGCGGTCGGCGGTCACCGCAAGGTCGAGATCGAGCTGACCGGCTGCGATCGGGGTATGGCCCGGCTGACCGTGACCGTCGACGACTGATCACCGCCGGGGCAGCCAGGCGGTGTCGGGTTCCGGGCCGAGGGTCAGTTCCTCGGTGATCCGGACCAGTTCGGTGCGGTTCACCGTGGCACCGGGATCGACGAGGACCCGCAGCAGGCGGTTCTGGCCGAGGTCGATCCGGGCGAACGCCGACATCCCGCGGCACGCCACCGCGTTGCCGGGCAGGTCGGGGCAGCCGGCGTCCGGGTCGCCCGGGTGGATCCAACCGGGCCGTCCCCGCAACGTGACCGGCTCGCCCTTGGACGTGGAGACCTCCCACACCAGCTCGGCCTGGATCGCCCGGTCCATCCGGAGGATCTCCTGCCATCGATCGGCCGTGCCGCTCAGCTCGGCGCTGACCGGCCCGGTGAACCGGTCCGGAAGCCAGCCGAAGGAGAGCGACACCGCCACGCCGGCGCCCGGATCCGGCTCGATCGACGCGGCGATCTCCCGGGCCAGCCGGCCGGTCCGGTCCGACCGGCCCACCGACACACTGACCATGGACTTCTCGTCCACCTCGACCCAAATCTTGCCCGGGCCGGCGTTCGCCCAGGCGCGGCGCCCGCCGAGGGTGAGCGACTCGAATCCGAACGTGTCGAACTGGGACCGGGGAACCAGGAAGAGGTGGACCATGTCCTCCGGGTCCGTGCCGCGCTGCCAGGTGCGGGTCTGTGACACCGGCCCGCTGCCGGGCACCGTACCCATCCGGCGGATCTCGGCGAACCCGGCCGGCAGCCGGCCGGGGCGAAAGGCGAGCGGGGCGCGGGTGCCGGCCGGCGGGCCACTCGCGGTGGGCGTCACCCGCGGCAGGTCCGGGCCCGGCGTACGAGGCCGGACCGCCACCGCCGCGCCGGCCCCGGCGACCGCGGCCGCCGACGCCACCAGCAGTCCCCGGCGCTGCCGGTGAGCCCGCGCCCGGGCCGCGACCCTGGCCGCGACCGGCCCCGGGTCGTGCGCGCGGCCGGCGATCGTGTGCAGTGCGTCGCGCAACATGTCTTCGTCCCTCATCGGACCTCGGCCTCCAAACGGAGCTTGGCCAGGGCTGTCGACGCCTGCGCCCGTACGGTCGACGCCCGGCTCCCCATCAGCTCGGCGATCTCGTCATAGGTGTGACCCTCGAAGTAGCGCAGCACGATGACGGCCCGCTGCCGGGGCGGCAGGGCGGCCACCCGGCGGATCAGCTCGTCGCGCTCCTGCCGGGCGGTGAGCGGGTCGACGGCTGCGGCCCTGATGTCCAGCTGCTCGTGGGACATCGGGACGACCCGTCCCCACCGGCGCCGCACGGACAGGAACTCGTTCAGGATCATGCGTTTCACGTACGCCTCGGGTTGTTCCATCGCCGAGATCCGCCGCCACCGCCCGGAGACCCGGACCATCACCTCGCCCACGATGTCGTCGGCCTGGTGCGGATCGCAGGTGAGGACGGTCGCGTAGCGCAGCAGTGCCCCGAGCCGGGCCCCGGCGAAGTCCTCGTACGAACTGTTCTCGACGTGGCGTGGCCGGTGCTCCCGGCCGTCTGCCGGCAGGCTCACGCCGCCGGGCTCGACGCCAGATGAGAAACGGTTCGCTGTCATGCCCCTGTAACGCTCCCGATCCGGCAAGTGCTTAGCGGACAATCCAGGAATGCTGCGTGTGGATCACGGTGCCGTCTCCGGCACCTTCAGCCTGGACGGTCAGACCTTCGACGTCGACAACAACATCTGGGTCGTCGGCGACGACGAGGAATGTGTGGTGATCGACGCCCCGCACGACGTGGACGCGATCCTTAAGGTGGTCGGCGACCGCCGCCTGGTCGCGATCGTCTGCACCCACGCCCACGACGATCATGTACGGGTCGCGCCCGCCCTGCGTGAGCGGACCGGCGCGCCGATCCTGCTGCACCCGGCGGAGTGGCCGCTGTGGGAGCTCACCCACGGCTCGGATGTGTGGTGGAACATCGACCTGGCCGACGGTGCCCGCATCGAGGTGGCCGGTTCGGTGCTGGAGGTGCTGCACACGCCGGGTCACGCGCCGGGCGCGGTCTGCCTCCACGTGCCCGAGCTGGGGCACGTCTTCACCGGTGACACCCTGTTCAACGGCGGGCCGGGCGCGACCGGCCGGTCCTGGTCCGACGCGGATCTGATCGTCGAGTCGATCCGGGCGAAGCTGTTCACCCTGCCGCCGGAGACCGTGGTGCACACCGGCCACGGCGAGGACACGACGATCGAGGCGGAGGCGTTCCGTCTCACCTAGACGGTCCGACCCTGGTGACTGTGCGCCACCGCATACGCCCGGCGGGCGCGCTGTCGGCCCGGACCGGCGCCTGCGTCGCGGTGTAGGCCCGGTACTCCTCGTGACCCGTACGAAAGAATGTGAAGTAGGGGCGAGAGAAACGCCCACCTGGCGTCGACTGGTGTGGGATGGGGGATTAGGCTGCCCTAACCTCACGTGGGGCGGGTGGAGATGGCGCAGCCGGAAACGCTGGCGGAGTTGCTGAACGGTCGGCGGGCCGCGGTCGACGCCTCGCTGCCCGCCGTCGGGTTCGTGGCCGGCTGGCTCGCCTTCGGGGAGTCGATCGGGGCCGGTGCGATCGCCGCCGTGATCTGCGCCGTCGGGCTCTCGGTGTGGCGGCTGCGCAAGGGCGACAAGCCGCGCGCCGTGCTGATCGGGCTCTTCGTGGTCTGCGTCGCCGCGCTGATCGCCCTCTGGACCGGCAAGGCGGAGAATTTCTTCCTGCTTCAGCTGCTCAGCAACGGTGCCAGCGTGCTCGCCTGGGTGATCAGCATCGTGATCCGCTGGCCGCTGCTCGGCATAGTGGTCGGGACCGTGCTCGGGCAGCGGACCCGCTGGCGGCGCGACCCGGCGCTGCTGCGGGCCTACTCGCGGGGCAGCTGGGTGTGGGTCGCGCAGTACGTGATCCGCGTCGCCGTGTTCCTGCCGCTGTACCAGGCCGGATATCTGGCGGCGCTCGGTACCGCGCGGATCGTGCTCTCCGGGCCGCTGGTCGCGGCGTGCCTGGCGGTGAGCTGGTGGGTGATCCGCCGGAGCCTTCCGGCGGATCACCCGGGCCTGCGTCACCCGGTCGTCGGGGAGCCCGCTCAGAAAGCGGCTTCGTGACGGTTCCGCGGGGCGGCGCTCAGAAGGCCGCCTCGTAAAGATCCCGCAGCCCGACCGAGTCGGACTCGCCGCTGTAGCCGCAGATCATCACGGTGTGGTCGGCGGCTGCCACCAGGTACTCCCGGCCCATCTCGAACTTCCCGCTGCCGAGCATCTGCTCGGAGCTCTCCCCCTTCTGGGCCACCTGGACGCTGCCCACCACCTCACCCCGGAACACACGCGAGACCGTGAGCGTGACACGGCCGTCCTCGATCGTGCGTACGGTGCCCGCGAAGGCGAAATCGGCGGACTCCGCGAGGCGCTGCGGCTCCGGTTCACGGCACTTGGCCTGCATGCCCGTGGCGGTGAGAACGACGACACCGGGCACCGGCGCGGACGCGGCCGCGACCGGCGGCGGCACCGGTTCCCGCGGCGCCGGCCTGGTCACCGCCCACGCGGCTCCGCCGGCGATCAGCACCAGGGCGGCGGCGACGGGCAGGGTCCAGCGGCGCGTCGTACCGGACATGGCTTCCTCCACAAGATGGACGACCTGGTCGGGGGAGGCCGGTTCCAGCGACGCCGCCGGGTCGGCGTGGCGCAGCCGGGCACGCAGATCGTCGTCGGTCACGGCCGGCTCCCCTCTGTCGACTGCTCATGTCCGGAAGCGGTGAGCGTCTTTCGCAGTCGGTCCTTGGCCCGGTGCAGCCGGATCGACGCCGCGTTCGCGGTGATGCCGAGAACCACGGCGATCGCGGCCGGGGCCAGGTCCTCCCACGCCCACAACCGCAGGATCTCGGCCTCCTTCGCGGTCAGCGACCGCAGTGCCCGCTCCAGGTCGCCGTCCGGCGGGGCGGGCCCGTCGAGCACGGCCGGCCGCGGGTCGAGGCGGGAGATCCGGGCGAGCAGGCGGAACTGGCGGCGCTGCCCGCGTTCGGCGTTGGCCAGGCAGTTGCGGGCCACACCGTACGCCCACGGCAGGTGTTCCGCCGGCATCTCGTCCAGCCGCCGCCAGCAGATCAGCAGGGTCTCGGAGAGCACGTCGTCGGCGGTCGCCGGGTCGGTGCGGCGAGCCAGATAGCGCCGGACGGCGTCGATCACCACCGGCGCCAGCCGTTCGAACCGCGCCCGGCGCGCGTCGGAGTTCACGGGGTCCACCCTGCAACATGTCCGGCAGTAGGGGCGATCTTTCGGCTCGCGTGGCAGGATACCGGCCAGTAACCCAATGATGGGAGGCTGCCATGCCGCGGACCGCGTACCGGACATGCCCGTTCTGTGAAGCCGCCTGCGGCCTCGAGCTGACGGTCGACGGCGAACGGGTGGTGGCCGCCCGCGGCGACCGCGAACACGTCTTCAGCCACGGCTTCGTCTGCCCCAAGGGCGCGATGTTCGGGCAGCTCAACGACGATCCGGACCGGTTGCGGAAGCCGCTGGTCAACGGCCGGGAGGCCACTTGGGACGCCGCCTTCGACGCGGTCCGGGCCGGCCTTCGCAAGATCCTCGAGCGGTACGGCCCCCACGCGCTCGCCGTCTACCTGGGCAACCCCAACGTCCACACGATGTCCGGCGGCCTCTACGTCGCGCCGCTGATCCGGGCGCTCGGCAGCCGCAACGTGTACTCCGCCAGCACCGTCGACCAGATGCCGAAACACGTGTCCTGCGGCCACCTGTTCGGCAACCCGCTGACCATCCCGGTGCCCGACATCGACCGCACCGACCTGATGCTGATCCTGGGCGCGAACCCGTGGGAGTCCAACGGCAGCCTCGCCACTGCGGCCGACTTCCCCGGGCGGCTCAAGGCGCTGCAGGCGCGCGGCGGCCGTTTCGTGGTGGTCGACCCGCGCCGTACGGTGACCGCCTCGCACGCCGACGAGCACCTGTTCATCCGCCCCGGCGCGGACGCGTACCTGCTGTTCGGCATCGTGCACACGCTGTTCGCCGAGGACCTGACCGACCTGGGTGACCTCGCCGGGCACGTCTCCGGCGTCGAACTGGTGCGGGAGCTGGCCGAGCCGTTCACCCCCGAACGCGTCGCCGGGGCCTGCGGTATCCCGGCCGCCCGGATCCGTGGCCTGGCCCGGGAGCTGGCCGCCGCCCCGGCTGCCGCCGTCTACGGCCGGATCGGCACCTGCACGGTCGAGTTCGGCACCCTCACCAGCTGGCTCGTCGACGTGGTCAACATCCTGACCGGCAACCTGGACCGGCCCGGTGGTGTGATGTTCCCGCTCGCCCCCCACCTCAGCGACGAGCCGAAGCGGGGCAAGGGTTTCCGCACCGGCCGGTGGCACAGCCGGGTCCGCGGACTGCCCGAGGTCAAGGGCGAACTCCCGGTCGCGACCCTCGCCGACGAGATCGAGACCCCCGGCGACGAGCAGGTCCGCGCCCTGATCACGATCGCCGGCAACCCGGCGCTGTCCGCCCCCAACAGCGGGCGGCTCGACCGGGCGCTCGCCGGTCTCGACTTCATGGTCAGCGTCGATCCCTACCTGAACGAGACGACCCGGCACGCCGACGTGGTGCTGCCGCCGACCGACCCGGCGCGCAAGGGACACTACGACTTCTCGTTCCTGGCGCTGGCGGTGCGCAACTTCGCGGCGTACTCACCGCCGGTCCTGCCGCCCGGCCCGGACGTGCCCGACGAGTGCGACATCCTCGCCCGGCTCACCCTGATCCTCTCCGGACAGCCCGACACGGATCCGTCGTTGTTGCACGACTTCCTGCTCCAGCGGGCCCTGGAGCGGGTGCCCGCCGAGCACCACGACGCCGTCACCGGCGACCACCCGGCCGAACGGCTGCTGGACGTGGCACTGCGCACCGGCGCCTACGGAGACGGCTTCGGCGCCCGGCCGGACGGCCTCAATCTGCGGAAACTCATCGACAACCCGCACGGTATCGATCTGGGGCCGCTGCGTCCCCGCATTCCGTCGGTGCTGCGCACCCCCTCCGGCAAGGTCGAGCTCTTCGCGGCCCCGTTCGCCGGCGAGACGGCCCGGCTGCTCACCGCCCTGGACCGGCGCCGCGACGAGATGGTCCTGGTCGGGCGACGGCATCTGCGCTCCAACAACAGCTGGATGCACAACGTGCCGGCCCTGATCAAAGGCCGGGACCGCTGCACCCTGCAGGTCAACCCGGCCGACGCGGAACGGCTGTCACTCGGCGACGGCGACGCGGCGCAGGTCACCTCCCGGGCCGGTGGGCTCACCGTACGGGTCGAGGTCACCGACCGGGTCATGCCGGGCGTGGTCAGCCTCCCGCACGGCTGGGGGCACGACGTCCCGGGCACCCGCCTGTCGGTGGCCGCCACCGTGCCGGGCGTCAACTCCAACGTGCTCACCGACGAGCTGGTCATCGACCCGCTCTCCGGCAACAGCGTCCTCAACGGCATCCCCGTCGAGATCAAACCCGCCTGATCGGCGGAACCGGCGGGGCTCACAGGGAGCCGTCCGGAACCTAAGCTGACGGGATGATCCGTGCGGTGGTCTTCGATGTCGGTGAGTGCCTGGTCGACGAGAGCCGGATCTTCGGGGAGTGGGCGGACTGGCTCGGCGTGCCCCGGCACACGTTCTCGGCGGTCTTCGGTGCGGTGATCGCCGCCGGGCAGGACCATCGGCGGGCGTTCGAGATTCTCCGGCCCGGGATCGACCTCGCCGTCGAGCGGGAGAAACGGCTGGCCGCGGGACAGCCGGAGGGTTTCGGTGAGGACGACCTCTATCCCGATGTGCGGCCGGCGCTGACCGCCCTGCGCGCGGCGGGACTGTGGGTGGGTATCGCCGGCAACCAGCCGGTCCGGGCCGGGTTCGATCTGCGGGCGCTCGACCTGCCGACCGACATGATCGGCACCTCGGAGGACTGGGGGGTGTCGAAACCGGACATCGCGTTCTTCCACGCGGTCGCGGGCGCCGTCCCCTTCCCGCCGGAGCAGACGCTCTATGTCGGTGACCGTCTGGAGAACGACGTGCTGCCGGCCGGCGCGGCCGGCTTCCGGACGGCGCTGATCCGGCGTGGACCGTGGGCCTTCATCCACCAGGACGATCCGCGGGCGACGCTGGACACGACGATGCGCATCGACTCGCTCACCGAGCTGCCCGGCAGGATCGCCGCCTTCGACAATGCCGGCACAGGCTAGTCAGAACCACAGTCGGTGGCTTCCCCCGGCTTGGCGCTCACCTCGATACGCCGATCGACGAGACTCGTCACATCCTGCGGCAGTGGTTGAGGCCGGAGCCCACTCCTGTCCATCAACCAGGAACCCACTACGTCGTTGAAGTAGACGGCCGGGTCGCCGATGTTCTGCCCCGTACGATATCCGTCGGTGTCGCCACCCTCGATGCCGAGACGAATGGTGGTGATGGAGCAGGGGCGGATATCGCCTATCTGGTGGAATTTGGTACCAGTGCCGAGATCGACCGCCAGATAAACCGAGGTCAGTGGCACTGTTGCCCGATTCTGAAGACGCGAGACGTAGACATCGGTCATGTCGTTCGGATCGGAATGGAGGGGGATGCTGTCGTCGGACCACAGGGCGACCCGCGAGGCGTACCGGCGTTGGGCCCGCTCCTTCTCGAGGGTATTGAGCTCCAGCTGACTCCGATTCATCTCGGCCTGATTCCGGTTGATGATTCGTTGCTCGTTCAGCGCGGAGAACGCGAATATCGTCGCCATGGCCGTGACCACCAACATCAACCCGTTGGTGACGATCTGCATCACCTCGTAGCGCCCATCGAGCCGGAACGTAGGCTCGGCATCCGGCGAGATCCGGGGCCTCGGCTCCGCGCCTGTCACTGAAAGGTTTTGCCCGGAGTCCGGTTCCGCGTCCTTGAGCCTCGTGGCATTCTGCTCCATGGCCGCTCCTGATGGCTGCTCGAGGCATGGTCGCTGCCTGGACGACTTTCCACCATTCGGATACGGGTATGACGGACGATTGGTTCGTGATCCACTGCCGGTACATCCGTACGGACGATGTGCGTCGCCCGACGACCTGACGGGTCCGCCGCGCGCCGTCGTGACGGAACGGCGCCAGTGCGCTTCCGCCACGGAGTCGTGGCTAGATCCAGCCCATGCGCTGGGCGTGGTGGATGGCGGTCAGGCGGTTGGGGGCGCCCAGCTTGGTGATCGCGTTCGACAGGTAGTTGCGGACCGTGCCCTCGCTCAGGTGCAGCCGCGCGGCGATGTCGGCGACCGAGGCCCCGGAGGCGGCGAGGGCCAGGGTGTCGCGTTCCCGGTCGGTGAGCGGGCTCTCACCGGCCATCATCGCCTCGGCGGCGAGCTCCGGATCCAGGTACCGCCCACCCGTGTGGATCTTGCGGATGGCCGCGGCGAGTTCGGCGCTTGAGGAGTCCTTCGGGATGAAACCGCGGACGCCGGCGGCGATGGCGCGACGCAGATGACCGGGCCGGGTGAAGGTGCTGAGGATCAGCATCGCGCGGCCGGGCAGCCGTTCGGCGACGGTGAGGCCGTCGAGGCCGGGCATCTCGATGTCGAGCACTATGACGTCGGGATCGTGGGCGGCGACCGCGGTGAGCACCTCGTCGCCGCGGCCGCACTGGGCCACGACGGTCAGGTCCTCCTCGAACTCGAGCATCATGGCCAGCGCCTCCCGGATGAGGTGCTGGTCGTCGGCGAGCAGAACGCGAATCATGCGGCGGTTCCCGTGACGGAGGTGGGTGCGACGGCGCGGACCAGGAAGCGGCCGTCGCCGGTGGGCTGGGCGGTGAGCGAGCCGCCGACCGCGGACAGGCGTTCGGCGAGCCCGGCCAGGCCGGTCCCGCCCGGTTCGGCCGTGGCGCCGACGCCGTCGTTGACGACCTCGAGGACAGCTGAGCCGTCGGCGGCGCGCAACGTCATCGTGCACCAGGTGGCGGTGCTGTGCCGCAGGATGTTCGTGGCGCTTTCCCGGACCACCCAGGCGAACGGGCCGGCCGCCTCCGGGGCGACGGTCGCGGCGGGCAGGTCGACCTTGCAACGCACCCCGTCGGCCTCCAGGATCGCCTGCACACTGGCGACCTCGGAGACCAGATCGAGGATGCGGTATCCGCGGACGGCCTCGCGGATCTGGCGCAGGCTGTCCTGGGCGAGGGCGCGGACCTCGGCCATCTGCCCGGCCGCCCGTCCCGCGTCGATGGCGGTGAGCTTGCCGGCCAGTTCGCTCTTCACGGCGATCACCGACAGGCTGTGCCCGACCAGGTCGTGCAGGTCACGCGCGAACCGCAGCCGCTCCTCGGTGACCGCCAGCCGGGCCTCGGCGTCCTTGCTGGCATGCGCCTGCTCGGTCAGGTCGAGAATCCAGATCCAGAGCTTGTTCGCGTACGGCAGGGTCAGGCACAGGATCGTGAAGACGAGCAGGTTGCCCTCGGTCGGTAGCGCCTGCAGGCCCGGGTTGATCTCGGCGATACCCACCGAGACCGCGATGGTGCTGACCGCCAGCACGGCGGTCATGAGCCGGCCGGTGCGGACCGTGGCCAGGCTGACCCAGCCGACCGCGATCATGCCCCAGGCGCTCGGGCTGGCGTCCTGGGCCAGCATGACCACCACCGCCGCGGCAGCCGTCACCGCCATCTCGGCCCGGCTCCGGCGGGCGTGCCGCGGCCAGTTGATCGACACCGAGCGGGTCAGGCGTATCCCGTACCAGCTGAAGACCGTGAGCCCGGCGGCGGCGACGGACAGCCGGACCGGATGCACCCCGTCCTCGGTGACGGCCAGCCCGATGCCGGCGGCGGCGCCGAACCAGGCGAGGAGCAGGCTGAAGCCGAGACTCCACATGGTGATCCGGCGAGCTCGATCGATGGCACCGGTCATGACGACACCTTAATCTTCAGCCGCGACGGGGGTCCCAGCGGAAGAACCGCCGGGCCAGCACCGCCGCCACCGCGATCCACGCCGCCAGCACACCGAGCGAGGACCACTCGAAGGCCGCGCCGTAACCGGCCCGCACCAGGTCCGCGATCGGTGTCATGGGCACGTACTCGGCGATCTGCCGGAGCCGCTCCGGGAAGGCGTCGGCAGGCACGATCACCGGGGACAGGATGAGGCAGCCGAGCATCACCGGCACGGTCGCCAGCTGCGCCAGCTCACCGGAGGAGCTGACCCCGGAGATCGTCATCGACAGCAACGCGAACACCGCCGCCCCACCCAGCGCCGCGACCAGGACCAGCAGCGGGTTCTCCGGCAGCCCGAAGCCCATCACCACCGCCGTGACGGCGACCGCGAAGGCCTGCAGCAGATAGACCGCGGTGGCGCCGGCCGCGCTTCCACCGAGGATCGCGGTCGCCGACGCCGGGCCCCCGAGCAGCCGTTTGAGGACGAGCTCCTCGCGGCGGCTGGTGTAGAAACCGGCCAGGTTGACGAGCGGCGCGTACACCAGGAGCCCGGCGATCTGGCCGGTGACGATGTACTCGACGTTCGCCGGGTCGCCCTGTTCCCGGGCCGAGAAGATCAGGAACGCGGTGACAGCGAGCGGCATCAGGACGGCGTTGGTGAGCGCGGACCGGTTCCGGAAGATCAGCCCCAGGTCGAGCCGGGCCAGCCGGTAGATGTGCGCGAGGTCGGTCTTCACTGGTTCTCCACGATGCTCAGGAACACGTCTTCGAGGGAGGCGGGGCGGACCGACAGGCGGTCCAGCGTGACGTTCTGCGCGCCCGCCCAGGCCAGCAGGGCAGCAACCGAGCGGTGAGCGCGGCCGTCCGGGTCGCCGCCGGTGAGCGCGTAACGGGCCGTGGGCCGGCCGTCGGCGACGATGATCTCCGGGGCCGCACCGTCGATGCGGGGCAGCGTGTCGATCGGGGTGTTCACCGGGACGCGGAAGTCGATCCGGTCGCCGTGACCGGCGATCACCTCGGGTACGGTCCCCGCGATCCGGATCTCACCCCGGTGCATGATCGCGATCCGGTCGGCGAGCCGCTCCGCCTCCTCCAGGTAGTGCGTGGTGAGCAGCACCGTCGTGCCGCCGGCGACCAGGTCCTGGATCAGCCGCCAGGTGGCGATGCGGGCCTCCGGGTCCATGCCCGTGGTCGGCTCGTCGAGGAACAGCACCTCGGGGCGGCCGACGACGGCGAGGGCCAGGTCGAGCCGCCGCTTCTGCCCGCCGGACAGCTGCCGTACGCGGGTGTCCGCCTTGTCCGCCAGGTCGACCTTCTTGAGGGCGTCGTCCTTCGAGATCGGGTCGGTGTGCAGGTCCCGCCACAGGTCGACGGTCTCGGACACGGTCAGGTCGCCGATCAGGCCGCTCTCCTGGAGCATGATCCCGACCCGGGGACGCAGAACCTTGCGATCGCGGTACGGGTCGGCGCCGAGCAGCCGGACCGTCCCCGAGGCCGCCGGGCGGAACCCCTCGAGGACCTCCATGGTCGTCGTCTTCCCGGCGCCGTTCGTGCCGAGCAGGGCGAAGAGTCCGCCGCTCGGGACGGTGAAGTCGATGCCCCGGACGGCCTCGAAGTCCCCGTACCGCTGGCGGAGCCCGCCCACCTCGATCGTCTGTGTGCTCATACGTCGATGGTTCGCGATCTCCGCGTCCGGGGGCAGTCGCGACCGTCAGCGATCACCCATGACGAATGTCATGCGACATCGTCGCGAACACCTTGTGCAGCAGTTCGTCACCGGTGAACGGCTTCTCGATGAAGGAGATGCCGTCGTCGAGCACGTGCGTGGTGCCGAGCAGCCCGTTGCTGTACCCGGACATGTACAGCACCGGCAGGTCCGGCCGCTCGGCCAGGATCAGCCCGGCCAGTTTCGGACCGGTCATCTCCGGCATGATCACGTCGGTGAGCAGCAGGTCACAGCCGTGCTCATGGAAGATCCGCAGCGCCTCGACACCGTTGCCCGCGGTACGGACCTGATAACCCCCGCCGGTCAGGATCCGCGTGATGATCCGGGCCAGCGCCACCTCGTCCTCGACCACCAGCACGGTGCGCCCGTCCCCGCTCGGCGGGCTGCCGGACCGGCTCGCCGACGGGGTCGTCCGGGACGTGGCGGAGATCGGCAGATAGATCCGGAACGTGGTGCCCACGCCGAGTTCGGAGTAGACGTTGATGCTGCCGCCCGCCTCGGCGACGATCCCGTACACGGTGGCCAGTCCCAGCCCGGTGCCCCGCCCGCGCGGTTTCGTGGTGAAGAACGGCTCGAAGATCCGGGCCGCGGTCTCCGGCGTCATGCCCTCGCCGGTGTCACTGACCAGCATGCGGGCGTACGTCCCGGCCGGCAGCGGCGGCTGCATGTTCAGCTCGTCGCCGTCCAGGGAGGCGACGTTCGCCTCCAGCACGATGGTGCCGCCCTCCGGCATCGCGTCCCGCGCGTTGATCGCCAGGTTCAGCAGGATCTGATGGATCTGCCCCGGATCGGCGTGCACGGTCGGCGGGGCCGGTGCCGGCACCGCGATCAGCGTGATGTGCTCGCCGATGGTCCGCTCCAGCACCGCGTGCACCTCGGCGATCGCCGCGTTCAGGTCGACGTCGCGCAGCTGGACGGCGTCGCCGCGGGTGAAGGTGAGCAGCTGCCTCGTCAGGCTGGTGGCCCGCTCCACCGCGGTCCGCACGTGCGCCAGGTCGGCCTGCACGTGCGGCCGGTCGCGTGTCTCGTCGATCACGAAATCCGTGTAGTTCGCGATGATCGCCAGGATGTTGTTGAAATCGTGCGCCACCCCACCGGCCAGATTGCCCAGGCTCTCCATCCGTTTCGCCTGGTCGCTGCGCTCCTGCACGGCCCGCTCCCGCTCGGCCGCCTCCTTGGCCGCGGACACGTCCCGGGCGATCACCGACACCCCGATGACCTCGCCCGACGGATCGGTGACCGGTGTGACGGTGAACGCCACCTCGACCGCGCCGCCGTCCCGGCGGATCCGCCTGCCCTCGTACGAGAAGCTGCCCTCCCCGCCCCGCATCCGCGCCAGCATGTCCGCCTGCTGCCCGGCACCCGCCTCGTCGGTGAGCACCGTCACCGGCCGCGCAAGCACCTCCGCCGCCGGATAGCCGAAGATCCGCTCCGCCCCGCCGTTCCACGCGGTGATCACCCCGTCCGGGGTGAGCCCGATGATCGCGTCGGCGCTGTCCCCGGCGACCGTCGCCAGCGTCGCCTGATGGGCCTCGGCCAGGTCGCGGGCCGCCCGCTCCCGCGCGTCCGCCTCGTCCAGCCGCGTCTGGCCCCACGGGTCGACGTAGATGGCACCCTTGTGCAGCAGCACGCCGTACCCGCGCCGCAGGCTCCAGTACCAGATGCCCACCGCCGCCGTGCACGCGTCCCAGATCGCCGCCCCCGCCGACCAGCTCAGAACGGCCGCCGGCGGATGGTGACCGAGCGGCCCGGCCAGTGCCTGGTATGCCATCACCGCGTGGAGCCCGTGCCCCACCGCACAACTGAAGAAGATCATCGCGGTGGCGGTGGCGAGCTTGTTCGATCCCAGCTGCCCGGCCCGGTGCACGGGTACCACGATCGACACCATGATCGCCGAGTAGGAGACCATGATGATGATGTTGGCCAGCAGGAACAGATGCGGCACAACACTCCGATCGGACATCCGGCGGCCGAACTGAGGCTTGCGGGCGTCGATAGGGTCATGATCATGACGCTGACCGATGTGCTGACCAGGGCCGCGACCATGGCACCGGGTCAGGGCGTGGTGCACGTCGGCACGGCCGACCGGTTCACCGGCCACGCCGAACTGCTCGCCGACGCGCTGCGCATCGGCGGTGGCCTCCGCGAGGCCGGACTCCGCCCCGGCGATCCGCTGCTGATCGTCGCCGACGACAGCGCCGACTTCCTCGGCCTCTTCTGGGGTGCGGTCGCGGCCGGTGTCGTACCGGTGCCCCTCCCGCCCGAGGCACACCGCCTCGCCGCGGTCCATCACCACCTCGGCGGGCCACCCACCGCCGGCGACATCGCGGCGCCCGGCGGCACCCTGCTGTCCCCCCGCGACCTCCGGTCCGCGTTCCCCCTGCAAAACCCTCATCCGGTACGTCCGGACGACCTCGCATTCCTGCAGTTCTCGTCCGGCAGCACCGGCACCCCCAAAGGTGTCGAACTGACCCACGCCAACGTCGTCGCCAACCTGGAACAGGCCACCCGTACCGGAGCCCTGACCCCCGCCGACGTCGTCGTCACCTGGATGCCGTACTTCCACGACATGGGCCTGATCGGCACCCACCTGGCGCCGCTCTACAGCCGGTGCCGCCAGGTCCGGATCAGCCCGCTGGCGTTCGCCAAACGCCCCGGCACCTGGCTGCGAACCGCCACCCGGCACCGGGCCACCGTCCTGTCCGCCGCCAACTTCGCCCTGGCCCTGGTCAACCGCCGGGTCCCCGACGACGTCCTGGACACGCTCGATCTGAGCACCGTCCGGCTGCTGATGGTCGGCGCCGAACCCATCTCCCCGTCCGTCTGGCACACCTTCGAGACCCGTCTGCGCCGCTCCGGCCTGGCACCCGGGGCCATGCAGCCCGTCTACGGCCTGGCGGAGGCCACCGTCGCGGTGGCCTGCCCCCCTCTCGGCGAGCCCGCCGTCCCGCTGCGCCTGAGCCGGGCCGCCCTCTCCCGCGGCGTGGCCCTCCCCGTCCCGCCCGCTCCGCCCGCCGCCCCCGACCTCTCGCCCGGGGTCCTGCCTGCTCCTCCGCCCGCCCGCCCGCCGGTTCCCGGCATCTCTGCACCCGACGCGTCCGTGGTCCAGTTCATGGACGTCGGATATCCGGTGCCCGGTTGCGAGCTGCGCATCGTCGACGAGTCCGGCGCGGTGCTGGAGGACGGCCTCGTCGGCCACCTCCAGGTGCGCGGCCCGAACGTCACCCGCGGGTACCACCGTGACCCGGCCGCCACCGCCGACGCCCTCGACGCCGACTGGCTGCGAACCGGGGACATCGGCTTCCTCCGCGCCGGCCGTCTCTGCGTCACCGGCCGGTACAAGGACGTCCTCTTCGTCAACGGCCGCAACTTCCACGCCGCCGACCTGGAGGAGGTGGCCGCCGCGACTCCCGGGCTGGCCCCCGGCCCGATAGCCGTGGTCGGCGCCACCGACCCCGTCGACGGCCGCGAACGCGTCGCCGTCTTCATCGCCGCCCCCGCCGTCCGCAGCGACCCGGCCGCCCTGCCCGAACTGGTCCGGTCCCGCGTGGCCGAAGCCCTCGGCCACGACGACGTCCGCGCCGAGGTGGTCCCCACCGGCGCCTTCTCCCGGACGACCAGCGGAAAACTCCGCCGCCAGCCCCTCCGCGACCGCCTCACCACCCACCCACTCGCCGCCGCTGGAGACAGCGGCAGTGTCCAGCCGGATTTTCCCGGCTGGCGTTCACCGTTGTCTCAGGGCGCGGGAGGCAGCGGTGCGGGCCAGCCGGGGGTGGCCGTGGCCGGTTCGGTGTCGTCGCGGGGTGTGCCGCTGAGCCGGGACGAGGTCGAGCGGGTGATCCGGGAGATCTGGGCGCGGGTTCTGGACGTACCGGCGGAGACCGTCGGACCGGACGACCGGTTCATGGCTATCGGTGGCTCCTCGCTCAAGGCGATGGAGGTGCTGGCGGAGTTGGAGGACGCGTTCGGCCGTACGCTCGATCCGGCGATGCTGCGGGATGGCGCGACCTTTCCCGATCTCGCCGACCGGCTGCTCGCCGTCGGGATCGCCAGGCCCGGCGCAATGCCCGGCGCTGTCGATCACGCCCCACCCGGCGAGGAGATGGAAGCAGCCGCTGTTGTTGAGCGCGAGCGACCGTGGGCGGCCGCGCACGGGATGCCGGTGGCACACGCGGGGCCGGCAGTGGATGCCGGATCGCCGGCGGAGCTCGGGCCGGCGGTCGGTGTTGCGGGATTGCGGCCTGTGGTGAGCAGTGGTCCGGGGGCCGGTGAGCTCGCCGTGATCGGGATGGCTTGCCGGTTCCCGGATGCGGACAGTCCGGAGGAGTTCTGGGACAACCTGGTGGCCGGGCGGGACAGCGTCACGGCGGTCACCCGATGGGCCGGCGGCGGGTACGGGGCCTTCCTCGCCGATCCGGCCTCCTTCGACGCCGGATACTTCGGGATCGGTGAGGTTGAGGCGCGCCTCCTCGACCCGCACGCCCGGATCTTCCTGGAACTCGCACACGAGGCGCTCGAAAGAGCCGGTTACGCCGGTCCGCGCCGTAAGGGCCGACGCGTCGGCGTGTTCGCGGCTGTGGGGGAGAGCGCCTATCCGGAACTGGTCGCCCAGGCCGGTGGCGAGGCCGGATCCGGGGCGCATGTGCTGACCGGCGGCCTGCGGAATCTGATCGCGGCGCGGGTGGCCCATCTGCTGGATCTGCGTGGTCCGGCGATCGCGGTCGACACCGCCTGCTCGTCCGCGCTGGTGGCACTGCATCTGGCACGTCTCAGCCTGGCCGCCGGGGACTGTGATGTCGCCGTCGTCGGTGGGGTAAACCTGAACCTGACCGGGACCGGCGAGTCGCTTCTCCGCGCGGCGCAGGCGCTGTCGCCGACCGGCCGGTCCCGGGCGTTCGCTGCGGACGCCGACGGATTCGTACCGGGGGAGGGCGGAGCCGCTCTCGTCCTGACGCGGCTCGCCGATGCCGGTGACGAGCAGGTGCTGGCCGTGGTCCGTGGCACCGCGGTCAACAACGACGGCCGGTCGCTCAGCCTGATGGCCCCGAACCCGCTGCTCCAGTGCGAGGTGATCGCTGATGCCTACCGCAACAGCGGCGTCGACCCGGCGGACGTCACCTATGTGGAGGCTCACGGTACCGGGACCGCGGTCGGTGACCCGATCGAGGCGCGGTCACTGGCCTACGTGTTCCCGCCGCTCCGCGACGGCCGTGCGCGCCTGCTCGGTTCGGTGAAGACGAACATCGGTCACCTCCTGAACGTGGCCGGACTGCCCGCGCTGGTGAAGGTCATCCTGGCGCTGCAGCACCGCGAGGTGCCGCCGTCGCTGCACCACGACCGTCCGTCACCGCGGTTCGACCTGGCCGCCGCCGGCTTCGAGGTGCCGGCCGGGCGACGGCCGTGGACCGGGCCGCTGGTCGCCGGGGTCAACGGGTTCGGCTTCGGCGGCACCAACGCCCACGTGATTCTGGCAGCCGCTCCGGTCGCCTCCGACACTCCGACGACTCCAGCAGCGTCCGCCGCCCCGGCCGCCGCGTCAGCCACGAAGGCCGCGTCGACTGCGAAGGCCGCGTCCGCTGTGAAGGCCGGGGGCGCGGGGGACGACGGGCGGCCGCATCTGCTGACCCTGTCGGCGCGATCGGCGGAAGCGCTCCGGGCGGCGGCTACGGACCTGGCGGCCCACCTGCGGGCACATCCCGGACTCCGGATGGCGGACGTGTGTGCCACGGTTGCCGCCGCGCGGGACGACGGCCCGTACCGCATCGCGCTCTTGACCGGTTCTGATCTGCCGGAGAGGCTCGCCGGCGCGAAGATCGGTCCGCCGCTCGGCCGGCCCGCCCGGGTGGCGTTCCTGTTCGGCGGGCAGGGGAGCCAGCGGCCCGGGCAAGGGGCGGAGCTGTACGCCACCGCCCCGGTGTTCCGTGCCGTTCTCGACGAGGTCTCGGCGGCGGCCGGGCCGATCGCCGGACGTACCCTGGCCGCGTGGTGCACCGACCCGGACGTCCCGGTGTCCGATCTGGCCCGCACCGAGGTGACGCAGCCGCTGGTGGTCGCGTTCGGGGTGGCGCAGGCCGCGCAGCTGGCCGCCTGGGGCGTCCGGGCGGAGGCCGTCGCCGGCCACAGTGTCGGTGAGTTCGCCGCTGCCGTGACCGCCGGTCGCCTCACCGCGGTGGAGGCGGTCCTGCTGGCCGCCGAACGGGGTCGCCTCACCGCGGCCCTCGCCGCGCCGGGTGCCATGCTCGCGGTGGCCGCGTCCGCAGCCGACGTGATCGGGATCCTCGCGGCGCACGGCGTCACACCGACCGCCGCAAGCGGTGCGGATCGCCCGGCCGGCACCGATAGCGGTGTGGTCGTCGCGGCGGAGAACGCCGCCCACCGGGTGGTGCTTGCGGGTTCGCACACGGAGATCGAGGCGGTCGCCGGACTGCTTGCCGGCCGCGGGGTGGTCAGCCGCCGGCTTGCGGTCTCGCACGCGTTCCATTCACCGGCCATGGCGTCGGTCGCCGCGGCCCTCGCGCGTTCGGCGCCACCCGCGCGGCCGGGAGTGATTCCGCAGGTCAGCACCGTCACGGGGGAGTGGGAACCGGCTTTCGACGGTGACTATCTGGCGGCGCACGCGGTGCGCCCGGTCCGGTTCGCGGCGGCCGTCGAACGGCTGCGCGCGGCCGGGTTCGACACGATGGTAGAGGTCGGCGGTTCGGTCACCCTTTCTTCTCCGGTACGGGGTACGCCCGTCCTCCACGCCGGCCGGGACGCCGTCGCGCTGCTGTCCACGGCCGGTGCGCTGTGGCTGCGCGGAATGCCGCTCGACCGCACTCGTCTCGACGCCGGAACCCGCCGGGTCCCGCTGCCCACCTACCCGTTCCAGCGCCGCCGGTACTGGATCAGCGACCTGCCCGCGCCGGCCCTCGTCGCCCCATCCACGCCGCCTGTCTCCCGCCTGCTCGCGCCGGTCCTCTCCCGCCCGGTGTGGACGGAGACGCCGCTCGCCGCCTCCGGCCCCGCGTCGGCGGCCGTGACGGTGCTGGTCGCCGGGTCTGCAGATGCCGCCGAAGCGCTCGCGGCGATCACGTCGGCGCCCTCCGGCGGACCGCTGCTGGTGATCACCCGAGACCTGTACGCGACCGGTCCGGATCAGCCGGACCCCGCGCATGCCGTCTGGGCCGGCCTGGCGATGGCCTTCGCCGACGAGAACCCCCGGGCCGGCGTACGAATCGTCGACCTCTGCTCCGCCGACCCGGACGAGGCCCGTCGCGCCGCGATCGGACGAGAGTCAGCCACCCCGCCGCAACCCAGCCCCGCGGAGATCGTCGCCTGGCGCGGCGGCCGGCGGCTGACCCGCGCGTTCCTGCCGGTGGAGGCCGGTGCCCCGCTGGTCCCACCGCGGGACGGCAGCTACCTGATCGTCGGTGGCGCCGGTGCGGCCGGCGCCGGGATCGCCCGCGACCTGGCCCGCCGTGGCCGGCCCCGCCTGCTGCTCGCCGGCCGGTCCGCCGAGCCGGCCGAGCTCCTCGACGAGCTGCGCCGTCTCGGTGCCACCGCCGAGTACCGGGTGGCGGACGTGACCGTCGCCGAGGACGTGGCCGCGCTGGTGGCCGGTCGCGAGTTCGACGTGGTGATCCAGGCCGCCGGTACGGTGAGCCCCGGCAGCCTCCGCGCCCGGACGGCTCCGGAGGTGACCGCCGGACTGGCCGCCAAGGTCCGCGGGACGATACTGCTCACCCGCGCGCTCGGCGACCGGCGACCGCTGGTGGTGGCGCTGTCGTCGGTCTCGTCGGTGCTGCCGGGCCTGGCCGGTGCGGTCGGTGACTACGTGGCCGGCAATCTGTTCCTGGACTCTTTCGCGGCCGCCGAGCGTGCCGCGGGCCGCCCGTTCGTGGCGGTCAACCTGCCCGCCCTCACCGGCGGTGGCCTCGCCGCGGCCCACACCCTGTCGCCGCCGACCGGCGGTTCGATGCCACTGGAGATGGTCCCCGGGACACTGTGGGCGGCCGCGGCTCTCGGCGTCGCCCAGGTCCTGGTCACCGCGCCGGCCGCCGACGCGGACGCGCCGCGGGATCCGATCGACCGGCCGTCCGACCCGGTCCGGGTGCCGTCCGACCGGGTTGGGGTGGCGTCCGACCGAGTTCGGGTGCCGTCCGGCGTCGCCACGCCGGGGCTCACCGGCTCACCGGCGTACGGCACGGGCCGGGACGCGCTCGTCGCCGTGGTCCGCGAACTGCTGGCCGGTCCGCTGGAGCGGGAGGCCGGCTCGATCGGGGTCCACGAGCCGTTCCTGGCGCTGGGACTCGACTCCCTGACCGCCGTCGACCTGGTCAAGGAACTGGAGCGGCGGCTCGGCCGGACACTCTCGACGACCCTGTTCTTCGAGCATCGGACCATCGGTGAGCTGGCCGGGCATCTGGCGGGACCGGAGCGCTCCGTGTTCCCGCTCAGCCCGGTCCAGCGGGCGTTCGTGACGACCGGGCGGCTCTATCCGGAGGTGCCGGCCTACGCCTACGTGCGGCAGACGCTCGCCGGCCCGGTGGACGCACAACGGCTGGGCGCCGCCTTCGCCGAACTGGAACGACGGCACCCGATGCTGCGTATGCGCCTCGGAACGGACGGCCAGTACATCCTGCCGCCGTCCGCCGGCCATCCCGACTGGTTCACCGTCGTCCGACGGCCCGGCTCGCCGACCGGACCTGAGGCGGGTTCCGGGGCGCCGGCAACAGATGTGGGGTACGGCCGGCGGGTGGAAGACCTGGACGGCGAGCTGCGGAACCGGGTGTTCGACCTGGAACGGGAGGGGCCCGTCCGGGCGGTGCTCGTCGTGGCGGGAGAGCAACCCGCGCATCTGATCGTGGTGGCGCACCATGCGGCCGCGGACGGGTACAGCCTCGCGATCCTCGGGGACGAACTGTGGGCGCTCTACGACGGTGCCACGCTCGATGCGGCTCCGGATCGGACCTTCGAAGAGCACGAGGGCGTACGGACCGGACCGGCGGCGACCGATGTCGATCACTGGCGAGCGGCTCTCGCCGGGTATCCACGGCTGCGGCTGCCGTATGACGGAGACAGGGACAGCGCCGGGGATGGTGAGCCAAGGGGCCCGTACTCCGTACATCAGAGGGTGTTGGACAGCGGGGTCAGCGAGCGGCTGACCGCGACGGCGAGGACCGCCGGGGTGTCGCTCTTCCATCTCCTTCTGGCCGGATATGTACGGTGTCTCGCGCGCTGGACCGGCCAGGACGAGGTACCGGTGTCGGTGGCCCGGGCCGGGCGGACCGCGCGGCTGCCGGGGGTGGAGCGGATGGTCGGCCCGTTCGCCGACACGCTTCCGCTGCTGGCCGGGACGCGGCCGGGGGAGTCCGCCGTGGCGCTGGCCGGCCGGCTGCGGGAGCTGTGGCTGACGGCCGAGCGGCACGGCTCGGTGTCCACCGTGGACCTGGCGCGCATGCTGGCGGCCGGCGAGGCGGGCCCGCGCACGGCCAGTCCGGCGAGTTTCAGCTTCGCGCGGTTCCCCGGTGCCGGGCGGACCGCGGCGAATGTGCTCGCCACGACCGCGGGTACGGCGACGGCGGCGACCCGGCTCGGCCTGGTCTGCTTCGAGGCGCACGGCACGCTGCACTTCTCCTGGAACTATCCGGAGGCGCTGTTCCGGCCGGAGACCGTCGAGCGGTTCGCCGCCGAGCACCTGGCGGAGATCACGGCGCTGGCCGGGAACTCGCCGCCCGCCACTACGGTGGCCGGACGGATCCGGGAGCAGTGCCGGCGTACGCCCTCCGGGATCGCGGTCCTCACCGACGGCGTGCCGCTCACCTACCGTGAGCTGGATCTCGCCTCCGATCGGCTCGCACGGCGGCTCGCGGCCGGCCGGTCGGGCCGGATCGGACTGCTGACCAGCCCCGGAGCGGACACCGTGATCGGTCTGGTCGCCGTTCTGAAGGGCGGGGCGGCCTGGGTACCGATGGACGCGGCACATCCACCGGCCCGGCTGGCCGGGCTGCTCGTCCGGGCCGGAGTCTCGGTGGTCGTCTGCGACGAGGGGACTAGGGACGCCGCGGCCGGGCTCGCCGGGCGCGGGTTCGACCTGGTGGAGACGTCCGCGGACGGCCCGGACCCGGTGCCGGTCCCGCCGGTGGAGAGCGACGGCACGGCGTACGTCATCTTCACGTCGGGCTCGACCGGGCGGCCCAAGGGTGTCCCGGTGAGCCATCGGGCGATGACCGGCTACCTGGACTGGGCGATCTCCGCGTTCGGCTACCGGGAGGGCGACCGGCTGGCGCAGACCGCGTCGATCTGTTTCGACGCCTCGGTACGCCAGCTGCTGGCCCCCCTGCTCGCCGGTGCGACCGTGGTCGCCTGGGACCGGGACACGGTTCGAGACCCGGAACTGCTGCTCGAACGGCTGGTACGGGACCGGGTGACCGTCTGGAGCTCGGTGCCGACGCTCTGGGAACGGCTGCTGACCGCGGCGGAGAAGAACCGGCCGGACCTGACGCTGCGCCTGGTGCACGTCGGCGGCGAGGAACTGTCCCCGGCGCACGTGCGGCGATGGTTCGACCTGTTCGGGCCGGGACAGCGGATCACCAACCTGTACGGGCCGACCGAGACGACGATCAACGCGACCTGGCACGAGATCACCGAGCGGCCCGCCGACGATGTGACCCGGCTGCCGATCGGGCGGCCGGTCGGCGGCGTGGTCGTCGAGGTCGCCGGACCGGGCGGGCGTCCGTGCGCCGACGGGGACACCGGTGAGATCTGGATCGGTGGCACCGGCCTGGCCGACGGCTATCTGGACGACCCGGAGCAGACAGCCGCGGCGTTCGTGGAACGTGACGGGCGGCGCTGGTACCGCAGCGGCGATCAGGGCGTACGCGACGCCGACGGGCTGCTGTGGTTCCGCGGGCGTGCGGACGACCAGGTGAAACTGCACGGGTACCGGATCGAGCCGGGCGAGGTCGAGGCGGTGCTGCGGCAGCACCCGGGTGTCGAGCGGGCCGTCGTGGCGGTCGAGGACGGCCGGCTGGTGGCCCGCGTGCAGTCGTCGTCGGTGGACTCCGCCACGCTGCGGGCCCATCTGTCGGCGCTGCTGCCGGACCATCTGGTGCCGAGCCGGATCACGATCGCCGGGGACCTGCCGCTGACCGTCACCGGGAAGATCGACCGGGCATCGTTGCGGGGCGGCGGCGAACCGGCCACCCCGACCGAGCGCCTGCTCGCCGAACTCTGGTCGCGACAGCTGCGGGTGCCGGAGGTCCGGCGGGACGACGACTTCTTCGCGCTCGGCGGGGACTCGATCGGCGTGCTGGAACTGTTCGCGACTCTGGGCGAGCACCGGGCCACGTTGCCGAGACCCACGGTTCTCTACCGGCACCGTACGATCGCCGAGCTCGCCGCCGTGATCGACGCGGCCGTGACCGAGCCGGCCACGGGGAGGTCCTCCGGCGGTGACTTCCCGGTCACCCTCACCCAGCGTGGTTTCCTGCTGGCCGACGCGGTCGGAACGCCGTCCACCTGGCTCGCCGCGCCGCGCCTGCACGGGCCGCTCGACCTTCCGCGTTTCCAGCGGGCGGTGGACGTACTTGCCGGACGGCATCCCATGCTGCGTACGGTCTTCCCAGCCGGCGTGCGCCCGCCGGTGCAGCGGGAGCTGCCGCCGACGACCATGAGCATCGGGTACGAGCCGTCGCCCCGGCCCCTGGACGAGGAACTGGCCGGGGAGCGGGAACACCGGTTCGATCCGGCGACCTGGCCGCTGGTGCGGCTGCGGCTGCTCCGGTACGCGCCGGACGAGCATGTCCTGCTGATCCACGCGCATCATCTGGTGGGCGACGGCTACAGCGTGGCGCTGCTGATGCGGGAGCTGCTCGCCGTCTATGACGGGGCCGAGCCGGAACCGGTCCGTGCCTCGTTCCGTGACTACGTGGCGTTGCTGGAATCGATGACGCCCGAGGTGGCGCCGCACGACGGCGGGCCGTTGACCGCGGGCGGAGAGGTGACGACAGCCGGTTTCACGGTCGGTGCGGAGGTGGTGGCGGCCTTGCGGGAACAGGCTGCCGCGGCCGGGGTGACGCCGTTCGTGCCGGTGCTCACGGCATACCACCGGGCGATCGCCGCGGTCTCCGGCCGTTCCGACCCGGTGATCGGTGTCGCAGTGACCGGCCGTGATCACGCGCTGCCCGACCTGGGGCGAATCTTCGGGCCGTGTGCCACGGCGGTCGCCGTCCGGCCCGGTGCCGGTGCCGGGGTCGCCGAGGTGGCCGCGGCCGTGGTGGACGCCCGTGCCCGGACGTTCACGGCACCGCGGGGCTGGCAGCACTTCTTCACCTACCTGGACTTCGGCGCGCTCGGACCGCTGCGAGGCGAGACGCTGGAGATGACCTGGGACGACACGGACGCCGAGCTGGCCGTTCCGCCGGGCACGGAGGTGCTGCTGGCGGTCCGTCCGGTGGACGGCGGTCTCCGGCTGACCTTGCGTTCCCGCCATTCGGCGGCGTACCTGCAGCGCCTGGCCACGTCCCTCGCCGGCGATCTCGAGCGGCTGAGCAAGCCGTCCCGCGAGGAGTCGCCCGGACCCGCGGGACGAGCCGCGGGAACCTCGCTGGACGCGGCCCTGGTCGGCTATCTGCCGGCGCCGGAGCAGTGGACCGGACTGCCCGAGGAGATCCGGCGGATGCTGCCCGGGCTGGACCGCGAGACGGTCCGCGGGCTGGTCTTCCCGGACGGCCGCCCACGCCTGCTGGAGATCACCGAAACCTGGCTGGGCCGGTCCGGGTTCGTCGCGCTGCCCCGGTTCGCCGACGAGCTGGGCGCCGCGGACCTGGCTGAACACGCCGCGGCGGCGGTCGACCTGGCCCACGGGCACGGGGCCCGGACCGTCTCGCTGGCCGGCATGATCCCGGCCGGCACCGGCTACGGGACGGCCGTTCTCCCGTACATCAGAACCGATGCCACCCTGACCAGCGGTCATGCGGTGACCGCTGCCGCCGTGGTCCGCACCGTTCTGGCGGCCCTGGCCGCCCGGGACCGCGATCCGGCCGGTTGCGTCGTGGCGGTGCTCGGCATGGGGTCGATCGGCACCTCGTCGCTGAGCCTGCTGCTGGCCCGCGGTGCGGCTCCGGCCGAACTGATCCTGTGCGATCTCCCCGCCGCGGCCGCCCGGCTGACGCGGCTGGCCGCGACACTCGATGTACCGGCCGAGGTGGCGACCGAGCCGGACGCCGTCTACCGCGCGGACGTGATCATCGCGGCCACCAGCAGCGGTCCGCGCACACTCGACGTCGACCGCCTGAAGCCGGGCACGATCCTCGTCGACGACTCGTTCCCGCACTGTTTCGACACCGGCCGCGCCCTGGCGCGGATGCGGGACCGCGGCGATGTGCTGATCGCCGGGGGTGGTCTGCTGGCCTGTGGCCAGACCCGGCACGAGGTGGCTGAAGGGCTGCCTGACCTGCGGCATCAGCTGCCGGGGTCGATGGCGTCGTGCCGGCTGGAGTCACTGCTGCACGCCGCTGTTCCGGGGTTGCCGCCGGTGCTCGGCCCGGTGACACCGGAGCACGCGGCCGCTTACTGGGACGCGCTCGACGCGGCGGGAGTGGGGGCGGCCCCGCTGCACCTACTGAACGAGCGGCTCGACGCCGAACGCCACGTCTAGCCGGTAGCGGTCGCCGGCATAGCGGGACTCGCTCAGTTCCAGCGGCCGTTCGTGCTGGTCGAGGATGAGCCGTTCCTCGATCAGCAGCGCCGATCCGGCGGGGACACCGAGTTCGCGGGCGTCCTCACCGGTGGCCGGCTCGGCGCGGATGGTGGACGTGCCGTGGACCGGGGTGTGCCCGAGCGCGACCAGCGCCTCGTGCACCGAGCGGGACAGATCTGCGGCCAGCAGGTCACCGACCGTGCCCGGATAGATGGCGCGTTCGAAGGCGATCGGCTCGTCGTCGGCGAACCGGACCCGGTGGATGGCGAACACGTCGCCCTTGCGCAGCCGCAAGCGGGTCGCCTCCAGCGCGGTGGGCGGCCGCAGTTCGGCGACGACCACCTTGGCCCATGGTCGTTTGCCCTGCTTGCGGATCTCCTCGCTGAGCCGGATCAGATGGTCGGCGCGGCGGGGCCCGCTGGGTACCGCGACGAACGTGCCCCGGCCCGGTGCCCGGTAGACCAGACCGTCGTTGACCAGCTGCGTCACCGCGGCGCGGGCGGTCATCCGGCTGACGCCGTGCTCGCGGGCGAGCTCCGGTTCGGACGGCAGCGGATCGTGCGGCCGGGACTTGGCGATCTGTGCGCGCAGCGCCTGTTCGATGCGGAAGTAGCGCGGCGAGAAATCGGGATCCCCGGACATGAGGCACACCCTACCGACCCGATCAGACTGTCTAGACAACCACCTGTATAGACAGCTAATGTCCGATGCCATGAACTTCACCGTGCCGCAGATCGCGAAGATGATCGACCACTCCATCCTCCGGCCCGAGTTCACCCTGGAAGACCTGCGCGAGGGCTGCGCGGTCGCCAGGAAGTACGACGTGGCCTCGGTCTGCGTCCGGCCGTGCGACGTCACCGTCGCCGTCGATCTGCTGCGCGGCACCAACGTCATGGTCGGTACCGTCGTCGGGTTCCCGCACGGCGACACCCCCACCTCGGTCAAGATCTCCGAAACCGAACTGGCCGTGCACCAGGGCGCCAAGGAGATCGACATGGTGCTCAACATCGGCTGGCTGCGCTCCGGCGACATCGCCGCCGTCGAGCACGAGATCGGCCTGATCGTGAAGGCCGCCGGCGCCGCCCATGTCAAGGTCATCCTCGAGACGGCGTACCTCACCGACGAGCAGAAGCTCGCCGCCTGCTGGGCCGCCGAGCGGGCCGGCGCGGCGTTCGTGAAGACCTCCACCGGCTTCGCGCCCAAGGGCGCCACCATCGACGACCTCGCCCTGATGCGCTCGGCCGTCTCCCCGAAGGTGCAGGTCAAGGCCTCCGGCGGGGTACGGACCCTGGACGCGATGATCGCGATGGCCGGCGTCGGCGTGACACGTTTCGGCACGTCCGCCACCACCGAGATCCTGCAGGACCTGGCCCGCCGCCAGGTGTCGATCCCCGGCGGCCGCGCCTGAGCCCCGCGCCCGTCTCCGCTGCGGTGTGGTGGGGCTCGTATGCGGGCGTAGGTCACCACGTTGTCGTGTCCGGGTCGGCCTATGCTGAGCCGATGCTTCAGCGGTACGACGAGCGCAACGCCGGCATCCTCTACTGGGTCAACGGGAATCTGCTGCACCGTGACCAGCCCGGACTCTCCCCGTTCGACTCGGTGGTCCAGGGTGGCGACGCCGTGTGGGAGGGGCTCCGCCTGTACCGTGGCGCGATCTTCGGGCTCGTCCCGCACCTGGCCCGGCTGCGACGGTCGGCGCTCGCTCTCGGGTTCACCGACATCCCCTCCGACGACACGATCATCGACGCGATCACGGCGACGCTGCGGGCCAACGAGATGACCGACGGCGTGCACATCCGGCTCACCCTGACCCGTGGTGTCAAGGTCACCAGCGGCATGGACCCGCGGCTCAACCGGTCCGGGCCGACGCTGATCGTGCTGGCCGAGCACAAGCCGCCGGTCTACGACACCGCCGGGCTCACCCTGGCGACGTCAAGCATCCGCCGCCCGTCGCCGGACGTGCTCGACCCGAAGATCCACCACAACAACCTGATCAACTCGATCCTCGCGAAGATCGAGGCGAACGCGTCCGGCGCCGACGACGCCCTCATGCTCGACCAGCGCGGATTCGTCGCCGAGACCAACGCCACCCACCTGTTCGCGGTGGCCGGCGGTGGCCTGCTCACCCCGACGACGGCGGCCTGCCCGGAGGGCATCACCCGGCAGACGGTCCTCGACCTGGCCGCCCGGCACGGTATCCCGGCCGTGGTCCGCGACGTGTCGCTGACCGAGATGTACACCTCCGACGAGGTCTTCTGCACCGGCACGATGGGCGAGATCGCCGCCGTGACCGTGATCGACGGCCGGACCATCGGCTCGGGCGAGGTGGGCCCGCTGACCAGCCGGATCGCCAAGATCTATCAGGAGCACGCCGCCGCCAACGGCACCCGCCTCCTCGACGTCTGAACCTTGCGGCGGTACGGGGACCACTCAGATCGCGGACCCGGCGACCGAAATTGAGGCCGGCAACAACTCTGCCGGCCCCGATCTGACGAGGAGTCGTCGTGACCATGCCCTTTGAGCAGTACGGCTCCGCCAACCCACCCGGCGAGACCGCCCCGCCGTTCTCTCCGCAGGCTCACAACGATTTCGCGGAGTCGGCCCTCCCGGTCCACGCGGGTGCGGCCTACCCGCAGGGCGCCTACAACGTGCCGCCCGCCACGCCGACTTCGCATGTCGCTCCCGAGCACGGCGGGACGGCCGTCGTTCCGGTGGCCTGTTCGGCTTCCCAGAACGGCGGCGGGGCGGTGGTCCCGGCAGGCTATTCCGCTTCTCAGTACGACGGAACGGCTGTCGCTCCGGCCGGTGCCTTGTACGGCGGGGCGGCCGTTGCTCCGGCGGGCTTTGCCGCTTCGCAGTACGGCAACGGTGCGGGCACCGCGCCGCCCACGCACGGGGGTGCGGCGACCGCGCCGGCCACGCATGGGGCGCCGGCATATGCGCCGCAGGCCGTGCCCACTCACGGGTTGCCGAACCAGCCGCACACAGCCGCGTACACCGAGCAGCCCGTCTACGACGTCCACGCGGCGCAGCAGGCGCAATACGCCCAGTACGTCCAGGCCGCCGCCCAGGCCTTGCCGCATCCCCACCCCGCCCGTCCGGAGGCGGTGCCGAACCCCTACGGCGCGGGTGGGCCGTCGCCCTACGCGGCGATCCCACCCGTAGCGCCGTCGCACGCCGCGCCGTCCGGGATCCGGAAGGTCCTGCCGTGGGCCGCCGGTGGTGTCCTCGTACTCGGTGCGGTCGCGGCCGCCGGCATCCTCGCGCTCGCCGGCGACTCCGGCCCCACCGCGGCGGAGGCCAGGACCGCGTGCGAGACCGCGTTCCTCGACGAGATGAACGCGCGCGACGCGAGGGCGGACAGCTCCGGCAGTGGCATGGTGGTCACCATCCTGAACGGTGTCGAGGTCGCGGAGCCCCTCGCCATCGAGGGCGGCTTCGAGGTCAACGGCTCCGGCAAATACACCATGACGAGCATGGGCACGTCGGTCCCCGGCAGTGTTGCTCTGACCTGCACCGCCAAGCACGACGACAACGGCGACCTGGTCACGACGGTCGCCAACCGGACCGGCGGTACCCCGAGCTAGAGGCACTCCCGGCCTCCGGCATGGCGGCCGCTGCGGGAACGGAGTCCTGGACCGTGAGGCGGTGGGCGGCCAGTTCGTCGTAGTACGGCCGGGCGGCCTCGACCAGTGGACGGAGACGGTCCGGGACGTCGGCCGGGGACGGGTCGTAGGGCCCGAAACCGGCGGAGGCGTGCACCGAGGCGTACCAGTACGGTGCCCACACGCCGTCCTCCGGCCGCGGGCCGGCGACCCAGGAGAGCATCGCCGGGTCGAAGGCGATGCCGAGGCCCTCGCACAGCCGCCGCAGTATGCCCTCCGGGTCGCGGAGCACGTCAGCCGAGTCGACGACCGGCCCGCCGAAGGTCCGGAAGATCTCGGCCTGCTGCGGATAGCCGAGGTCTTCGAGGGTGGGTTCGCCGCGGACCTTCGCGTACGACGCCACCACGTGCTCCGGGTCCCGGATCAGGAAGGCGTGGGTGAGCTTGCCCAGCCAGTCCCGGCCGATGCCGGGGAGCAGGTGGTGGGTCATGTGCTTCTGGTAGAAGACAGCCGGGTCGCCGGGGATCGGCCCGGTCAGCGCGTCGGCGACGTCCTCCCAGCGCTGCGGCTGCGACGCCAGGATCTCGTCGCGGCCGGGATGGTCGAGTCCGGTGGCGGTCAGGTAACAGGCGTACAGCGGCTCGTCGGAGACGACGGTGTCGGCTCGCGAGCCGAAGCTGCGCATCATCGCGGTGGAGATGTTGCGGGGACCTGACCACATCGCGACCCTGATCGTCATCCACCCATGGTCACACTGGTGACAGCTGTTGCGCCTCGCCCGGACGTCACCACGTTCAGGAAGTGACGGCGTCGCGCCAGAGGTAGGCCGCCAGACCGAGGGCGGCGACAGCGATGACGATCCGGAGCGGGCGCTCCGGGGTGCGGCGGACCAGGGACGGACCGATCCAGCTGCCGATGAGGCACCCGAGGCCCAGCAGGGCGGCGGCCGTCCAGTGGACGGGCGCGATCACGGCGTAGAGGACCGCGGCCGCGCCGTTGGAGGCGGCCAGGACGACGCTCTTCACCGCGTTGGTCACGGCGAGGGGTTCCACCACCGACATCGACATCACGGCCAGCATGAGAACGCCCGCGGCGGCGCCGAAGTAGCCGCCGTAGATGCCGATGAGGAAGATCGCCGCACCGAGCGGTGGCTGCGCGAACCGGGCTTTCGGCTTCGTGTACCAGCCGCGGAGCTGATCGCGGAGCAGCAGGACACCGGCGGCCAGGGCGATCAGCAACGGCACGACCCGTTCGAACACCGCTGACGTGGTGTTCAACAGCAGGATCGCGCCGGTGGTGCCGCCGAGCAGGGCGAACAGGCTCTGCCGCAGGATCCGGCGGCCCTGCCCCCGAAGCTCCAGCCGGGACCCGGCGGCGGACCCGGCACCGCTGGCGAGCAGCCCCACCGAGTTCGTCACGTTGGCGGCGATCGGCGGAAGCCCGACAGCCAGCAGGGTCGGATAGCTGACGAGTGAGGCGAGTCCGGCCATCGATCCGGTCAGGCCGGACCCGACACCGCCGGCGACGAGCAGAGCCGCTTGGTCCAGTTCCACCTCTAGATCTTCGGGTGGAACACCCCGTCGACCCGGCGCGGAAGGCTGTCGTATTCGTCACGAAGTTCCGGCGGCAGCAGGTCGGCGGGGGCGTTCTGCCAGGTCACCGGGCGGAGGAAACGGCGGATCGCGCTGGTGCCGACCGAGGTGTGCTGGGAGTTGGTGGCCGGCCAGGGACCGCCGTGGTGCTGGGCCCACGACACGGCGACGCCGGTGGGATATCCGTCGAAGACGAGTCGCCCGGTGTGCGGCCGGAACCGGCGGGCGAGCTCGGCGGGCAGGACGGTCTCGCCCGGCCCGCGATGCACGGTCGCGGTCAGCGACGACGGGAGCTCGTCGACGGCCGCGAACAACTCCGCCTCGTCGGCCCAGCGGGCGATGACGGTGACCGGGCCGAAGCACTCCCCGGTCGCCTCGGGCGGCAGGTCGCCGGCGGTCGCGAGGAAGACGTACGGCGCCGCCCGGCCCGGCCGCGACGTGCCGCCGGACGGGAGGCTGCCGTCGGCGGGCGAGGCCGTGAGTGCGGCACGCAGCGCGTCCGTGCCCTGTTGGTAGGCGGCGGCGATGCCGGCGTTGAGCATCGTCATCGGCTCGAGACCGGAGATCGCCTCCTGGACGGCGGTGACGACCCGGTCGCCGTCGGGTCCGGCGGGGACGAGGAGCAGTCCGGGCTTGGTGCAGAACTGGCCGGCGCCGAGGGTGAACGAGGCCGCGAAGTCGGCGCCGATCCGCTCGCCGCGGTCGGCGGCGGCCGCCGGCGTGACGACGACCGGGTTGAGGCTGCTCAGCTCACCGTAGAACGGGATCGGCTCCGGTCGCTTCTCGATGATCGCGAGCAGCGCCTTGGCGCCACCCGGCGAGCCGGTGAAGCCGACCGCGCGGATCGCCGGATGGGCGACCAGGCCGGCTCCGGCCTCGAGGCCGTGCACGATGCCGAGGGTGCCGTCCGGGGCGCCGGACCTCCGGGCCGCCCCGGCCATGATCTCGTAGCAGAGCTGCGACGTCGCGGGGTGCGAGTGGTGTGCCTTGAGGACGACGGGGCTGCCGGCGGCCAGGGCGGAGGCGGTGTCGCCGCCGGGCACCGAGAAGGCGAGCGGGAAGTTGCTGGCCCCGAAGACGGCTACCGGGCCGATCGGTACGAGCATCCGGCGCAGGTCGGGACGCGGACCCATCGGGGTGTCCCCGGCGTGGTCGATCGTCGCCTCCAGGTAGCCGCCGTCACGCAGCACCTCACCGAAGAGCCGCAGCTGGTAGCAGGTGCGGGTCAGTTCACCATGGAGGCGGCCGGCGCCGAGTGCGGTCTCCCGGTCGGCGACCTCGACGATCCGTTCCCGGTTCGTCTCCAGAGCGCCAGCCAGGTCGTCGAGCAGCGATGCCCGCGCCGCACGGCCGAGTTCCTCGAGAGGACCGGCGGCAGCGAGGGCGGCCGAACAGATCCGGTCCACCTGCTCGGGTGTGGTCTCCTCGGCCACGATCCCGGTCGTCTCACCGGTGCGCGGGTCGATGCTGGGGACGCTGGTCATGCGGTGACCTCCAGGAAGTCGGATCCGTGGGCGGGGCGCGCGACGACCGCAGCCGGCCGGAGGAGGGTCAGGGAAGAAACAGAGGCATGGCCCGGGTCAGCATGCCGCGCCATTCGGGCAGCGGGGCGACGCCGGTCCCGGACCAGCGGGCGTGGCCCAGGATGCTGTATGCCGGGCGCCGGGCCGGGCGCGGGAAGCGGTCGCTCGTGGTCGGGCGGATCCGGTCCGGGTCGAGTCCCGCCTCGATGAAAACCGCGCGGGCCAGGCCGAACCAGCTGGTGGAGCCGGCCGCGGTGCCGTGGTACGCGCCGGGCGCAGCGCGACCGGAGAGCGCCGCGTGGGACAGGTCGACCAGGAGCTGGGCCAGGGCGTACGACCAGGTGGGCTGACCGAGCTGATCGTCGACGACGTCGAGGGTGTCGCGGTCGGCGGCCAGCCGGAGCATGGTGCGGACGAAGTTCGGGCCGTGCTCGCCGTAGAGCCAGGCGGTCCGGACCACATAGCCGCCGGCGGCCAGTACGGCCCGTTCGCCGACCGCCTTGCCGCGCCCGTAGGCGTTGATCGGGGCGTGCGGGGTGTCCTCCGGGTACGGCGAGGTGGCGGCCCCGTCGAACACGTAGTCGGTGGACACGTGGACGAGGCGCTTGCCGGCTTCGGCGGCGAGGAGTGCGACGGCGTGGCCGTTGATCGCGGTGGCCGCTTCCTCGTCATCCTCGGCGCCGTCCACATTCGTCCAGGCCGCGGCATTCAGAACGATATCGGCGCCGGCCACCGCGTCACGGACCTGTGACGGTGAGGTGATGTCGAGGTCGTCGCGGGTGGCCGCGACCACCTCGGTCTCGCCGTGTTCGGACAAGACCTTCCGCAGGTCGTGGCCGAGCATCCCGCCGGCACCGGTGATGAGCCATCGCAGGGGCCGCCCGTCGGCGGGGCCGGCCGGCGACACCGGAGCGGACGTCGCGGATGACGGCATCAGAGGCCGGCCCGGGACTTGAGCGGCTCCCACCAGGCGCGGTTGTCGCGGTACCACGCGACGGTCGCGGCGAGGCCTTCGTCGAGCGAGACCTGCGGCTCGTACCCGAGCTCCTGCCCGATCTTGGTGATGTCCAGCGAGTAGCGGCGATCGTGTCCCTTGCGGTCGGGGACCTGCCGGACCATGTCCCAGCCGGCGCCGCATGCGGCGAGGAGGCGTTCGGTGAGCTCGCGGTTGGTGAGCTCGGTGCCGCCGCCGATGTTGTAGACCTCACCGGCCCGGCCCTTCTCCAGGACTAGCTGGATGCCGCGGCAGTGGTCGGAGACGTGCAGCCAGTCACGGACGTTGCCGCCGTCGCCGTAGAGCGGGATCGGTTTGCCGTCGAGCAGGTTGGTCACGAACAGCGGGATGACCTTCTCCGGGAACTGGTGGTCCCCGTAGTTGTTGGAGCAGCGGGTGACGACGACGTCCATGCCGTGGGTGCGGTGGGCGGCGAGGGCCATCAGGTCGCTGCCGGCCTTCGAGGCGGCGTACGGCGAGTTGGGCGCCAGGGGCCACGTCTCGGTCCAGGAGCCGGAGTCGATGGAGCCGTACACCTCGTCGGTGGAGACGTGGACGAACCGTCCCACCCCGGCGGCCCGGGCCGCGTCGAGGAGAACCTGGGTGCCGAGCACATTCGTTGTGACGAACGGCATAGCGCCCGAAATGGACCGGTCCACGTGTGATTCGGCGGCGAAATGCACTACCACGTCATGTCCGGGAAGGAGTTCCCGGAGCAGGTCGGAATCGGAAATGTCGCCCTGCACGAATCGCAGTCGGGGATCCGACACGGGGAGGTTGTCGCGATTACCTGAATAGGACAACAGATCCAGAACGGTCACCGAGGCACCAGTCGCACCGGCGTACTCGTCCTGCAAGAGGGCCCTGACGTAGGCCGATCCGATGAAGCCGGCACCACCGGTTACGAAAATCTGCACGGGTGGCGAGTGTAGACGCAAGCGCCGACTGTTTAGGGTCAGCCGGTGCGTGGAATTCTGCTCGCCGGTGGTACCGGTTCGAGGCTCTGGCCGATCACCATGGCCATGTCCAAACAGCTCATGCCCATCTTCGACAAGCCGATGATCTACTACCCGTTGACGACCCTGGTGTCGGCGGGTATCCGGGAAGTCCTGGTGATCACCACCCCGGAGGATCAGCCGCACTTCGAGCGGCTGCTGGGTGACGGGAGCCGGTTCGGTCTCGACCTGCGGTACGCGGTTCAGCCCAAACCGGACGGTATCGCTCAGGCGTTCCGGATCGGCGCCGACTTCATCGGGAACGAGCCGGTGGCGCTGATCCTGGGGGACAACATCTTCCACGGCGTCGGACTCGGCCGGCAGCTGGCCCGCTTCGGTGACCTGTCCGGGGGCCGGGTGTTCGCATATCCGGTGGCGGACCCGGAACGGTACGGAGTGGTCGAGTTCGACGAATCGGGCAAAGTGCTGTCGATCGAGGAGAAGCCGGAGCATCCCAAGTCGACGTACGTGGTGCCCGGCCTCTACTTCTATGATGCCGACGTGGTGAAGATCGCCGAGAACCTGGAGCCCAGCGCCCGCGGCGAGCTGGAGATCACCGGGGTGAACGAGGAGTATCTGCGCCAGGGGCGACTCGAGGTGACGGTCCTGGACCGTGGCACGGTGTGGCTGGACACCGGCACGTTCCAGTCCATGGTCCAGGCCTCGGAGTACGTCCGGGTGATCGAGGAGCGGCAGGGTTTGAAGATCGGTTGTGTGGAGGAAGCGGCCTGGCGGCTCGGCTTCATCTCCGACGACGAGATGCGCGAGGTGGCGCAGCCGTTGCTGAAGAGCGGGTACGGCCAGTACCTGGTGCGTCTGCTGGACGGCGGTGTGCGGTGAAGATCCGCCCGCTGGGTATCGAGGGCGCCTTCGAGGTGACCCCGGTGCAGCACGGTGACGATCGGGGCCGCTTCCTGGAGTGGTACCGGTTCGACGCCCTGGCCGAGGCGGTCGGGCATCGGCTCGACCTGGCTCAGGCCAATCTGTCGACGTCGGCGCGGGGTGTGGTGCGCGGCATTCATTTTGCCGACGTGCCGCCGGGGCAGGCGAAATACGTGACATGTGTTTCGGGCGCGGTGCTCGACGTGATCGTCGACCTTCGCGTCGGATCGCCCACCTTCGGTACGTGGGAGGCTGTGCGGCTGGACGATGAGGACCGGCGGGCCGTCTATCTGGCCGAGGGCCTGGGGCACGGTTTCTGCGCCCTGACCGAGGGGGCCACCGTGGCCTACTTGTGCTCTTCCACCTATCGGCCGGGACACGAACACGGACTGCACCCGCTCGATCCTGGACTCGGGATTGCCTGGCCGGTGTCAGACCCCGTACTGTCCGGCAAGGATGCCGTGGCTCCCGGTCTCGCGGAGGCCGGCGCGAAAGGTTTGCTGCCCGATTACCACGCTTGTCGTAACTATGTCGAATCTCTGCGTCAGATTGACGACAACCGATAGACCGAGCGCCTCGACGGTCCAACTTGGACACTCGCGTCCCGCGCCCTCCCGCATCCTCCGAATCGCCATGCCTGTCGAACGGAAAGATGTAGCGCGATCGTGGTCGCATTGACAGTCTGTCTGGTGTGTCTCGGTGGTTTCCGCCAAGGGGCGTTTCTGGTCGGTGTGTCCGAGCACACCTTCACATGTGGATCATCATGAGTCGGTCGCAGCCGACGATGGGGGCCTGGCGTGCGAACAATTGAATCAGTCGAGACCGTCGATCTCGCGGCGACAGCCGCGCAGCTCAAGGCCCGGTCGCGGGCCACCAAGGCTCGTACCGGGTGGCAGAGTCGCTATGCCTGGTCCCTTTACGTCATCGACTACGTGGTCGGTCTCACTGCCGCGTCGTGGGCGCTGCTGCTCCGGTTCGGCGCCGAGGGGGTTCAACCGCATCAGCGCGACTACCTTCTGTTGACCCTGATTCTTCCGCTCGCCTGGATCGCCTGCCTTGCGTTCAACCGGGCGTATGAGCCCCGTCACCTCTTCGTGGGCACCGAGGAGTATGCGCGGGTGTTCCGTGCGGGACTGGCGCTGACCGCCGGTCTCGCCATCGTGTCGTTCGCTTTCGATCTGCGTCTCGCGCGCGGTTACGTCAGCATCATGATGCCGCTGGCGATCCTGGTCGACCTCGGAGCGCGCTTCTTCTACCGCCAGCGGCTGCACCGCGCCTGGGCCAGCGGGCGGCGTCTGCACCGCGTCGTGCTGGTCGGTCACGAGCGCGCCGTGCTCGACATGACCCGCCGGCTCAGCCGCGAGCGTTACCACGGCCTCGGGGTCATCGGCGCCTGCCTGCCGCCCGGCCCGCCCCGCACCAGGGCCGTCACCGGCATGCCACCGATCTACGGCACCTTCGACGATGTCGCCACGGCGGTGGCCCGCTCGGACGCGGACACCGTGATCGTCCTCTCCTGCCCCGAGATCGACGGTCCCGCTGTGCGGCGGCTGGCCTGGAAGCTGGAACGTGACGACATCGACCTGATCGTGGCCAGCACCCTGGTCGACGTGGCCGGCGACCGTACCACCATCCGGCCGGTCGACGGCCTGCCGATGTTGCACGTCGAGCACCCCCGGCTCAAGGGCAGCGCCCGCGTGATCAAGGAGATCTTCGACCGGGTCGGCGCGATCATGCTGCTCCTGCTCGCGTCGCCGATGCTCGCCGTGGTCGCGCTGCTGGTCCGGTTCGGTCCACGGGGCCGGGGCCCGGCCTTCTTCATGCAGGAACGGGTCGGGCGCGACGGCAAGCCGTTCATGCTCTACAAGTTCCGCACCATGCAGGTCGACGCCGAGGCGCGGCTGTTCGAGCTCGGCGACCTCAACGACACCGACGGCGCGCTGTTCAAGATGCGGGAGGACCCGCGCGTCACCCCGGTCGGCAAGTGGCTGCGCCGCTTCTCCATCGACGAGCTGCCGCAGCTGGTCAACGTGGTCAAGGGCGACATGTCGCTGGTGGGCCCGCGCCCGCCACTGGCCCGGGAGGTCGCCGACTACCCGGCCGACATGCTGCGCCGCCTGGTGGTCAAGCCCGGCCTGACCGGTCTCTGGCAGGTCTCCGGCCGCTCCGACCTGTCCTGGGAGGAGTCGATCCGGCTCGACCTGACCTACGTGGAGAACTGGTCGCTCGCGATGGACCTCGCGATCCTCTTCCGTACGGTCAGCGCGGTGTTGCGCAGCTCCGGAGCGTACTGACCGCACTCCGGCGCACCGGTCTCCCCGAGCGCCGAACAATGCAAGGAGCGAAACAGAAGTGAAGATCACCGTGGTCCGCCCCGACGAGCTGGGCCCGGGCGAACTGGCCACCTGGCGGCATTTCCAGGAGGACCAGCCGCGACTGCAGAATCCGTTCCTGGCACCCGAGTTCACCCTGGCCGTCGCCCATCAGCGGCCCGCCGCCCGCGTTGCTGTTCTGGAGGACTCCGGTGGCGTCGCCGGGTTCTTCCCGTTCGAGGTGCGCCGGCGTGTGGTCGGCGTGCCGATCGGCGCCGGGATCACCGACTGCCAGGGACTCGTGTACCGCCAGGGGCTGGAGTGGGACGCGGTCGGCCTGCTCAAAGCCTGCCGCCTGCCGGTCTGGGAGTTCGACCACCTGATGGCGGAGCAGCGGCCTTTCGAGCGCTTCCACTCCGAGCGCATCCCCTCGCCGCTGATGAGTCTCGAGGGCGGCTACGCGGCGTACGTCGAAGATCGCAACCGCGCCGGTGACGTCGTCAAGCAGACACTGCGCAAGCAGCGCAAGATGGTCCGTGAGATCGGTGCCGAGCGCTTCGAGTGGGACGACACCGACCCGGCCGCGCTGGCCGCGCTGCGGGAGTGGAAGAGTGCCCAGTACCGGCGCACCCAGCAGTACGACCGGTTCACCGTCGGCTGGATCGACGGCGTGCTGGAGGAACTGCTGGCATCGAAGGCCGACGGCTGCCGCGCGGTGGTCTCCACGGTGTACGCCGACGACCGCCCCGTGGCCGCGCATCTCGGCCTGCGCAGCCGGTCGGTGCTGGCCTACTGGTTCCCGTCCTACGACGTCGACCTGTCCCGCTACTCCGCCGGCATCCTGCTGTGCCTGCGGATGGCTGAGGCCGGCGCCGCCGACGGCATCCGCTCGATCGACCTCGGCAAGTCCGAGGCGCTCTACAAGACCCGGCTGATGAACGCGGAGACGCCGGTCGCCGCGGGCCGGGTCGGACGGTCGTGGACGGTCACGACCGCGCGCCGTACCCAGTCCGCGCTGTCCCGGTCGGTCAAGCAGGGCGTGCTCGGCGAGAAGCTCAAGAGCGGGCGCACCGGCCAGGTGCTCCGCGGTTTGAAGGCGAGGCTGGCCCCCCGATGACAGTTCTGGTAGCGGTCGTCACCTACAACAGCGAGCGTCTGCTTCCCGACCTGATCGACGGCCTCCGGGTTGGCCTGCAGGGCGTGAAGTGGCACCTCACTGTCGCTGACAATGACTCCCGTGACGGCAGCGTCGAGGCGGTGCGCCGGCTCGCGCCGGAGGCGACGGTGGTCGAGATGGGCCGTAACGCGGGCTACTCCGCCGGGATCAACGCGGCCGTGGCCGCGTCACCGGCCCACGACGCGATTCTCGTTCTCAACCCGGACGTACGGCTGACGCCCGGCTGCGTGGAGCGGCTGCTACAGGCATTGAACGAGCCGGGCACCGGGATCGCGGTGCCCAACATCGTCGACGGCGACGGGCGACTGATCTATACGATGCGGCGCGAGCCGAGCGTGCTGCGGGCCCTGGGCGACGCGTTCCTCGGTGCCCGCCGGGCCGGGCGGTTCCCGCTGATCGGCGAGGTCGTCGCGGACGAGCGCCTCTACGCCGAGGAGCGGATGACCGACTGGGCCGAGGGGTCCACGATGCTGGTCAGCGCCGAGAGCTGGCAGCGGTGCGGGCCGTGGGACGAGTTCTTCTTCCTCTACTCGGAGGAGACCGACTTCGCCCTGCGGTCGCGTGACGCCGGCCTGGGCACGCGGTACGTCCCCGAGGCCCACGCGATCCACCTGGAGGGCGACTCGCGAGTCTCGCCGGGACTGTGGTCCCTGCTCACGCTCAACAAGGTACGGCTGTTCCGCCGCCGCAACGGCCGGGTGCGGGCTGGGGCGTACTGGGCCGCGCTGCTGCTGCGCGAGGCGAGCCGGGCGGCCCTCGGGAAGGCGCCGAGCCGTGCCGCCACCCGCGACCTCATCAGCCCGTCCCGGCTGAGGGAGAAGCCGGGACCGGCCAGTGTGGTGCGGTGGGCGGGAAAGCTCAGCGCCAGCGCTTGACGACCCCGGCTGCGGTGTTGCGCAACCGGGACGGAATCCCCCGGGAACGGTCCACCGCGGCACGGACCGTCTCCGGCGTGTCGTGGCGGTAGACGCTGAACCGGGGCTGGAGCCAGCGCCCCGGTTTGGCGGGGCGCCGGTCGCTGGTGAAGACCGCGGTGTATCCGAGCCGGCGTAGTGCGGTCAGCGTCGTGCGGTCGTAACGGCCCAGGGGGCATGCCGCCCGGGTCACCGGCTGCCCGATCGCCGCGGCGATCCGGTCGCGCGCCTCGGCCAGCTCCTCGTGGGTCGTAGCGTCGGACATGCCCCGCCACGGGTGGTGCCACATGCCGTGGTTGCCGACCGGCATCCCGTTCTTGACCAGGTCATGCAGGTCGGCCTCGCCGAGGCTGCCGCGCTGGCCGAGACGGCCGGCCAGCACGAAGAACTCGGCGGTCAGGCCACGCTCGAGCAGCGCCGGAAGTGCGATCTCGACATCCGAGGAGTTGCTGTCGTCGAAGCTGAGCGACACGTGCGGCCAAGAGGCGACCTCATTCAGGATCGCCTCGAAGGTGTCCTCGGTGATCCAGTAGTGATCCTCGCCGAACTCCAGTTCCCGCTTCGGCTCACCGATGCCGTGGAACAGGATGTTGACGTACTCAGGCATTCGCTTCTTCCTGGCGGGTTGATTCGTCGCGTCCCCAGCCGGTGTCCGGGTTCCGCTTGGCCTTCGAGGCCGCGTAGAGGGTGATCCCGACATAACCGACGGCGGCGGGCGCCAGCCACGGGCGGCGCAGCACGACGTCCTTGAGCCAGGAGGAGCGGCCGGCCGCGCGTACCTCGGCCTTGATCTCGCCCCGGGCGGCCGCCGCGCGCATCGCCGTGTTGCCGGCCCGCACCCGGATCAGCCGCCGGACCAGGTCTCGTGTCGTCCGCGGGGTGGCCACCACCGACGGCACCGACTCCACCTGGCGCTTCTCGTCGAGAGTGAACAGCGAATCGACGAACAGATCGTCGGCGACCATGTCCGGAAATCGGTCGAACCGGGCCCGCCCGGTCTCGGAGAGCACGATCACGCCGCGGCCGAAGAGGCCGTTGCGTAGGGCGGGCAGGTGCCGGTGGACGCTGAAGTACGCTCGGACCGGCAGTGGACGCCCGCGCAGGTCCAGCTCACGACGAGCCGTGGAAGCCAGCGCCGGGCCGGTCACCGCCGCAGCCAAGGCCCGCAGGGCGTCGGTGGTGATCAGGATGTCGGCGTCCAGGTAGACACGCGGGAAACCCACGGCGACGGCGTCTCCGGCATTGAGGGCGCCGGGTTTGCCCGGATCGGGAAGATCCAGCACACGTACGCCACGCGCCGCCGCCACCTTCGCGGTGTCATCGGTGCAGCCGTTGGCGGCGACGGTGATGTCGAACTCGTTCGGGGCCGCGTCGGCCAGCAGGCTGTCAAGGCAGCGGCCGATGACCGCGGCCTCGTTGTGGGCGGCGATGACCACACTGGTCACGGAGCGTCCGTCCGCGTCGTCGCGGCGTCGTCGGCGGGCGTGCGCTGGGCCGGGATGCGCACGGCCGGCCCTTGAGTCGGCAGGTGCTTGGCCAGCAGGCGCTTCCACACCGCGACGTACTTCTCGGCCTGATGCTCCCAGGACAGGAAATCACGGAACCGTTCGCGTCCGATCCGGTGCATCTGCGCCCGCAGGTCCGGGTCTTCGAGCAACCTGTCGATCGCCTCGGCGAACTCGACGGGCTCGCCGTTGGCCACGTAGAGGCCCGCGTCACCGACAGTGGCCCGGGTCTCGATCAGGTCGGCGGCCACCACCGGCACGCCGCGGCCGAGGTACTCCACCGTCTTCGCCATGGTCGACAGCTGGTTCATCCGGGTCGGCAGGTCAGGCTGGATGGCGACGGTGGCGTCCCGCAGCAGGGCGTCCACCTCCGGGCCGTTGAGCCAGCCGGTGAACTCGACGACATCGGTGAGCCCCCGCTCGGCGGTCAGTTTGCGCAGCGCGGATGCGGTCTCTCCGTCACCGGCCAGCACCATCCGCCAGTCGCTGCGGCCGCGTAGCCGGGCCAGTTCCTCGGCGGCCAGGACAGCGCCCTCGACGTTGTCCTGCGGGCCGAAGACACCGAGGTATACGACGCGGTGCGGGCCTTCGGGCCGCTCACCGGCGACCGCTTCCACCTTCTTGGCGATCTCGGCGTGGGCGGGTCCGTTGCGGACCACCGTCACCTTCTCCGCGCGCACGCCACGGCGTACGGCATTGTCCTTGAAGGACTGGTTTGTTGCGAAAACCGCGGTGGCGCTGCGTAGCGTTAGCCACTCGAAGGCGACCAGAAGCCGCGAGACCAGCGGGTTCGGTTCACCGCCACGGGAGACGTAGACCTCGGGGGAGAGGTCGTGGTGGTCGAAGACCCACGGCCGCCCCAGCGCCCGCAGCACCCACGCGAGGGGGAAGTAGACGTCCGGCGGATTGCAGACCTGAACCGCCTGCGCCCGGCCGCGCACGAGCTCGCCGGCGAGCCGGATGGTGATCCACAGGAACGACCAGAGGAACTCGAGGGCGAACGACAGGACCGTGCTGCCGTAGACGATGACGGGGTAGGGCCGCATCCGGGTGCGCTCACTCCCGGGAAGAACGGTGAGACTGCGATCACCGCGCGGTGCGATCACCGTCACGTCGAATCCGGCTGCCTCGAGACTGAGGCATTCACGAATGACCCGACGATCTTTCTCGGCGGGCAGGTTCGCCACCAGGATCGCGACACTGGGCCGCCGGTTCTTCAAGACTCTTCCCCCTGCTTCGGAACCTGTCGACGCGAACAACCTTTCAGAGAAATCTTCGCGTAGACATGCCGCGTCGTCCAAAGCTAAGGGGCTGAACGGACCAGCGAACCGGACCGATTCGATGAATCGACCGTGGACAACAGCCCGGCGGCCCGCCATCGGCGCCGAGAAATGATCGTGTCTGTCCAAAATGCGACAGCCGTGCTGAGCAACACACCGAGAATCCCGACACCCATCGCCGACCTCATCGACGAGTGCGTGAGGAGGGTGGACGTCGGCGGGACCAGGGAGACCACGGTGATCCGCAGGTCGTGCTTCACGTTCCACTCGTCCTGCATGGCCTTGAGCTCCTGCTCGAAGGTGACCCGCAGCGTCTGGAGCCCGCGCAGGCTCTCCTCCTCGTCGGTGGTGATGTAGGTGATGGACATCGAGCCGATCACGTAGCGGGGCTCCTGCCGGGTGCCCGTGTTGCGGGGCTCGAACCGGTATGTCCCGGTCACCCCCTTCGCCCGGAACATCTCATGGGCGTCCGCCGTGCTGAGCCGGCTGGCCACCGCCGCCGCAGTGATCGCAATGGACGGGTACAGGCCGGTGACCGGATTTGGTGCATATTGCGAGACCGGGGGCTGGGTCATCAGCACCTCGGAAGCGAGGAACCGGTCCTGGGTGCGGATCGCGGGGAGAGCCACGGCCATGGTGATCAGTGCGCCGGCGAGGATCACGTACCACCGGCGTCTGAGGACACCCGCCATGTCGGGCAGATACATCGGCCCTGCTTAGCCGCCCCGACGGAGTCTTGTCAACTTCGATCCGGAACGGATGCCTGATAGCCACCGATAGGATCGTCGTATAGCTTGTCGAGCGTATGTCGGGGTGGCCACGGGGTGGCATGCTGATGCGAAACTTAGTGGCGGCTGACGACGTCCTGGCGGGAATTTTGGAGAGGCGTCCGTGGACCTCGGCGAGATCCTGAGCATTCTGCGCTCTCGGTGGTACATCGTCGTACCGATGCTGGTGCTGGCGTTGGGCCTCGGCGGCGCCACGTATGCCGTGGTGCCCACCACCTACTCGACCTACTCGATGGTCAGTCTCCTCAGCGCGCCCGCTGCGACCCAGACTGCGACTCAGGGCCAGGACAACCCGTTCCTCAACTTCAATGGCTCGCTTGTGGCCACGGCCGACTTCCTCGGGCGCCGGCTGCAGTCGACGGACACGGTGCTGCAACTGAAGAGTCAGGGTCTGACCGAGAAGTACGAGGTCGCCCTCGCGGAGAACGCCCAGGGCCCGTTCCTCACCCTCACCCTGACCGGCGACGACCGGGCACATCTGCTCGCCTCAGCGACCCAGCTCGCCGAGTTCGCCGAGAAGACCCTTCGGGACATCCAGCTGGAGAACGGCGTCTCGGAACGGGATCGGATCAAGCTGACCCAGGTCATCCCGCCGCAGAAGCCCAAAGCCGAGACCAAGGAGAAGCTCCAGCCGGTCATCGTTGTCGGGGGTGGCACCGCCGCCCTCGCGTTCATCCTGGTCTTCATCGTGGAGAGCCTCAGCCGAGCCCGTCGCCGCAAGGCGCTCGCCGCGGCCGGTGGTCCCGAGAAGCCCGCAGCGTCCGGCGCCGCATCCGTGACCGCCGACATCGAGGGCACGATGGTCATCCCGCTTCCGCCGGCACCGGTCCAGCGGTCGGCGGCTCCGGTCGCGCGTCCGAAGGCGATCTCGACCGAGGCCGAGAAGACGCAGCGCATCGTTGTTCCGCCACGCCCCAGCGGCACGGCTCCGGCCGAGAAGCCGAAACCACCGCGTGCCGGCAATGGCGAAGGCCCGCAGAGCGGCCGGTCCGGGATGGCCCGGACATACCAGTCGAACGGCGTTGATCGCAGGGGCCAGGATGTCAACCGGATCAACGGAAGCTGAGACACGCCCAGCACCGCGGAACCGGACGACCGCCCCGCATGGCCGCGGCCAGGGTCGCCTTTACCGCTCACAGCAACGGTTGCGGCAGCTCGGACCGGATTCGCTCCTAGCCGTCTACATCGTTCTGCTGCTGCTGGTCCCGGCCCGGCTCGTCGTCGCGAGCATCGGTGCCACCGGTACCGTTGCCAACCTGTTCCTGCTGCTGGGGCTGCTCTGGTACGCGATCAGCTGGCTGATGCGACGGGTGAAGCCGGCCGAGCACACCCGCCTGCCACGGCTGGCGCTCTTCGGATACTGCATTGCGGTGCTGCTCGCCTACGTCGCGGTCGGCCGACGCGATGCCGACGTGATGGAGTACAGCGCTGCGGACCGGGCGCTGCTGCAGCTCCTCATCTGGCTGCCATTGATCCTGCTGACCACTTCGCTGACCGAGTACCGGCAGATCGACCGCCTGCTGCGGCTCTTCGTCCGGTGTTGCGCCTGGGTGGCGGCGGTGGCGATGCTCGAGTTCCTGTTCAAGACCAGCCTCACCAGTTGGATCGTGATTCCCGGCCTCCAGTCGAACTCGGCTACCGAGCTGATCAGCCGGGGTGACTTCGTCCGGCCTACCGCCACCGCGTCGAACACTCTGGAGCTGGCCACCACCATGGTGACCGCCCTGCCGTTCGCCATCCAGCAGGCTTTCCACGGCGAAGGCCGGAGTCTCTGGCGGCGCTGGCTGCCGGTCGGCCTGATCGCGCTCGCCTCGATCATGACCGTGTCGCGTACATCAGTGATCGGTCTGGTGATCGTCATGCTCGTGCTGATGGTCACCTGGACGCCCGAGCGGGTCGGCAAGACCCTCCTCGTGCTGATCCCGGCCATAGGCGCGACCCGGATCGTCGTGCCCGGTCTCATCGGCACTCTGGTAGGACTGTTCAGCGCGATGCTCAACGGCGGGGACAACAGCACCAACTCGCGTACGGCCACGAGCGCCGACGTGGACGGATTCCTCGAAGGGCATCAGTGGTTCGGGCGGGGTCCCGGTACGTTCCTGCCCGACCTTTACCGATACACCGACAATCAGTACCTACTGGCGATGCTCGAGATCGGAATCGTCGGCCTGGTAGCCATCATCGCACTCTATGTGACGACCATTCATTGCGGTGGAGCCGGCCGCCGCCGATTCGCCGATCCCGCACGCCGGGAGACCGGTCAGGGCTTTGTAGCCGTAGGGTTCGTGCTCCTCGTCGTAACGGCCACTTTCGACACGCTGAGCTTTCCGATCGTGGCCGGATCCACTTTCCTGATGTTGGGCCTGTCGGGTGCTTACCTGAGCGTGGCTCGCCGTGAACAGGCGAGAATCGGAGATTTTCCACAGTGACGGACTTGAACCAGCGGGTGGCCACGGCCGCACGCTGGAGCCTGATCAACACGATCGTCCGCCGGGTAGGCACGTTCGCCTCCGGTGTGGTGCTCGCCCGCCTGTTCTTCGGGCCGTACGAGTGGGGTCTGTACGCGGTCGGCCTGCTGGTGCTGGCGATGTTGCTGTCATTGAACGAGATGGGTGTCAGTCTCGCCCTCGTGCGGTGGGAGGGAGACATCCGGCGGTTCGCGCCGACCGTGCTGACCCTCTCGACTCTCAGCAGCACCACTTTGTATGTCGTGTTGTACGTCTCCGCCCCGACCGTGGCCGAGCTGCTCGGCTCGCCGGAAGCCACCACGATGCTGCGCGTGCTCTGCATCAGCGTGATCATCGACGGCATCGCCTGTGTCCCGCTGGGGCAGCTCAACCGTGAGTTCCAGCAGTTCAAGCGAACTGTTGTGGACATCCTGAACTTCGTCGTCGGAACGGCCGCGACCATCGCCTTCGCGGCGGCAGGCGTCGGCGCGATGAGCTTCGCCTGGGGTTCGTTGATCGGCAACGTGCTCGCCTTGATCGGATTCGGTCTGTGCGCTCCGGGCATGCTGCGTTACGGCTGGGACACCGAGCAGGCGAAGAAGCTGATCCGGTACGGCTTCCCGCTGGCGTCGGCTAGTCTGCTGACACTCGGCATCGTCAACGTGGACTCAGTGGTCGTCGGATCGGTGCTCGGCCCCGCGGCGCTCGGCATCTACGCGATGGCCTTCAACATGTCGAGCTGGCCGGTACGCATGGTTTCCGAGACGGCCCGGCGGGTGTCGTTCGCCGGTTTCTCCCGCTTGGCCGACGAGTCGCCGGAGCGGTTCGCGGCTGGCTTCGTCCGGGCGTTCACCCTGGTCATCGCGGCTGCGGTGCCGATCTGCGTGGTGCTCGGGGTGCTCGCCACGCCGATCATCACGTTCGTCTACGGCGACCAGTGGGCGGCTGCCGGCGTGGCGTTGCAGTTCCTGGTCGCTCTGGGCCTGCTCCGCGTGGCGGTGGAGCTCGCCTACGACTGCCTGGCCACCCGGGTCCGCAAGACACTCATGCTGATGCAGGCCTGGTGGCTCGTCACCCTCGTGCCGGTGCTTGTGATCTTCGCTCACCTGTGGGGCGTGCCCGGTGTCGCGGCGGGCCACGTCGTCGTGGCGGGCCTGCTGGTCGCACCCGTCTTCCTGGCGGCGCTCGTCCGGCTCGGCATTCCGGCGAGCCGGATCCTGGCCAGTTGCGTCCGCCCGGTTCTCGGCGGTGTGGCCATGGGTGTGGTCGCCTGGGCCGGCCACCGCTGGCTCGGTGGCGGTTTCCTCGGCCTGGCCGCCGCTGGTCTCGCTTCTCTCGCGGCCTACGTGCCGTTCGTGCTCCCTGTCATCAACGGACTCCGATCCGGAGCAGCCGGCGCCGATGAGGCGCCCGCCGATGAGCCCAAGCTCGCGGCCGCCGAAACCTCCTAGGAGAACGAGGACAGATGCGTTCGCTGAAACAGCGCCTGCGAGCCCGCTATGGCTGGCTACCACTCGAGGAGCTGCGTAACAAGGTCGTTCTCGGGCACACCGCGATCGGTCTGGGCCGATTCGAACGGTCCGAGATCCGGCGGCTGCTGCCGACCATGCCCGGCGGCGTCCGCCCCAGCGCCCGTGTCGCGACCGTCGTGCTGACCTACAAGCGGCCCGACGGCGTGCTCCGTGCCGTCGAGTCGGTGTTGTCGCAGACCGTCCGTGACCAGGTCGTCGTGGTGGTCGACGACGGCGGCGGCCAGCTGCCCGAGTTCCCCGCCGACCCGCGGCTGCACGTCATCAGCCTCCGGCACAACATCAACGTGCTGGGAATCAGCCGCAACATCGGCATGGGCTTGACCGACTCGCGTTACGTCGCGTTCCTCGACGACGACAACAGCTGGCATCCGCACCATCTCGAGACGGCACTGAAACGGCTCGAGGAACCGGCGGCCGCAGCAGCGCAGCCCGATGCCGTCTACACCGCCATGCTGCGCGTGCTGCCGGACGGGACCCAGCACGATGTGCTCTCCGTGCCGTTCGACCGCAAGCTCGCCTGGGAGCGGTGCTTCCTGGACACCAATCCGCTGGTCGTCCGGCGGATGCCGGGCATGCGATTCAGCCGGCTGCGGCGCAGCTCGTCGGTGGCACCGAAAGAGGACTGGGAGTTCATCTACCGCCTCAGCCGCCGGCACCGCGTCGAGCACATCCCGGAACCGACCGTGAACTACGCCGTCAACCCGAACAGCTATTGGACCGCCTGGGAGATGTCATGACCGCCGGCCGGCGCAAGTTCCTTCTTCCCGCGGGTCTGGCCGTCCTGCTGGCCGTCGCCCTGGCAGCCGTCGTGCTGCTACGCGACCGGGGCGCCGGGCCGACCCCCGGCGTGAACGCCGCAACCGGCGCCTCCGACGGTGCGCCGACCGGACCGGCCGGCCTGCCCGGCGCCGGGGCCCTGCCGTCCGGTGCGCCGGCGGTGTCCGGAGCTCCGTCTCCGGCCACCGAGCCGACCGCCGCACCGACCAAGACCACAGCGCTTGCGGTGAATGCGACCGGCGGCGGCCGGTACCCGGCGCGGTACTCGGTCGGTGCGCCCGGGGTGAAGCGCTACAAGCAGTCCGATGCCCGGCTGCCGGTGCCGAAGGGCTACAAGGTGCTGCAGCCGCATAACAAGGAGAGCAAGGAGTGGGACCTCTACGACTGCAACGGCACGGTCAACCTGGATCGTAAATACTTCAAGGCGTTCATCTACATCGGCACCGGCTGCCATGGCACGGTGAACATCACCAACTCGATCATCGCGCCGCCGCCCGGTTCGGCGAACCGGGCGATCCTGGTGAACTCCGATGGATCGGGCAAGCTGAAGCTGAACCTCACCAACGTCACCATCCGGCCGGAGCCGGTCGGGCTCGGTGAGAAGAGCACACCGTTGAACGATCACGCGATCAATGACTGCGCTACCTGCACGATCACGATGAACCGGGTCGACGTCGCCAACACCGGCGGTATGTGTCTGTGCGGTGCCCGTACGACCATCCGCCACAGCTGGCTGCACGACAACTACATCGCCAATCTCAGTGATCCGTCCGCGGCGCACACCGGCGGGGTCTTCCCCTACGGCGGCACCGGCCCGATCACGATCGAGAACAGCCGCTTGGAGCCGGGCATCAACGCGTACACCGGAAAGCCGGTGCCGAACTATTGGAAGGCGATCACCGCCGTCCTCTTCACGCAGAGCGTCGACGGTTCCAAGTTGCAGAACTATTCGGTCCGTAACAGCTTCATCTCGCTCGGTGCATACGGGCTCTACGCACAGACCGGCGTCGACCTGAAGATCACCGGCAATGTCTTCGGCCCGACCCATTGGGACGCGGCCGGCGGTTGTGACTCCAACTGTTCGACGACTTACGGGGAGTGGTCGGACAATGTCGTCGGATCCATCGACGGCGTACCTACCAAAAAGCAGGTACCGAAGCCGAAATAGGACTTTCGGCGGTTTCATCTCTCCCGAACGGACGCCCGGGTTGCTGCACCCGGTCGTCCGGTGATCTCACGTTCCCATGAAAAGAGAGTCGAGTGATCCACAGGCTCGCCACAGGCGCGGTATCCGCGCTGATAATCGCAACCGCGATTCTGACACCGGCAGTGGTGCTCGCTGCCGAGGACCCGTGCGGCCTCAATTCCAACCCCATCGTCTGCGAGAACTCGAAAGATGGCGTCCCCCTCGAAGACTGGTACGGCGACAGCTCGTGGGGCGACATCGGTGGTTTCACCACCAAGATGAGCGTTCAGCCCGGCGAGACGCTGCGGCTCAAGGTGAACTCGCCGACCAGCTTCACGGTCAAGTTCTTCCGCCTTGGCTACTACGGCGGTGACGGCGCGCGTCAGATGCCGACATCGCCCACCACGACGTTTCCCGCCAATGAGCAGGACGAGTGCCTGAAGGACCCGGCCACCGGCTTGGTCGACTGCGGCAACTGGGACACCAACGTCACCTGGCCGGTGCCGTCCGACGCGGTTCCCGGTGTCTACCTCGCGATCCTCGACCAGGGCCAGGGCCGCGGCTACTCGCCGTACCCGTTCGTCGTGTCCGACGACGACAGCGACGCCGACATCCTGGTGCAGACCTCCGACCAGACCTGGCAGGCCTACAACAAGTGGGGTGGCCAGAACTTCTACGAGGGCGGCGGTCCGGCTCCGGACGGCCGTGCGTACAAGGTGAGCTACAACCGGCCGATGCGGATCGCCGGTGACAACGCCATCCTGTCCAGCGAGTACCCGATGATCCAGTGGCTGGAGCGCAACGGGTACGACCTGAACTACGCCTCGAACATCGACGTGTCGACCAAGCCGTCGTTGTTGCAGAACCACAAGGTCTACTTGTCGTCCGGGCACGACGAATACTGGGACCAGGGCATCTGGGACAACGTCAAGGCGGCCCGCGGTGCCGGTGTCCACCTGGCGTTCTTCAGCGGCAACGAGGCGTTCTGGCGGACCCGGCTCGAGCCGTCGATCGCCACCAACGGTGGTGCGGACCGCACCCTCGTCAGCTACAAGACGACCAAGATGAAGCAGAACCCGCCGAACGGCGTCCCCGACCCGAGCGGTCAGTGGACCGGTACGTGGATGGACCCGGCCGGCGCCGGGACCGGCGGCAACAAGCCGCAGAACGAGATCACCGGCACGCTCTTCTCGGTCAACGGGTACCGCAACGACGCCATGACGGTGTCGTCGGAGTTCAAAGACCTGCGATTGTGGCGGGACACGGCGATCGAGGACCTCAACGCGGGCGAGGTGGCCACCTTCCCGACCGGGACCCTCGGCTACGAGTGGGACTCCGACGTGGAGAACGCCGCCCGGCCGCCGGGCATGATCCGGTTCTCGTCGACGACTCTTCAGATCACCGACGGCACGCTGCTCCTCGACGAGGGCAACAACTACGGCAACGGCGTCGCCACCCACAGCGTCGTCATGTACCGGGACCAGGTCTCCAACGCGTTGGTCTTCGGTTCCGGCACGGTGCAGTGGTCATGGGGCCTGAGCGCACTGCACACCGGGCCCGCCAGCTCCGAGGACCCGCGGATGCAGCAGGCCACCGCGAACCTCCTGGCCGACATGGACTCGCTGCCGAAGACGTTGCAGTCGAACCTCACGATGCCCACCAAGTCCACCGACACTGTGGGGCCGGCCGTCAACGTCAGCGCGCCCACAGCGGGCGCGACGGTGCCGGTGCTCTCCGCGTTCACGATCAGCGGCACCGCGTCGGACACCGCCGGTGTGCTCGGCCGCGTCGAGGTGTCCACTGACGGTGGCAGCAGCTGGCGTGCGGCGAACGGGCTGGCCAACTGGTCCTACACCTGGACGCCGGCGGCGCAGGGCCCGGCCCAGATCAAGGTGCGGGGTATCGACGACAGCTTGAACTTCGGGCCGGTCAAGACCATCAACGTGACCGTCGGCCCGCAGCAGTGTCCGTGCACCACGTTCACCGGGACCGACGTCCCGGCGATCGTCGACTCGCGGGACGGCTCGCCGAACGAACTGGGCGCCAAGTTCCGCGTCTCCGTGCCGGCCACCGTCACGGGGGTGAGGTTCTACAAGTCTCCGTCGAACACCGGAACCCACGTCGGCAAGCTGTGGACCACCGGCGGCAAGCTGCTCGCCTCCGGCAACTTCACCAACGAGACCGCCAGCGGCTGGCAGACCATGCAGTTCAGCCAGCCGGTGCAGATCGCAGCCAACACCACGTACATCGTGTCGTACTACACGCCGACCGGGCGATACTCGTACACCAGCGCGTACTTCAAGGCGAAGGGCGCGGGTGAGGGCGTGGTCAAGCAGCTCCAGTCAGGGGTGACCGGCCCGAACGGCGTCTACAAGTACGGCAGCGGCGGCGGGTTCCCGAACCAGTCCTGGAACGACACCAACTACTGGGTGGACGTGGTTGTCGACACCTCGACGGCGATCACCACTCCGCCCGTGGTGACGGTGAAGACACCGACCGCCGGCGACGCGGGTGTGGCCCGTAACACCGCGGTGACGGCGACGTTCGACCATGACGTGGACCCGTCGCAGCTCGCCTTCACGTTGAAGGCCGGCAGCGCCACGATCCCCGCCAAGGTGTCGTACGACGACGCCACCCGCAAGGCCACGCTCCGGCCGGACAACGTGCTGGACGCGAGCGCGCAGCACACCGCCTCGGTCCAGGCCACCGATGTGTGGGGCAACGCGATGTCCTCGCCGGTCACCTGGTCGTTCACCACCGGTGCGGGGGTCTCGTGTCCGTGCTCGGTGTTCAGCGCGGCGGCGACCCCGGACGTGGAGAGCGCGGGGGAGGCCAACGCCCTCGAGCTCGGCATGCGGTTCACCTCGGCGCTCGACGGATATGTCACCGGTGTCCGGTTCTACAAGGGATACCGCAACACCGGCACGCACACGGGCACGCTGTGGTCCGCGACCGGGCAGGAACTGGCGACCGGCACGTTCTCCAACGAGACGACCAGCGGCTGGCAGACCCTCCAGTTCGCAACCCCGGTGCAGATCAACGCGAACACGCAGTACGTCGTGTCGTACCACACGGACGTGGGCTTCTACTCGTACAGCAGCGCCTACTTCACGCAGGCGCGGAGCGCGTACCCGCTGACCGCGGTGGCCGACACCAGCGCCGCTCGCAACGGTCTGTTCCGGGCCAGCGCGAGCCGGGTGTTCCCGACATCGAGCTGGAACGGGAACAACTACTGGGTCGACGTGGTCTTCACCACCACCGCACCGTGAGTTGAAGGGCCCGGCGCCATTCCGGCGCCGGGCCCGCCTTTTGATGGGGAGAACAAAGGTGAGTTCGGTCAGCGTCGTGATCCCGTGCTACAAGTACGGCGATTACCTGCGGGCATGCGTGGACACGGTGCTCGACAACCCGGGGGTCGACGTCCGGGTTCTGATCATCGATGACGCGTCGCCGGACGACTCGGCGGCGAAGGCGCGTGCCATCGCCGAGGCCGACCCCCGCGTCGAGGTACGGGTGCACGAGCAGAACAAGGGCCACATCGCGACGTACAACGAAGGCCTTCTCGAATGGGCTGACGGCGACTACTGCGCGCTGCTGTCCGCCGACGACATGCTGACTCCGGGTGCCCTGACCCGGGCTGTCGCGCTGCTCGACGCTAACCCGGAGGTGGGGTTCGCGTACGGGCATCCGGTGCACTTCCAGCACCCCGGCCCGCCGCCGCCTGCCAACCTCGGTACCGGTGGCACCAAGGTCTACAACGGCCACTGGTGGCTGGAGCGGCGGTTCCGGGAGGCAACCGGCTGCATCACCTCACCCGAGGTCGTGGTGCGAACCGACCTGCAGCACAAGGTGGGCGGGTACGACCCGGAGCTGCCGCATGCCGGTGACATCGAGATGTGGATGCGGCTCGCGGCGCATGCCGATGTCGGTTATGTCCAGGCCGACCAGGCGTACTACCGGCTGCACGGAAGGAACATGTCGGCCACCGACTTCGCCGGTCAGCTGGACGATCTGCGGCAGCGGAAGACCGCCTACGAGGCGGTGCTGATCAAGACCCGGGATCTGCTGCCGGAGGCGGACCGGTGGGACGCGATGGTCCACCGCCGGCTGGCGCGCTTCGCCCTGCGGCGGGCGGTCCGGGCGTACGACCGCGGCCGTACCGCCACCGTACCCGAGGACGAGCTGGTGGCGTTCGCGGCGGAGTGCTGGCCGGACTACCGGAACCTGCCGGAGTTTCGCGGTCTCGAGGTGCGCCGGAAGGTCGGCGCGAAGGCCATGCCGTACCTGCAGCCGCTGGTCCTCTCGGCCGTGGCGGCCAAGGGCCGTGAGTGGCTCTGGTGGCAGTCGTGGCGCCGGCGCGGCATCTGATCAGAAGGAGAAGGGGGCCCGCGAGGGCCCCCTTTCGCATGCCGGAGATCAGCGACGCAGCGGTACGACCGTCGTCGTCACGGTCTTGGTCTTGACCACGTGCTCGGCGGGGACCGAGCTGACGATCACGGCGCCCGAGGCGACCGCCACGTCGTCGCCGATCACCACGTCGGGCTCGATGACGATGCCCGTGCCGAAGCGGGTCCGGCTGCCGATGGTGACCATGCCGGAGGTGTAGACCGACGGCCCCGTGGCATTGTCGTCGCCGATCACGCTGTGGTGGTCGAACGAGTTGTACGCCGAGAAGAAGTTGTTGTCACCAACCCGCACACCGGTCGCGACGTGGCAGAACGCGCAGATGATGTTGCCCTGCCCGAGCGTCACGTCGGTGGCGATCTTCGCGGTCGGGTCGATCGCGTTGGCCAGCGGGACGCCGGCCTCCTCGCACGCCTTGCGGAACTTGGCCCGGACCGCCGGCGACTTCCCGATCGCGATGATCGCCGCGTCGAAGACACCCGCCGCGAACAACTCGGTGAGCCGCCCGCTGCCGCCGACCACCGGCACGCCGTGCACGTCGGCGCCCCACCTGGCCGCGTCGTCGTCGACGATCGCGACGGCCTGCTGGGTCTTGCTGCCGGCCAGAATGTCGAGCACCTGGGTCGCGCCGAGCGCCGCCCCGATGATCAGGATCCGTTGCCGGCCGGGTGCTCCGGTCAGCGGGACGGGTAGGTCTTCCACCTCGACGGCGGCCGGCTTGTGAAAGGCCTCGACGTCCTTGACCGTGATTAGCCGGTCGAGCTTGAGCGTGGCCAGGTCGACTCCGAGTTCGGCCGCCCGCTGTAGCGCCTTCACGGTCGCCCGCGGTCCCTCCGACGAGACGGCGTCGGAGACGGCCGCTGCCTCGGCGATGACGTGGGCGTCGCGGGCTGCCGTGTCGTCGAAGAGCATCCCGATCGGGTCCTTCAACGGGACCTCGGTGCCCTTGGCGGCCTTGTGCAGCAGCACCCCGGCGACCGGGGCCAGCACCTCGAGGACCGACTTGCTCGTCTCGACCTCGGCGAGCAGCTCATCCTTCTCCACCTCGGCGCCGTCCTCGGCGAACCACATCACGAGGATGCCGTGCTCGCTGTTGACGTCGTTGGTGGGAACCAGGACGGGATTCACGAAGTCTCCTTCACGCGGCGGCGGCGCGGACGGCCGCCTCGATGCGGGCAGTGCCGACCAGCACCCCGGCCTCCTTCGTCTTCGACGAGGGGATGATCGTGGGCTCGCTGGCCACGACGTCGACCGGGCGGTCCAGCCGTCCGAACAGGCGGCGGGAGATCACCGACGCGGCTTCGGAGCCCCAGGACCACCCGTCGGCGCCCTCCTCGACGGTGACGAGACGGCCGGTGGTGGCCACCGAACGCTCCACTGGCGCCCAATCCATCGGGGCGATCTGCGCCGGGACGATCAGCTCGGCGAAGATCTCCTCCTCGATGGCCAGGCGCTCGATCACCTGTGCGGCGAGCATCGCTTGGTAGCCGTACGCCAGGACGCTGACCGAGCAGTCCTCGGCGGGCACCGCGGACAGCCGGATCGTCGGCAGCGCGCCGGGCGACGCGTCGGAGGTGGCGATCAGGTCGCCGACCCGCCCGTTGACCGGCAGCGTCAGGTGCTGCGGGTAGAGCAGTTTGTGCTCCACGTAGAGCACCGGCTCGTCACGGGACAGGAAGTCGGCGAAGACGGTGCGCGGGTCGTGGTAGAGCGAGGCCGCGACGACCCGTAGGTGCGGTACGCCGAGGAAGTGCTTCTCCAGGCTCTGGCTGTGCGTCGGGCCGTAGCCGCGGTGGCCGCCGGTCGCCGCGCGGATGATCACCGGGCAGGTCGCCTGCCCGGCGTACATCGTCTGGTATTTGGTGATGTGGTTGACGACCTGGTCGAACATCAGCGTCAGGAAGTCGCCGAACATGACCTCGGCGATCGGCCGGTAACCGGCGAGGGCCAGCCCGGCCGAGATCCCGGCGATGGCGCCCTCACTGATCGGCGTGGTCCGCACCCGCTGGGGGAAGGCCGTCGACAGGCCGCGGGTCACCTTGAACGCGCCGCCGTACGGATCGGCGATGTCCTCACCGAGCAGCACCACCCGCCGGTCGTCACCGAGAGCGCCGTGCAGCGTGTCGTTGAGCTCCTTCGCGAAGATCACGCCAGGGCCCGCGCCGTCGCCACGACCTCGCTCAAAGCGGTCTCCACCTCGTCGTCGATCCGCAGCTGGTCGGCGTCGCCGAGCCGGCGCCCGTGCACCACCAGCGGCTCGACCAGCCAGTGCGCGTCGATCTCGTCCTGCGGCCGCTCGTCGTCGCTCTTGGAGTGATGACACAGCCGGTAAGTGTGGATCAGCAGCACCCGGGGGCCGTCACCGGAGCGGACCGCGGCGACCTCTTCGCCGGCGATCGTGCTCAGCTCCTCCACGTCGGTGCTGTCGACCTCGCGGACCGGCACGCCGAAGGCGGAGAACCGGGCGGCCATGTCACCGGCCAGGTTCGCGCCGACCGGGGTGCTCTGCGCCCACCGGTTGTCCTCGCAGACCACCAGCAGCGGCAGCTTCCACAGGGCGGCCATGTTCAGCGTCTCGTAGACGACGCCCTCGCCGAGCGTCCCGTCGCCGATGAACACCACGCTCACCGCGCCGTTGCCCTCCAGTTGGTTCGCCATCGCGATGCCGGCTGCGTTCGGCACGATGCCGCCCTGGACGCCGTTGGACTTGAAGCCCGGCGCGCAAATGTGCTGGCTGCCGCCCATGCCGCGGCAGACGCCTGCCTCCTTGCCCATGATCTCGGCCATCAGGCCCAGCGCGTCGCCGGAGTGCGCGAGGTAGTGGCCGTGGCAGCGGTGGTTGCTGAAGATGTGGTCACCGTCGGTGAGGTGCTCGGTGACCGCGACCGCGTCCGCCTCCTGGCCGATGCAGGCGTGCGTGGTGCCGTTGAGCGCACCCTCCTCGAACAGTTGGAGCAGTGTCTCCTCGAACCGCCGGATGAACCGCATGCGCCGGTACCGCCGGTGAGCGAGCGGTTCGCCGGGCACGCCGGTGAGCCGCTCGTCGGTCCCGGCCGCCCCCGGCGCGAGCACCGTCGAACTCAAAATGCCTCCCCTGGCCCGCCCCACGGGGACGGAAGATCTCATCACGCCCGACGATACCGATGGCGCTCACCCGGATGGACACACCTTCAGGCAGGGCGGAACCACCGGGGATCGACGAACACGAGCCGAACGGACGGATCGCCCCACCCTTCGGGGGGCATCGCCCCGCACGACGCTGACTACAGTAGTCGAGGTGATCGCGGGCGTGCCGTGAAGGAAAACCCGATGCCGGATAGTCGTCACTGAGACGCCGCACACGCCTCTCTGGCGGTACGGTCCCGTCCGCTCAAGACAGTCAGGACCCGGGGAGACCACAACTCATGATTCCGCTCGTCGATCTTCAAGCTGCCCACGCCGAGGTCGCCGAGGAGGTGGAGGCCGGGTTCAAGCGGGTGCTCGCCACCACGGGCTTCATCGGCGGACCCGAGGTCACGGCGTTCGAGCGCGAGTTCGCGGAGTTCTCCGGCGCGGCGCACTGTGTCGGTGTGGCGAACGGCACCGACGCGGTCGAGCTGGCACTGCGGGCCGCCGGGGTCAAGGCCGGTGACGAGGTGGTCGTCCCGGCGAACACGTTCGTCGGCACGGTCGAGCCGGTCGCCCGGATCGGCGCCCGCGTCGTGATGGCCGACATCGACCCCGACACCTACCTCGTCGACGTCAAGGCGATGCTGTCCGCGATCGGCCCGAAGACCACGGCCGTCGTTCCGGTCCACCTCTACGGGCAGCTCGCCGCCGCCGACGAGCTGCGGGCGGCGCTGGCCGGCAGTGGGGTCGCGGTCGTCGAGGACGCCGCACAGTGCCAGGGCGCGCTGCGGCATGGTCGCGGCGCGGGCGCCGACGGCATCGCGGCCACGAGCTTCTACCCCGGCAAGAACCTCGGGGCGTACGGCGACGCGGGCGCCGTGGTCACGCCGGACGAAGAGCAGGCCACCCTGGTCCGCACGCTGGGCAGCCACGGCGGCCTGACGAAATACATCCACGACGTGGTCGGGGTCAACAGTCGCCTCGACGCACTCCAGGCCGTGGTGCTGCGTGCCAAGCTGGCCCGGCTCGCCGGGTGGAACGCCACCCGCCGCGCCGCCGCCGACCGCTACCACGAGCTGCTGTCCGGCTTGGACGTGGTCCGCCCGGTCACCCTCGACGGCAACGAGCACGTCTGGCACCTGTACGTGATCCGGATCCCCGGCGGCCCCGGGCGCCGCGACGCCGTGCTGGCCAGGCTGCACGAGGCCGGGGTCGGCGCCGGTATCCACTACCCGTTCCCGCTGCACCTGACGCCCGCGTTCGCCGACCCCAAGTACCCGGCCGGCAGCTTCCCGAATTCGGAGAAGGCGGCCGATGAGATCCTTTCGCTGCCGCTGTACCCGCAGATCACGCCCGCGCAGCAGGAGGCGACCGTGGGTGCGCTGGCCGCCGCGCTCAGGGACTGAGAACCAACAGGACTGAGAGCACCACGTGTACATCTCCATTCGGGACAAGCCCGCCTCCGACGGGGCGGGCGGTCCCCGTGGCCAGCGCCCCCGTATCGCTGCCACGGTCTTCCTGCTCGGCACGGTCAGCCTGCTCACCGATGTTTCGTCGGAGATGGTGGCCGCGGTTCTGCCGCTCTACCTCACTGCCGAGCTCGGGCTCAGCCTGATCGCATACGGCGTCGTCGACGGTCTTTACCAGGGTGTCAGCGCCCTGGTACGGATCTTCGGCGGTTACCTGAACGACCGGACGAATCGGCCCAAGTGGATCGCCGTGGCGGGGTACGGCGTATCCGCTCTGAGCAGGATTGCCCTGATCTCGGCGCAGGGCTTCGTGGCGATCACCGCCGTGGTGACCGCTGACCGGCTGGGCAAGGGGTTCCGGACCGCGCCCCGTGACGCGCTGATCGCGGACGTCTCCGAGCCGGGCGTGCTCGGCCGCGCGTTCGGGGTTCACCGCATGATGGACACCGTCGGCGCGGCGCTCGGCCCGCTGGCCGCGTTCGGGTTGTTGCTGCTGGTGCCGGGTGACTACAACTCGGTGTTCGTGGCGTCGTTCGCCTTCGGGATCATCGGTGTCGCGGTGCTCGTACTCTTCGTGCCGGACCGGCGCACCGCGGGCGGTGGCCCCGGACTGCCGCTGCGCAAACTGTTCGGCGAGCTGACCAGCCCGCGACTGCGGCGCCCGCTGCTCGCCGTCGGCGTTCTCGGCCTGCTGACCGTCGGCGACGGTTTCCTCTACCTGTCGCTCCAGCACCGCGACGACTTCGCGGCCCGCTGGTTCCCGCTGATGTACGTCGGTACGAACCTCGTCTACCTGCTGCTCGCCATCCCGGTCGGCCGGCTCGCGGACCGGGTCGGGCGTGCCAGAGTCTTCATCGGCGGTCACGTGGCGCTGCTCGCCGTCTACCTGGTCGCCGCCGTCCCGAGCGGCGGGCTGGCGCTCACGCTGCTGGCGCTGGGCCTGCTCGGCTGCTACTACGCCGCGACCGACGGCGTGCTACCCGCGCTGATCAGTCCGCGTGTCCCGGCGGCGGCGCGGGGGAGTGGGATCGCGGCCGCGCAGACCGTCGTGGTTCTGGCCCGGTTCGCGATGTCCCTGATGTTCGCGGTCCTGTGGCAGTTCATGGGCCCGTCCGCCGCGTTGTACCTGGCCGCCGCGCTGCTCGTGGCCGGCATCGTCGTCAGCGCCCGACTGCTGCGTGGCGTCGACCAGGCCGAGCCGGTCCGGGAGGCCACGTCGTGAGGGTGCGAGTCAAACTGGCCGCGTTCGGCGCCGTCCTGGTGGCGTCGATGGCCGGCACCGTCGCCTACATCATCGACACCCGTCAGGAGCAGGAGCGGCAGATCGCCGAGGCGCCACCGGTGCCGGTCACCGACCTGAAACTGGTGTCCCAGCAGGCCCGAATCATCTTCCGCAGCACCGCGATCGGTGACGACTACGGCCGGGTCGCTGTGGTGCGGTTGGACGACCCGGACGGGGCGCGCGCGTTCACGCCGGCCACATGCGACCGGGTCTACTCGCGGCAGGGCGAGGCGGTCTGCCTCTACTCGAAGGCGGGGTTCGTCACCACGTACCGCGCCGAGGTGCTGGACGAGAACTGGGCGGTCCGCCGTGACCTTCCGTTGTCCGGAGTGCCGAGCCGCACCCGGCTGTCGCCGGACGGCGACTGGGTGGCGACCACGACGTTCGTCGCCGGGCACGCCTACACCTCACCCGGCGAGTTCTCCACCGAGACGCTGGTGACGCCGTTGAACGGCGGCGACAGCCTGAACCTCGAGGACGACTTCAAGCTGATCGTCGACGGCAGGCCCAACAACTCCCAGGACCGCAACCTGTGGGGTGTGACGTTCACCGGTGACGACGACCACTTCTACGCGACCGCGGCGTCCGGCGACAAGACGTGGCTGGTGCGGGGCAGCCTGAAGACCCGGGAACTGGTGGCGCTGCGCGAGGACGCCGAGTGCCCGTCACTGTCGCCGGACGGCACCCGGGTCGCGTTCAAGACCCGCAACGGCCAGGCCGAGGGCCAGTGGCTGATCGCCGTCCACGACCTGGCCTCCGGGCGCAGCACGCTGCTCGCCGAGAAGCGCAGCGTCGATGACCAGATCGAGTGGCTCGACAACGATCACGTGCTCTACGGGTTGCCTCGCTCCGGCAACGGGCCGTCCGCCAGCGACGTGTGGACCGTTCCGGCCGACGGCAGCGGCTCCCCGGAGCTGTTCATCCCGGACGCCTGGTCACCGGCCGTGGTCCGCTGACGGCCGGGCGTCCAGTTCTTCCACGCCATCGCCGGTCGCTCGACGAGGTGCCAGGACGGGACGGCCAGCACAAACGTGCCCACGGTCGCGAGCAGTACGTAGGCCACCAGGCCCAGATCGGGAACGCCTACGAGAGCGAGCACTTGTTGTACCGGAAAAGCGTAGATATAGAAACCGTACGAGTAGTCCTGATGGCGGCCGATCCGGCGGAACCCGCGCGGTAGCCGAACGGCCAGCCACAGCACCAGGTAAGCGAATGCGGGGTAGCCGAAAACTGCGAATCCGCCGAATTGCAGGGTGCCCGCCAGCACGAGTGCCGCGATGATCGCACCACCGTCGTTCAGCACGATCCGGTGCCGGTACAACTCAAACAGGGCGCCGAGGAGGAAGATGTACGTCAGGTAGATCAGTGAGTACGTGTCCAGGCCGCCGATGCCCAGGAAAGGACCGTGCTGACCCTGCGGGCCGGGGATCCGCGGCGCCAGAAGGAAGTCGCGGACGATCAGGCCCAGGCCGGCGCCGGCCATCAGGACGATCACCCAGCGAGCCCGGCGGAGCACACCCGCCAGCGCGAGGCCGGCGACCATGATGTAGCAGAGCACCTCGTACAGCAGGCTCCAGAGCGAGCCGTTGAAGACCGACGTCCCGGTGCGGACGCCGTACGGAGTGTCGAGTAGGAGGTCGGAGATCCCGTATTGCCGCATCGCGACGAACGCGTTGTTCAGCACATATCCGATCGGGCCGCCGGGCTGGGTGAACACTCCGGCTAGGCTGCCCCGCTCGATCAAAGCCACCACCGGGGCGAAGACGAACGCGGTGACGATGAGGCAGATCCAGAGCCCAGGCAGGATCCGCAGGCCGCGGTGCCACAGGAACCGTGCCAGCGGCAGCCGGCCGCCGCTGCGGGTGATCAGGAAGCCGGAGATCGTGAAGAAGCCGAGGATGCCGATCTCGCCGAGCCCGGTCTGGCCGTTGCTGATGCCGGCGCCCGGGTCGTCACGCCCGTAGCCCAGGGGCAGCGAATGCGAGACCAGGACGGCGAAGGCGAACAGCAGGCGCAGGAAACCGAAGCTGTTGTCCGGGGTGGAGAAGGCTGAGTCCACGGTTCGCCGGGACCAGATCCGAGACAGCATGACAGGGAGTAAACCATGCTGCGGAATCGTGTTTCCAGAGCGTCGGAAGAAAGACACAGTAAATTCCGAAATTGAAAGGAAAATGTCGGATTTGATCGTGCCGGGCTTGCTTTCTCTCCAGCCCTTGCGACCACTAGGGTGAGCATATGATTGGAATTCTGTGGTGAGGTCGTTCCTCGCGATTTCCGGGGCGCCCGCCGCGGCCCCGTCAGCAGCCGTTCTGGCACATCTGACCGGCACCCCGGTCGTGACCCGCACCGCCGGCGGCTGGGTGGCGATGGACGGCACCGACCCGGCGGACCGGGTCGACCTGGCGGGATCGTTCACCGTGCGTCTCGGCAAGGCGGTCCGCACCCGGACCGCCGACCTCCCCACCGAGTCGCTCGCAGCGCTGCTGCGCGACGGCGTCAAGGTGGACGGGGAACAGCTCGCCGCGATCGTCCCGCCCTTCGCCGCCGCCCACAGCGACGGCCCGTCGTCGCCGGTCGTCGTGGCCACCGACTGGCTCGGTTTCCAGCAGCTCTTCTGGTGGCAGGGCGCGGGGGTCGCCGCCGTCTCCACCAGCGCCCTGGCGCTCGCCGCGCTGGCCGGCGCCGATGTGGATCGCCAGGCACTCGCCGTGCAGAGTCTGGTCGGCTGGCAGGTCGGGCTGCGCACCGTGTTCGACGGTGTGGCCAAGGTGTCGGCCGGCTGCCTCGCGGTCCTCGACGACGGCCGGGTCACGATCCACCGCTACGCCGAGGAGTCCCTCGCCGTCGACGGTCCGCCGCCCTCGATCGAGGCCGCCGCGACCGAGCAGGCCGAGATCATGGTGGAGTTCCACAAGGCCTACCTGCGCGACCACCCCGAGGCGGTGCTCCAGCTGACCGGGGGCCAGGACACCCGGGTGCTGCTCGCGGCCATCCCGCCTGAGCTGCGCAGAGGCCTGGCCGCGCTCACGCTCGACGTGCACGGTGGCGCCGACTCCCGGTTCGCCGGCCGGCTCGCCGGCCTGACCGGCATGAACCTGCACGTCCACTGGCTCGACGACGGTCCCGCGATCACCCCTTCCGAAGCCCATGACCTGGCGGTACGGGCGGCGCGCGACCTCGACTGCATGGCCAGCCCTCTCGCTCTTGCCCCCCTGCTGCGTGCCGAGGCGCAGCTTGACCAGGGGCACAGGCTGTCTGGCCTGGGCGGTGAGACATGCCGTGGCTTCTACTACTTCGGACAACCCAGTGGCGCCGTCACCGGCCCCAAGCTGATCGAGAAGCTGGCGACGTGGCGGCTTTACGCCAACGAGGCCGTTGACGTGGGCGCCCTCGAGCCGGAGTTCGCGGCGACCGCGCGGGCCGGATCGCTCGAACTGATCACCGAGTCCTTCGAGGGCTACCCGTCGGACTGGCTGGCGGCGACCGATCACTTCTACCTCTACCAGCGGATGCAGCGCTGGTCCGGGGCGCACGGCTCGGTAGCGGCCGCGAACCGGCACTTCATCAACCCGATGTTCGACCGGCGGTTCATCCAGCTGGCCCACGCGGTACGCCCTGAGGAGAAGCGCAACGGCCTGCTCACCGGGCGACTGATCAGCCTGCTCGACGCAGGCCTGGCCGCGGTCCCGCTCGACTCCGGACTGGTGCCGAACCGGCTCGGCAAACCGGGTCTCGCGGCACGGACCGCGGCTTATCGGGTGACGGCTCAGAAGGCGGCCCGCAAGGTCCGGCAGAAACTGCGCGGCCAGGGCCGGCCCCAGCTCGGCGCCGCTGAGATGGCCGCCCTCGTGGTCGCGCACTGGCGTGCCGAGCCGGACGCCGCCGCCGGTCTGCGCACGACCGGCATGGTCCGGGACGCCTGGTTCGACGATGTCCTGAGCGGCGGAATCACACCCGAGCCCGCGACGGTCGCTTTCCTGATCAACCTGCTGGTGATCAGCGGCAAGGACTGACCACCGGCCTCCCGCCGCCTCCGCATAGGTGAGGCGGCAGGGAGGACCGCAGCCTCCACGCGGGCGAGGCAGGGACGAACCGCCGAAGAGACGACGGCGGCCGCCACCCGGTGAGAGTGGCGGCCGCCGGCCGTTTCCGATCAGCTCGCGAGGCTCCGCAGGACACCGGCGATGTGGTCCTGGTCGGAATGCGTGAGCTTGTGGTGCAGGGGCAGGATCAGCGACTCGCGCGTGATCCGCTCGGTGACCGGCAGCGGGCCCGGCGTCATATCGGCGTAGGCCGGCTCGAGGTGCGCGGCCATGATGCCCCGCCGCGCCGAGACGCCCTGGGCCGCCAGCTCGGACAGCACGTCGTCCCGGCCGGTCTTGAAGCCGTCGAGCAGCACCCAGAACGACTGGTAGTTGGTCTGCCCGTAGGCCGGGTCACGCACCGGCACGAGGCCGTCGATGTCGGCGAGCAGCTCCTGGTAGCGGGCCGCGAGCTCGCGGCGCTGTGCGACCAGTCCGGCCAGCTTGCCGAGCTGCACCAGGCCGACGGCGGCCTGGATGTCGGTCATCCGGTAGTTGTAGGCGGTCTCCAGGTACGCCTCGAGCACCGGCTGCTTCGACGCGTGCCGGTCGGCGGCGGACACGTTCATGCCGTGTTCCCGCAGACGCTTGAGGCGTACCGCGGAGTCGGGGTCGTCGACCGTGACCATGCCGCCCTCACCGGTGGTGAGGAGCTTGCGCGGGTGGAACGACCAGGCCGCCACGCGGGCCCCGGTGCCGGCCGGCGTGCCGTAGGCGGTCGAGCCGGCCGCGCAGGCGGCGTCCTCGACGAGGCCGACGCCCCAGCCGTCGGCCGCCTTGCGCAGCGCCGCGGTGTCGAACGGCACCCCGCCCTGGTGGACGGCGATGATCGCCCGGGTTCGGTCGGTGCGCACCGCGTCGACTGTCTCCACGGTCACGTTGCCGGTGGCGAGGTCCACGTCGGCGAAGATCGGCGTGGCGCCCACGTAGCGGACCGCGTTGGCGGTGGCGATGAACGACAGCGACGGCACGATGACCTCGTCACCGGGCTTGATGTCGAGCAGCACGAGCGCCAGGTGCAGACCGGTCGTGCAGGACGACACCGCGACACCGTGCCCGGCGCCGACCGCGGCCGCGAACTCCTGCTCGAACCGCGCGACCCGCGGCCCCTGGGCGACCCAGCCGGAGCGGATCGCGTCGGCCGCGGCCTGGGCCTCCTCTTCCCCGAGGTCGGGGATCATCACCGGGATCACTTGGACGACCGCCACCAGTCGACGAGGCCCTGCAGACCCTCGTGCAGGGTGAGCTGCGGCTTCCAGCCGAGCTTCCGCTCCGCCTGGGTGATGTCGGCCAGGCGCCGGGTGACGCCGTTGACCGCGCGGGCCGGGCCGTGCTCCGGCACCAGGTCGGACTTCATCACGGCACTGAGCGCGGCGGCCAGGTCCTTGAGGCTGGTCTCCTCGCTGGCGGCGATGTTGAACACCTCGTCGGTGACGTCCGCCTCCGCCGCCAGGATGTTGGCGCGCGCGATGTCGGCCACGTGCACGAAGTCCATGGTGGCGAGGCCGTCGCCGAGGATGAGCGGGGGAGTGCCCGACTCGATGCGCTCCATCCAGCGGATCAGCACCTCGGTGTACAGGCCGTAGATGTCCATCCGCGGGCCGTAGACGTTGAAGTAGCGCAGGGCGACGTAGTCCAGATCCTTCATCGCCTTGAAGCTGCGCAGCGTGGCCTCGTTGAACGCCTTGGCCGCACCGTAGAACGTGTCGTTGTTGTACGGGTGGTGACGCTCGGTGGTCGGGAACTCCTCGGCCAGGCCGTAGACCGACGCCGACGACGACGCGATCAGCTTCTTCACCCCGGCCTCGGCGGCCGCCTCGATCACGTTGAAGGTGCCGTCGACGAGCACCTCGTTGGCGAGCCGGGGCTCCTCGGCGCACTGGGTGATGCGGATCGCGGCCAGGTGGAATACCAGGTCCTTGCCCTCGGTCAGCGAGCGCACCAGGTCCCGGTCCCGGATGTCGCCCTCGACCAGCTTGATGTCGCTCTTCTGTTCGAGCGCCCAGGCCAGGTTCTCGCGCCGGCCGCGCACGAAGTTGTCGAGAACGACGATCTCCGCGGCACCGCCGCGGACCAGCTCGTCGACGACGTGCGAGCCGATGGTGCCCGCTCCGCCGGTGACGAGGGCACGGGTGCCCTCGATCTGTACACCAGTCACGCCATGTGCCCTTCGTCCAACTTGATCATGGTTCCGCCCTCGGCAAGGCTACGCGAGGCGGCCTGGAGGATCTCCAGCACCCGAAGGCCGGAACGACCGTCGGTGAGCGCCGGAGTACCCGTGGTGATGGCTCGCGCGTACTCGTCGACCATGGTCCGCAGCGCCTCACGCTCGACGAGCGCGGGGGAGACCACGTCGCCCGACCGGTACGACACCAGGATGTCGCGCCGCTGCTCCTCGCCCAGTTCCTCCGGGGAGGCCACGTCCACGCCGCGGTCGTAGATCGACAGCCGCTGGCTCGGGTTCAGGTCGTCCCACACCAGGGTCCGCTTCGACCCGCCGAAGATCGCGGTGCGCACCTTCACCGGGGACAGCCAGTTCACGTGGATGTGGGCGATGGCGCCGGTGCTCAGCTGCAGCGTGAGATAGGCGACACAGACCCGGCCCGCGCCGATGCCGTCGGCGCCGTGCGCGGCGACCGCGATCGGGCGCACCGACGGCGGCAACACGAAGTCGAGGATCGACAGGTCGTGCGGCGCCAGGTCCCAGATCACGTCGATGTCCCGCTGGACCAGGCCCAGGTTGATCCGTACCGAATCGAGGAAGTGAAGCTCGCCCAGCTCGCCGGCGGCGAGCAGATCGCGGATCCGGAGCACGGCGGGGGTGTAGCAGTAGGTGTGGTCGCACATCAGCGTCAGGCCGCGCTTGTCGGCCTCCTCGACCAGCTGCAGGCCCTCGTCGAAGGTCGCGGCCAGCGGCTTCTCGACCAGCACGTGCTTTCCGGCGCGCAGTGCGGCCATCGCGACCGGCAGGTGGGTGCCGGCCGGTGTGGCGATTGCCACGGCGTCCACCGCCGGGTCGGCGAGAACCTCGTCGAGGTCGGCCGAGACCCTGACCGTGGAGTAACCGCCGAGGACCCGCTGGGCCCGCTCGACGTCGAGGTCACAGAGCCAGCGCAGCCGGAAGTTGGGGCTGTTCTGGAAGTTGCGGACGAGGTTGGGGCCCCAGTAGCCGGCGCCGACGACGGCCACACCGATGGGAGCGGGGAGCGGAGAAGTCACGAGCATCCGTTTCGTCGGAGATTGGGCGGGAACGCGTCCGTGCAGGTTGGACGGACGGTGCCGACGCAGTCCGTCGGGAAAGCTATCGATCCGCCGCAACCGAGCGCCAGATCGCGGATGGATTTAGGACGGAGCCGAGGGGCATCGCGATACCTTCGGCCATTCGGGGTACGCCTGATGGTCAGCGCTCACGCAGCCCAACGGTCAGATTGGACGGGATCGTCGTTTTGCTGACCTCGGATGAGTGGCCGGGCCGTTACCCTGTGCCCCGATCTCCGTCGATCTTCCGGGAAGGTTCTATATGACCGTCAATGTAGCCCCGACCGCCGATGTGGACGACCGGGCCGAGATCGGGTCCGGCACGCGAATCTGGCATCTCGCCCAGATCCGCGAGCACGCCACGCTGGGCCGCGACTGCAACATCGGACGCGGCGCGTACGTCGGCCCGGGGGTTGTGATCGGTGACAACGTGAAGCTGCAGAACCACGCGCTCGTCTACGAGCCGGCCCGCCTCGCCGACGGCGTGTTCATCGGCCCGGCCGCGGTCCTCACGAACGACGAGTACCCGCGCGCTGTCACCCCCGAGGGGCGCCTCAAGACCGGCGACGACTGGACCGCTGTCGGCGTCACCGTCGGTGAGGGCGCCGCGATCGGCGCACGTGCCGTCTGCGTCGCACCGGTAACCGTCGGGCGGTGGGCCCTGGTCGCCGCCGGCGCGGTGGTCACCAAGGACGTCCCCGACTTCGCCCTGGTCGTCGGCGTTCCGGCACGCCGCGTCGGCTGGGTCGGCCGCGCCGGGCGGCCGCTGACCGCTAAGGACGGCAACGTCTGGGTCTGTCCGGAGACCGGTGCGGAATACATCGAGTCGGACGGTGTGCTCACCGAGAGCTGATATCGCCGGGTGACCGCGCCGCTTGACGTAGCTCTCCGCGGCAGGCCGTCTCCGGAGTGTGAAATCTGACGTAGACATCGCTGATCTTGCCTGTTTCAATGCATCGATTGTTCGGCGCCGGTGCATGCGGGGGGATACGGCGATGTTTGCTGTCCGAGTTCGATCAGTGCGGTCCTTGGCCGCCCTCTGTGCGGCGGCACTGGCCGCCACCGGGCTGTCCGCAGCCGGTGTTGCGGCCGCACCCGCCGCAGCGGCTCCGTCCGCCACACCGGCGTGCGTGCTGGAGCAGCCCGACGAGATCACCGCGTTCCGGATGGCCGAGCAGTGCGGCCGTCCCGTCGAGATCGTGGCGGAGCGCACCGAGTACTCACGCACGTTCGCCAACCAGGGCGGCACGGCGACGCTCGAGCAGAACGTCGAACCGCAGCGGGTCCGCCAGGGCAAGCGCTGGGTGCCGATCGACACGACGCTGAAGCGGACGTCCGCGGGCGTCGTGCCGCAGGCCACCGTCCTGCCGATGACCTTCTCCAACGGCGGTAACAACGTGGTCGGCCGGCTCGTCAAGGACGGCCGGGAGATGACCCTCACCTGGCCCGGCAAGCTGCCGAAGCCGGTGCTCAAGGGCAGCACCGCGATCTACCCGGGCGTCCTGCCGTACGTGGACCTCCAGGTCACCGCGTCGGCGACCGGCTTCTCCGAGGTGCTGGTCGTCAAGGACCGCAAGGCCGCGACGGGCTCGAAGCTCAAGCAGCTGAGGTTCGGTCTGAAGACCAAGGGAGTCACGGTCCGCAAGAACTCCTCCGGCGGCCTGCGCGTCCACGACGCCAAGGGCGACGAGGTGTTCTCCGCGCCCGCTCCGCTGATGTGGGACTCCTCGAAGTCGATCGAGTCGCAGCCGGCGCGGAACATTTCGCCGGAGGCGCCGCCGGCCGTCGACGACACCTCCGACGAGCGCACCCGCAAAGCGGTCATGCCGCTGAAGCTGGAGAAAGACGCGCTGACGGTGACGCCGGACAAGGCGCTGCTGTCCGACCCGCGCACCGAATACCCCGTCTTCATCGACCCCGAGGTGACCGGCTGGCTGTCGGACGGCGCCTGGACGTCAGTGTGGAGCAAGTACCCGAGCAAGTCGTTCTGGAAGAACACGACCGCCCTGACCGACGGGGAGATCACCGGGACGGCGGGTGTCGGCCGCACCGAGGACTGCTCCGGCTGCGCGGACCACATCGTCCGGTCGTTCTTCCGGCTGAACACCTCCGCGGTCACCGGCCCGGTCAGCAAAGCCGAGTTCTACATCCAGCAGCGCTGGTCCTGGACCTGTAGCCCGAAGACCAGCGCGCGCGTGTGGGAGACCGGCGGCATCTCGTCGGCCACCACGTGGAACAACCAGCCGAAGTTCTCCGGCCTGTACGCCACCCAGGTCGCCGACCGCAAGTACGGCGCGGTGCACGGCTGCCGGGGTGTCGGCGATGTCGAATTCGACGTCACCAAGATGGTCACCGACGCCGAGACCACGGTGACGCTGGGCATGAAGGCGATAGACGAGTCGACCAAGAACCAGTGGAAGCGCTACCGGCATTCGACCGCGCGCCTGTCCGTCACGTTCAACCGCAAGCCGAACGCCCTGAAGAACCAGGTGACCGACGGCAACAAGGCCTGTGTGACCGGAGCCGGCCGCCCGTACGTGGCGAAGCGGACCGGCATCACGGCGACGGGCTACCAGTCCGACCCGGACAACAACACCATGAACACCTACTTCTACTGGTGGCCGGTACCGGGTGGCGCACCGAACACCAACAACGCCGTGTCGCAGGCGAACGGCAGCAACGGCAACGTGACCGGCACCTTCCCGACGCTCAACGACGAGACCACGTACGCCTGGCGGGCACTGACCGAGGACCGCGTCGCCGCCAACGTCCAGGGCAAGACCTGGTCGGAGAAGACGTGCGAGTTCACCATCGACGCGACGCCACCACCGGCGCCCGGAGGGTTGTCGTCGACTGACTACTCCACGACGGTGCCCAGCGGCGGGGTCGGCTACCCCGGCACGTTCAAGATCGCCGCACCGGTCCTCACCGGCATGTCCGAGGCGGACGCCCTCAAGCGCAAGCAGGACATCGCCTCGTACGCCTGGACGCTCGACGGCGGCGTCAGCCAGGCCGCCCAGACCGTGCCGGTCAACACCACCGACTTCACCGGATCGATCACGCTCACACCGATGACCGACGGCCAGAAGGTGCTGCGCGTCTGGGCCAAGGACAAGGCCGGCAACCTCTCCGGCCAGGTCACTTACACCTTCACCGTGCTGCACGGCTCCGGCCCGGCCGCGGCGTGGAACTTCGACGAGGCGACCACCACCTCGACGCCCGACACCACCGGCCACGGCAACGCGCTGAGCCTGACCGGCACGAGCCTGGTCGCGGGACGCGGAGCCGAGGGCAAGGCCCTGACGTTCGACGGTCATTCCGGCAAGACCGCGACCACCCCCGGACCTGTCACCTACGTCAACACCGGCACTGGGTCAACGGTCGCCGTCCGCACCGACGCGAGCTTCACCGTCACCGCGCGGGTCCGGCCCGTCACCACGACGGGCACCGGCCAGAACATCGCGGTCGCCGCCAACGGCAGCCGTACCTCCGCCTTCACCCTGGGCAGCGCCCAGACCGACGGCAAGTTCCGGTTCACCATGGCCAACACCGACGCGGACAACGCGGCCGTCTACTCGGCGGTGTCGAACGTCGCGGCGACCGCCGACAAGTGGACCCACCTCACCGGCGTGTACGACGCCTCGACGAAGAGGTTGACCCTCTACGTCAACGGCGTGGCCCAGACCACCACCGCGACCCTGCCGGCCGGCTTCAACGCCACCGGCCCGATCACCGTCGGCAAGGCGAAGTGGAACGGCGCCGACGGCGGCTACTACAACGGTCTCGTCGACGACGTGCAGATCTACAACTCGGTCGCCAAGACCGAGTCGATCGTCCAGCAAGCGATGCCGCTCCAGCCGGTGATCTCCTTCCCGAACGGCTCCGAGATCGACCCGAACGGCACGCTGCGGGTCACGTTCGACGCCAAGGGCGACACCAACGTCACCCGGTACCGCTACAGCCTCGACGCCGACAACCTGGGCAGCTCGATCACCCTGGGCACGGCCGGTGGCGCCGCGTCGGTCAACGTCAGCGTCGGTGCCACCGTGGGTGACCGGCTGCTCTTCGCCGCGTCCGAGGACGCGTTGCGACGCGGCCCGACCACCCAGCTCGGCTTCACGGTGATCGCCCCGGCCGGAAGCCTGAGCGGACCGGTGACCGACGAGGGCGGCATGCCGCTCACCGGCGCCAAGGTCAGCCTCAAGCCGGGTGACCGCAGCACGACCAGCGACGGCAACGGCATCTACGGCTTCGAGCAATTGCCGTACGACAGCTACGTCGCGCGGGCCGAGTACCAGGGCCGTTGCGGTTTCGCCGGAAGCTCCCCGGTCACGGTCGGCAAGAACCCCGTGACGCTGGCGCTGCGGGTCTTCAGCAAGGGCAGCGCGGCCGGGCACCTGTGCCAGGAGCGCACCACCACGTATGCCACCGGCACAACGGTCCTGCCCCTGACCGGCGACGACGCGGCCACCAAGATCACCCTGCCGTTCGCGTTCCCGTTCTTCGGCACCGCCTACCCGAGCGTCTGCGTGGACACCAACGGACTGGTCTTCTTCGAGGGCGAGTGCGTCTCCCACCCGTACACCGGAAGCGGGGGCCTCGGTGATGTCGTCGACCCGAACGGTGTGATCGCCCCCTACTGGGACGACCTCGTGGTCGACTCCTCCGCCAACGTCCGCACCGCGGTCACCGGCACCGGCGCCGGTCGGCAGGTGCTGATCGAGTGGAACAACGTGCACCGTAAGGGCAACACCGCGCAGCGTGTCAGCTTCTCGGTGACGCTCGGCGCCGACGGCACGGTGACCACCAACTACGCCGGCCTCGACAACGCCGCCGAGCAGGGCGCGAACGCGATCGTCGGGATCGAGGACCCGACCGGCGAGGACGGGTTCGCGTACTCCGAGAAGGAGGCCGTGCTCGGCGACAACAAGGCGGTCGTGTTCACCAACCCGAACGCCGGCGTCCTCCCGATGCACAACCTGACCGGCCGGCTGACCAACGCCGCCGGAGCGGCGGTGGCCGGCGCGACCGTGTCGATCGACCCGAGCGGATTGACGGCGACCACGGCCGCGGATGGCACCTATGCCTTCCCCGGCCTGGTCGACGACAGCTACACCGTGTCGACCAAGCAGGACGGCCGCTGCGGAACCAAGGTCGAGACGGTCGTTGACCTGACCGCCGACACCGTTCGTGACCTGCGACTCGGCGCCGACTACGGACTGATGGGCTACGCCTGCTCGACCGGCGCCTCCGGCTACGTGCCGGCGAACACGGTCCTGCCGCTGACCGGCCAGCGTGAAACCCTCGACATCACCCTGCCGTTCGAGATGAAGTTCTACGGCGTCGACGACGCCACCGTCCGGGTCCACACCGACGGCTGGATCGGCGTCGGCGGCGGCTACCTCGACGTGTTCGAGAACGATTTCATCATCGACGGCTCGGCCAGCGTGCGTACCGAGGCCATGGGCACCGCACCGAACCGGTCGTTCGCCATCGAGTGGCGCAACGCGCTGTTCGCCGGCACCACCGAGCGCTCCACGTTCGAGGTGATCCTGCACGAGGACGGCCGGGCCGTTTACCACTACGGCGCGATGGCCACCGACCTGCAGAAGGGCAGCAAGGCAAGGCTCGGCATGGAGACCGACAACCCCGCGGTGTCGCAGCTGCACTCGATGGCCGAGGGGCTGCTCACGCCGAACAGCTCGATGACCTACACGCCAGCGCCGAACGGTGTGATCAACGGCGTGCTCACCGAGGCGGTCACCACCAACCCCGTCGCTTCGACACCGGTCACGCTGGAGCCGCTCGGCCTCACCGTGAACACCGGCGCCGACGGCAGCTTCCAATTCGGGAACATCCCGCCCGGCCAGTACGAGCTCCGCGCCGACCCGGACACCGATCGTTGCCTCGGCCAGTACGCCATGGCGACGGTCCGCAAGGGCGGTACCGACCTGAAGGTCGACCTGTCGCTGAACTACGACGCGGATCCCCACTACAACTGCTCCACCGGCAACCAGGAGTTCATCACCGCCGGCACCGTGCAGGACTGGACCGGCGACGACGCGGCCTGGCAGACGACCGCCCCGTTCCCGATCAAGCTGTACGGCGAGACGACCACCAGGCCGTGGATCAGCAGCAACGGTTTCGTCACCTTCAGCCCCGAAGGCGCCACCAGCAGCCTCCCCGGCCCGATCCCCTCCGAGGGTGACAAGGCCGCGCCGCACGCCGCCGCGTACGCCTTCTGGGAGGACTGGGTGGTCGACGGCGATGGTGCCATCGCAACCCAGACTGTCGGCACCGCCCCGAACCGGCAGTGGATCGTCGAGTGGCGCAACGTCCACAAGTACAACAACGACAGCGCCCGGGCCACCTTTGAGATCATCTTCAGCGAGAACGGCTCCATCGAGTACCGCTACACCGATCTCGCCGACAACCCGAACTCACGCGGCGCGGGAGGCGTCGTCGGCATCGAGGGCCCCGGCGGCGTGATCGGCTTCGAGTACCTGGACCGTCGCGAGACGCTCGAGGACGGCCTGAGCATCACCTTCGCAGCCAAGGCCCCGGCGACGGGATCCATCACCGGCACGGTGACCTGCGCCGACCAGCCGGTGGCGGGTGCCACAGTGACGGCCGTGGGCAGGTCCGCGACAACGGGCGCGAACGGCGCCTACGTCCTCGCCGATGTGCCGTCGAAGGCACACACCGTGCTAGTCACCGTCGCCTCTGGCGACTGCGCCGGCACAGCAACCAAGCCGGCCGTGGTCGGCGCCGGGGGCGAACCGGTCGACTTCGACCTGTCGATCCTGCGCGCCGCCGATCGCTACACCATCACCGAGACCCCGCACACTTACGCCCCGCTCAGTTCGGGAACCACGGTCGCCGCTGGCTACGACACCTGGACGGACGTGACCCTGGCCTTCCCGGTCACGCTCTACGGGGCCTCGTACACCACCATGTCGGTCGGCAGTGCCGGTGCGCTCGGCCTCGGTGACGGCGGCCTGTACCCGTTCGCCGGCAACTGGGAAGCCGACAGCACGTCGAGTGTCCGGACCGCCGTCCGTGGCACCGCCCCGAACCGGCAGTTCGTGGTGGAGTGGCGCGACATGCGCCACCACGAGGACGCCGGCACCCGGGTCAGCTTCCAGGCGATCATCGACGAGGCCGGTGGCTTCACCTACGCCTACGCCAACCCGGGCGCCGGCTTCGCGCACTCCGGCGGCGCGGCCTGGATCGGCCTCGACGCCTGGGGTGGTGCGTCCGAGCTGGAGTACTCCGACCGGCTCACCGTTCTGCGCCCGGGTTACGCCCTGCGCATCCAGCCTGTTCCCGCCGCGTGATCCGCTCTTCTGACTCTCCGGAGTGTGTGATGAAGTCAACTCTGCCTGCGGGCAGAAGGTTGTTGTCCAGGCCGCGTATCGCCCTGGCGGCGGGTTTGTCCGCTGTGCTGGTCCTGGGTCTGGGTCATGCCCCGGCGATGGCGGTGAAGCCGGACCCGTACAAGGTCGAGTCGGTCAAGCCGGTGAAGAAGGTTCCGGTGAAGGCGGCGAAGATCGAGCCGGCGCCGAAGCTGGCGGATCCGGCGCCGGCGTCCGCGAAGGCAGCGCCGGTGTGGCCGAAGGCTGGGGGAGAGGTTCTTCCGGCTTCCGGTGAGGCGGGCTCGTTGCCGGTTCGGGTGGAGCAGGCGGCGCAGGCGCAGGCTGCGCGGTCGACGAAGCCTGCTCCGTCGCGGGTGCGGGTGGAGGTGCTGGACCGCAAGGCGACCGAGAAGGCCGGTGTCCGCGGTGTCCTGCTGCGCATGGGCCGTGCCGACGGTGTCGCGGAGCCGGGCAAGACCAAGGTCACCCTCGACTACAAGTCCTTCGCGACCGCATATGGTGCGGACTGGTCCAGCCGGCTGCGGCTGGTGTCCCTGCCCGCGTGCGCGCTGACGACGCCGGACAAGGCCGGCTGTGCGGGCACGCCGCTGGACACCAGCAACGACACGAAGGCGCAGACGCTGTCGGCCGATGTCGCGGTGTCCAGCGCGTCGTCGCTGGTCGCAGCCTCGGCCGCTCCCTCTGGTCCGGCCGGTGACTATTCGGCGACGACGCTGAACGCGTCGTCGACCTGGTCGGCGGGCGGCAACTCCGGTGACTTCACGTGGAGTTACCCGATGCGGATGCCGCCGTCGCTGGGTGGCCCGACGCCGCAGGTGGGCCTGTCGTATTCGTCGCAGTCGGTCGACGGCCGGCACGCCGCCTCGAACAACCAGCCGTCCCGGATCGGTGAGGGCTTCGAGGAAGGCTCCGGCGGTTTCATCGAGCGCCGTTACCAGGGATGCGCCCAGGACATGGGCGACTCGGCGAACAACAAGGAGAAGACCGGCGACCTGTGCTGGGAGACCGACAACGCGACGCTGTCGCTGGCCGGTCACTCCGGGGAACTGATCTACAACTCGGCTGACGGCCGGTGGCACCTGCGCAGCGAGGACGGCAGCCGGATCGAGCGTAGGACCGGCGCGGCCAACGGTGACAACAACGGCGAGTACTGGGTCCTGACTGCCACCAGTGGCGTGCAGTACTGGTTCGGCCTCAACCGGGTGCCGGGCTGGAGCACCGGCAAGCCGGTGACCAACTCGGTGTCGACGGCTCCGGTGTTCGGCAACGACGCCGGCGAGCCTTGCCACGGCACCGCGTTCATCGACTCGGACTGTGTGCAGGCGTGGCGCTGGAACCTCGACTACGTCGTGGACCCGCTCGGCAACTCGATGTCGTACTGGTACGGCAAGGCGACCAACAAGTACGGCCGCAACCTGGACAAGGACGATGCCGCCTCGTATGACCGGGAGTCGTGGCTGGAGCGCATCGACTACGGCACCCGGACCGTCAACGGCGCCGACAACGTGCACGACACGATCGCGCCGATGCGGGTCGATTTCGGCTATGCGGATCGCTGCTTGAGCGAGTGCGCGACGCACAACGCGACGCGGTGGCCGGATGTGCCGTGGGACTCCGAATGCACCGGTGACACGTGTGAGGACAACTTCTCACCCACGTTCTGGTCGACGAAGCGACTGGCAAGCGTCACTACCCAGCTTCGTAACGGCTCGAGCTACCGCAACGTCGACCGGTGGACGCTGACGCACACGTTCCCGGACCCGGGTGACGGGACGCGGGCGGGTCTGTGGTTGTCGAAGCTGTCCTACACCGGCCTGGTCGGTGGCAGTGCGAGTGTGCCGGATGTCGAGTTCACCCCGGTGCAGCGGGCGAACCGGGTCGATGTGATCGGTGACTTCGCCGGCCGGATGAACTGGATGCGCATCGCGCGGATCCGGACCGAGAGCGGCGGGACGATCTCCGTCGAGTACTCGGACCAGGACTGCAAGGCGGGCGCCACACCCACTCCGGAGACGAACACGAGCCGCTGTTATCCGGTGCGGTGGGTGCCGGAAGGGTATAAGGAGCCGGTCACCGACTGGTTCAACAAGTACGTCGTCACCACCATCTATGAGCAGGACAACACCGGTGGCGCGCCGCCGGTCGGCAGTCCGCGCAAAGTGTTCAAGTACACCTACTTCGACGGTGCGGCCTGGCACTACAGCGACGACGACGGTCTGACGAAGAAGAAGTTCAAGACGTGGTCGAACTACCGGGGCTACGGCCGGGTCGGTGTCACGGCCGGTGACTCGGGTGACCCGCAGACGTACTCGGAGACTCGCTACTTCCGGGGTATGAACGGTGACCGGCTCAACGCCGCCGGTGGTGTGAAGCCGGTGAGCGTGGACGGGATCGCGGACGAGGACTGGTTCGCCGGTCAGACCCGCGAGACGATCACCTACAACGGCCCCGGCGGCGCCGTGGTCTCGCGGGTCAGGAACACGCCATGGGCGTCGGCGCCGACCGCGACGCGCACCATCAACGGTGACACGGTGGCCGCCCGGTACACCGGCACCGCCAGCACGACCAGCCATGTCGCCCTGGACGGCGGCCGCGGTGAGCGGGTCACGAAGACGGTCAACACGTTCGACGAGTTCGGCATGATCGTGCAGGTCGAGGACCTCGGTCAGGACGGCGTTCCCGGCGACGAGCGGTGCACCAAGACCGACTACACGCCACGCAACGCCGATGCGTGGATCATGGACCGGGCGCACCGGACCCAGAACTACGCGGTGGCCTGCTCGGCGACGACGGGCACGCTGACCGAGCAGCAGGTGATCGGCGAGACCCGCACCCTGTACGACGGCGCCGCGTTCGAGACAGCACCGGTCAAGGGCCTGGGGACGCAGACCCAGATGATCTCGGCCTGGAACAGCGGATCGCCCACGTTCGTCGCGGCGGCCAAGACCACCTATGACGCACATGGCCGGCCCACCGCTGTGACCGATGCCCGGAACTACACGACCACAACGGCGTATACGCCCGCGCTCGACGGGCCGCTCACCGAGTCGGTGACGAAGAACGCGCTGCTCCACGAGACCAAGGCGATGCTTGAGCCGGCCTGGGGGGTGGCGCTCGCCGTCGTCGACGCCAACGGCAAACGGACCGACACCGAGCGTGATGCTCTCGGCCGCCTGACCTCGGTGTGGAATCCGGGCCGGGCCAAGGGCACCGACGCACCCCACTTGAAGTACGCCTATACGCTCAATACAGGCACACCCTCGGTGGTCACCACCTCGGTGCTCAACGCCTCCGGTGCGTACGTGACCACCTACGCGCTCTATGACGGTCTGCTACGTCCCCGTCAGACGCAGGCGCCGTCGCCGTCGGGTGGGCGGGTCGTAACCGAGATGTTCTACGACACGGTCGGCCGCGAGATCCTGAACTACGGTGCTTACCACACCAGTGGCAACCCCGGTGGCACCCTGCTGACCACGAGCGACCAGAACGCCGTGCCGACGCAGAGCCGTAACGTCTATGACGGGGCGGGCCGGACGGTGGCGAGCATCTTCCAGCCCTACGGCGTCGAGAGATGGCGAACCACCACGGCGTACGGCGGCGACCGCGTGGACGTCACCCCACCGTCCGGAGGCACCGCTACCTCCACGGTGAGTGACGCCCGCGGCCGGACGATCGAGTTGCGCCAGTACAACGGCACCACGCCGACGCCGTACATCGCGGGCAGCTGGGTCGGCACCGAGTACAAGTTCGACGCACGTGGTTATCAGACCCAGGTCGTCGACCATGCCAAGAACGACTGGGTCTACACGTACGACATCCGAGGCATGCAGATTCAGGTCGATGACCCGGACCGCGGGATCACGAAGTTCACGTACGACAACGCCGGCAACATGCTGACGTCGACCGACGCGCGGAACAAGAAGGTCGCCTACCTGTACGACGCGCTAGGCCGCAAGTCGGACGCCTACGACACCCGGGTCGGTGGCACACAGCGTGCCCAGTGGATCTACGACACGGTGGCCAAGGGGCAGTTGTCCCAGTCGACCAGGTTCGTCGGCTCCGCCTCGTACCAGTCGAAGGCGCTGGAATTCAACGACAGCTACCAGCCCACCAAGACTCAGATCATCATCCCGGACACCGAGACCGGTGTCGGCGGGATCTACAACTACGCCACCACCTACAACATCGACGGCTCGGTCAAGTCGACCACCATTCCGGCCACCAACACCGGTCTGCAGGCCGAGACGCTGACCTACGCCTACAACGACTTCGGTATGCCGACGACGGTGGACAGCCTTTACGGCACCACCAACCAGCGGTACGTCACGGGCACCGACTACAACGCGCTCGGCCTGCTTGACCAGGTCAAGCTTTACACCGGCACGGGTGAAGGCGGGCGGGTCTACACCAAGTACACCCGGGAGATCGAGACTGGGCGGGTCAAGAACATCCGCACCGACCGGGACAGCGTCGCGCCGTACATCCTCAGCGACACCGGCTACGAGTACGACGACGCCGGCAACATCACCAAAATCGCCGACACCGCGCCCGAAGGTGCCGACGACATCCAGTGCTTCGACTACGACCAGCTCCTTCGCCTGACGCACGCGTGGACACCGGTCAGCGGTGACTGCGCCGCGGCGCCGTCGGCGACAGCGCTGGGTGGTCCCGCGCCGTACTGGTACAGCTGGACCTTCGACACTCTCGGCAACCGCAAGACCGAGACCATCCGGAACGCCTCCATCACCGCCACCACCACGTACGAGTACCCGGCCTCCGGCCCGACCAGTGTCCGTCCGCACGCGGTGATCGGCACCACCGGCGCTCGCACCGGCTCGTACACCTACGACGCGACCGGTAACACCCTCACCCGGCCGACGTCGAACTCGGGCACACAGACGTTCACGTGGGACGCTGAAGGCCACGTCGACACCGCCACGGACAACACCGGCACCACCACCTACATCTACGACGCTGACGGCAACCGGCTGATCCAGCGCGATTCGGCCGGGCGGACCCTGTATCTGCCGGGCCAGGAGATCCGCTACACCAACAGCACCGCCACCACCAGCTGCACCCGCTACTACAGCCACGCTGGCGGAACCATCGGGTCACGCAGCAACACGGGTCTGACCTGGCTGTCGTCCGATCATCAAGGAACCGCCGGCATCGCGATCAACGCGACCACCCAGCAGGCCACCACGCGGCGGCAGACGCCGTACGGCACACCCCGCGGCGTGACCATCGAATGGCCGAACACCCGTGGCTACGTCGGCGGCACCAAGGACAACACTGGATTGACCCATTTGGGCGCCCGTGAGTACGACCCGGTCAACGGCCGCTTCATCTCCGTTGACCCGGTGCAGGATCTCGCCGACCCGCAGCAGTGGAACGGCTACTCGTACGCCAACAACAGTCCCATCACGCTCAGCGACCCGACCGGTCTGCGGCCGGCGTGCGGGACGGGGTTCGATGTCCCGTGCGGCAACTACGATCCGCATCCGCATTTCCATCAGCCCACCGAGCAGAAGTACGACACCAGTGGCGAGATCATCGAGGGCAAGAAGACTGTCGATGACACCGCGCAGGAGAAGTTCGGCGTTCCCTACAACAAGGTGAACGACCTCTACCACGAACAGATCCAGCAGGAGACCTGGTGCTACAACAATCAGGTCGCCTGTGAGAACGGTGAAAAGGCGAAGATCCAGCAGGGCAACGAATTCCTGAAGGACGCCACCAGTGTCGGTGACGCCGAGGACTGCTTCGCCGGCGAAGGATGGGGCGCGTGCGCCTGGCTGGTGGTCGGCTTCGTGGGCGTCGGCAAGATCGCGAAGATCTACGACTCCGCCAAGCATCTTGATGAGGCGGCCGAACTCGGCGAATCCTGTTACAGGAAGAGCTTCAGCGAGGACACGAAGGTCCTTCTCGCAGACGGCAGTAGCAAGGCAATCAAGGACCTTCGTAAGGGTGACAGGGTCCTGGCCGCCGATCCTGAGACCGGTGAGAGCGGGCCTCGTGAGATCGAAGCGGTCTGGGTGCACGACGATGACCTCTACGTCATCGTCATCGACGGCCAGCGCCTGGTCACCACGGAGGATCATCCGTTCTGGAACGCGACCGACAAGCAGTGGCAGTTCGCGGAGAAGCTCGACACGGGCGACCTCGTGCAGACCCCCGTCGGCACAGCTCGCGTCGACGGCTTCGACCGGAGCGTTCATCGGGTTGCGCCCGCGTACAACCTCACAGTCGCTGACCTGCACACGTACTATGTGCTCGCCGGTACAACACCGGTCCTGGTGCACAATGATGAATGCCCGCGGGTGCCGTTCGGGCCCAAGATGAACTACAAGAACAACAAGAAGCACGACCACGGTGTTCTGGGCACATCGATCGGGCCTCACCCCACGCGGGGGCAGGAAATGCTGGACGAATCATTTTTGATCAATGGGCCGAGCGGTCGAAGGGCTGCTTATGACAAGGTCAACAAAGAAATCATCATCTTTGCGCCGGATAATCATAATGCGACGTACCACGGCTTCCAGGTGACCTGGGAAATGCTTGACCAGAAAGTGAAGAGCGCATTCGTGGGGCAGGGTATATTCAATGACAAGGGGAAGTTGAAAGCAGGCTGGAAGTAGTCTTCACCGTTTCATTGTAGGGATGTCTTGATGAGAACGGCCCGGCTCCGGCCGGGCCGTTCTCTGATTTGAGAGCGGGTTCGTCAAGGTGTCGTCATGGTATGGCATGCCGTGATGTCACGGCATGAGGAATCACGAGTGATCTCCTGCCGGAACATTACGGCTAAGCGTGGCTATCGGTACCGAGAAGTATGCCGGCACCTTTCCGGACGGCATTCCAGTCGGTGTTGAGGCGGCGGTCGAGATTGCGAGTGAGCCACCTAGTGCGTTGATCCTGTTGATGTCGCAATCCTGGTAGGTCGATTTCTACGCCGGGGATTCCGCCACGGTCTTCCAGTTCTTCGATCCGTTGTCTCATGGCCGCGAGAAACTCTCTGTCGAAGGTTCTTACGGCATCGAGGTACTCCGTGGTGGGGATACTGCACCGAACTGCCGCACCGGCGGCGAAACTTATCCGGCCGTCGTCCTTGTGCTGCCAGTCCACGGTCACTTCGTCGTTACCGCCGCGTATCGACCGCCATAGACGAAGGCGAGGCGGATTCAGTAGGTAGCTGAAATCGAGATTGTGTTCCCCATGCCACAGAGCTGCGACGACCGACGGATGTTCGGGAACGTTGTGATCAGCCCCTTGATCTCGTACCGCCACATCTTGGAGCCAGTTGTACACCCATGACTCGGAATCGGAGGCGATGAAAGTAAGAAGATCGTCGGGCACTGGTTCCAGTGCCGCGGGGCTGACGAGGTTGACATCTTCCCAGAGCCGGGCCACCTGGTAGTCGATGTAGGGTCGCGGGTCTTCGACGCCGGTCCGGCGCAGCAGGTCGTACTCGCCGACCTCAATCCAGTACCAGCCGTCGGTCAATCCGAACCAGTGCAGCATCGGAGGGTCGCCGTCCCACGGCTCCACCTCATCCGGCGGGCGCAACTCGAAGCGAAATCTCATCACTGGAACAGTATCGGATACTGGGTAAAGTTCGGTGTCATGGCCCTCGGTCAATGCGGCCGCCGCAAGCAGAACGCGACTGCTCATAAGGTCGCAGAAAATTGAATAGAGACGACGAGCTTCTTGTGGCGAGAAGCGAACTCAGTGTAGTCGGCAGGCCATTACCCGTCGTGTTGCTTCAATGGAAGGACGGGTGGACGTCCCTAGCCTGGGCCAGTCCTGACGGTGGGGTCTTTACCTTTTTGCGGATGGGACCGTCATGTCTCGGACCTGAAAGGGGAGGCCCTTCTGTCGGCCCACGAGGGTCGAAGATTGCCCGGATCGGCAAGGTGGTTCATAGGGTCGGTCGCATCGAGCACGGTCCCGGCGACCAACACCGGGCTGCAGCCGGAGACGCTGACCTTCGCCTACGGCGGCCTCGGCCTGCCGACGACCGTCGACAGCCTCTACGGCACGATCGGCCAGCAGTACGTGACCGGCACCGACTACAACGCGCTCGGCCAGCTCGATCAGGTCAAGCTGTACACCGGCACGGGCGCCGGCGGGCGGGTCTACACCAAGTACACCCGTGACCCGGCGACCGGTCGGGTCACGAACGTCCGCACCGATCGGGACTCGGTTGCGCCGTACATCCTCAGCGATACCAACTACGAGTACGACCACGCCGGCAACATTCTCAGGATCTCCGACGCCGCGCCCGAGGGCGTCGACGACACCCAGTGCTTCACCTACGACCGACTCGCTCGAATGACCCAGGCATGGACCCCGACCAGCGGCGACTGCGCCGCGGCACCGTCCTCGACCGGGTTGGGCGGGCCCGCGCCGTACTGGTACAGCTGGACCTTCGACATTCTCGGCAACCGCAAGACCGAGACACTGCACACGGCCTCCAACACCTCGACCACCGGGTACGAGTACCCGGCGTCCGGCGCGGCGAGCGTGCGTCCGCATGCGGTGACCGCTACGACCGGGGCGCGACCCGGTTCGTACACCTACGACGCCACCGGTAACACCCTCACCCGGCCGACGCCGAGTGCGGGAACGCAGACGCTCACGTGGGATCCGGAAGGCCACGTCGACACCGCCACGGACAACACCGGCACCACCACCTACATCTACGACGGCGACGGCAACCGGCTGATCCAGCGGGACCCGGGCGGCCGGACCCTGTACCTGCCGGGTCAGGAGATCCGCTACACCAACAGCACTGCCACCACCGGCGCCACTCGGTATTACAGCCACACCAACGGCACCATCGGTTCAAGGACCAACGCCGGTCTGACCTGGTTGTCGGCCGACCACCAGGGCATCGCGAACATCGCCGTCAACGCGGCGACCCAGCAGGTCACCACCCGGCGCCAGACGCCGTACGGGACGCCTCGCGGCGCCACCATCGAGGCCTGGCCCAACACTCGTGGCTACGTCGGTGGCACCAACGACAACGCGGGACTCACCCACCTGGGCGCCCGCGAGTACGACCCGGTCAACGGCCGGTTCATCTCCGTCGACCCGCTGCAGAACCTGGCTGATCCGCAGCAGTGGAACGGCTACTCCTACGCCAACAACAGCCCGATCACCCTCAGCGACCCTGACGGGCTGGAGCCGCGGCCCTGGCACGACCCGAACTACAACACCACGAAAGCCTGCGACGGCGAGTTCAAGAACAGCCAGGAATGCAACCCGGCCGGCAAGGAGAAGTTCAAGATCGGGCTGGGCGGCCATCCGCAGAACTCCAGCGACAGGGACAAGGATTACGACGGGCAGATCAGCCGTGCCGAGGCCGACAAGAATATCGACATGGATCAGCTGGTTCTGGAGGAATACCAGGCCTACTGTTACCAGTTCGGCCCCAACGGCTGCCGCGGTTTCCGGCCGGCGACAGACGAAGAGCTGGCCAACGCGGCCGATATTCTCTTCAGCGCCAGCGACGGCACTGCCTGCATCGAGGACGGCAGCCCCGCAGGTTGCGCGTTCTTCTTCGGACAATTCGTCGGCGTCGGAAAGATCGCGGGTTGGGGGAAGAAGGCTTGGAACGCGGTTAGAGCGAGCAAGAAGGGTGACGCCGCCAAGCACGCCGACGATGCTGCCGAGGTCGCGGAATCCTGCTTCAAGAAGAGCTTTAGTGAGGACACTGAGGTCCTTCTGGCCGATGGCGGCAGCAAGAAATTCAAGGACCTTCGCGAAGGCGACCGGGTGCTCGCTGAGGACCCTCAGACCGGGGAACGCGGTGCTCGGGCGATCAAAACCATTTGGGTCCACGACGACGATCTCTACGTCGTCACCATTGCCGGTCAGCGTCTGGTCACCACCGAGGACCACCCCTTCTGGAACGAGACTGACAAACAGTGGCAGGGCGCCGAACAGCTCGACGCCGGGGATCTGGTGCGAACGTTGTGTGGCGGCGGATTGCTCGCCGCCATTGCCAATGACCTGGTATTCGATCAGCCCGGCCCGGAGGGAGGGATCGAAGATCGCCAGGTGTAGGCCGTGAGGTGGGCTCTTTCTCCTGTGATCTGAGGGTGCCTCTTCCGGGCCGGGCTATTCCAAGGCTTCATTTCCGAGCGAGATCCCGGCATCCTTCTCGGAACGCGTTTCCACGAGTTTCAGAGCCATCCTCGAGTCGCTCGAGCGGGGAGTCGTCGAGGGAGAACGAGCGGCTCTGCAGATCGCCGGGCGCATCGACCCTACTTCTGCAGCGGCGGATCCAATGGAAGGCGCCACTCCCTCGATGGGGGTGCCGTCCATTTGGGGCATATCTGCATTCACCCCGGAGCCAGCCCTCGGACCTTGCTGGAAATCGGAGGCAGCTGTCGGCGGAATCGATGCGTCAGATGATGGCCATCCGAACTGTGGCCAAGCGCGCGTGCTTCTCTGGGTCGGGTCGAATCCTCGAAGTCGTCGATGCGGCCGGGAAGCAGACGTCGATGCGCCGGGCGGCGTGTGTCTCGACCAGCACTCTGTTCGGCGTTGGCGTTGTATGAAGGCCGAGCCGTTGCCTGCCGGTCTTGAGGTCGTGTCGCCTGACCCGAGCGGCTTGCTCGGGTCCGCCGGACGACTCTGCGCAACGGTGTGACTTCGCGAGGCAACGAAGGTTCTTTACATCGTCGATCTTGGCTGTTTGAATTCATCGATTGCTTCGGGCAAGGGTGCGTACGGGGGTACGGCGATGCTTGCTGTCCAAATTCGATCGTCTCGGCCATCGGCCGCCTGCAGGTTCTGCGAGTCGCCGCACGACTGTGGCGTCGCGGTCTGTCTCTACCTTCCGGCCCCTTGTGGGCCCGCCTTTGCTCCCGTTGCCTGATCCGGCAATCCTTCCTGTTCGGAGCGTGTGATGAAGTCAACTCTGCCTGCGGGCAGAAGGTTGTTGTCCAGGCCGCGTATCGCCTTGGCGGCGGGTTTGTCCGCTGTGCTGGTCCTGGGCCTCAGTCATGCCCCGGCGATGGCGGCGAAGCCGGATCCGTACCGGGTCGAGTCGGTCAAGCCGGTGAAGAAGGTGCCGGTGAAGGCGGCGAAGATCGAGCCGGCGCCGAAGCTGGCGGATCCGGCGCCGGCGTCCGCGAAGGCAGCGCCGGTGTGGCCGAAGGCTGGGGGAGAGGTTCTTCCGGCCTCCGGCCAGGCCCAATCTCTTCCGGTACGGGTCGAGCAGCCGGCGCAGGTGTCGGCTGCCCGGTCGGCGAAGCCGGGCCCGTCGCGGGTGCGGGTGGAGGTGCTGGACCGTACGGCGACCGACAAGGCCGGCGTGCGTGGCGTGCTGCTGCGTCTGGGCCGGGCGGATGGTGTCGCGGAGGCCGGTAAGACGAAGGTCACGCTGGACTACAAGTCCTTCGCGACCGCTTATGGCGGGGACTGGTCGAGTCGTCTGCGGCTGGTGTCGCTGCCGGCGTGCGCGCTGACCACCCCGGCGAAGGCCGGTTGTGGCGCCGGTACGCCGCTGGACACCAGAAACGACACGAAGGCGCAGACCCTGTCCGCCGATGTCGCGGTGTCGAGCGCGTCGTCGCTGGTCGCGGCCACGGCGGCACCGGCCGGCCCGGCCGGTAACTATGCGGCGACCACGTTGAACGCCTCGTCGACCTGGTCCGCCGGCGGGAATTCCGGCAACTTCAGCTGGGGCTATCCGATGCGCGTCCCTCCGGCGCTGGGCGGGCCCGCTCCGGAGTTGAACCTGGCGTACTCGTCGCAGTCGGTCGACGGTCGCCATGCGGCGTCGAACAACCAGCCGTCGCGGGTCGGTGAAGGCTTCGAGGATCTTGCGGGCGGCTTCATCGAACGCCGCTACCAAGGTTGTGGCGACGACCGGGGTGACTCGGCCAACAACGACAAGAAGACCGGTGACCTGTGCTGGGAGACCGACAACGCCACGATCTCCTTCGCCGGCCATTCCGGCGAGCTGATCTACAACGCTTCCGAGGGCCGCTGGCACCTGCGTGGTGACGACGGCAGCCGGATCGAGCGCAGGACCGGCGCGACGAACGGTGACAACAACGGCGAGCACTGGGTCTTCACGACTGATGACGGTGTGCAGTACTGGTTCGGCCTGAACCGTGTGCCGGGATGGAGTTCCGGTAAGCCGGTGACGAACTCGGTGTCGACGGCTCCGGTGTTCGGCAACGACACCGGTGAGCCGTGTCATGCGACGGCGTTCATCGATTCGGACTGTACGCAGGCGTGGCGCTGGAACCTCGACTACGTCGTCGACCCGCTCGGCAACTCGATGTCGCTGTGGTACCAGAAGGCGACCAACAAGTACGGCCGTAACCTGGACAAGTCGGATGCTGCTTCCTATGACCGGGAGTCGTGGCTCGAGCGCATCGACTACGGCACCCGGACAGTGAACGGCACCGACAATGTGCACGACACGATCGCGCCGATGCGGGTCGACTTCTCTTACGCCGACCGCTGCCTGAGTGAGTGCGCCACGCACAACGCGACCCGGTGGCCGGATGTGCCGTGGGATTCGCAGTGCACCGGGGACACGTGTGAGGACACCTTCTCGCCGACGTTCTGGTCGACGAAGCGGCTGGCCAGCGTGACCACGCAGGTTCGTGACGGCTCGGCGTACCGCAATGTCGACCGGTGGACGTTGACGCACACGTTCCCGGACCCTGGTGACGGCACCCGTGCCGGCCTGTGGCTGTCGAAGCTGTCCTACGCCGGCCTGGTCGGCGGCAGCACGAGTGTCCCCGATGTCGAGTTCACGCCGGTGCAGCGTGCCAACCGGGTGGATGTGATCGGTGACTTCGCCGGGCGGATGAACTGGATGCGGATCGCGCGGATCCGTACCGAGACCGGTGGCACGATCTCCGTCGAGTATTCGGAGCAGGACTGCAAGGCCGGTGCGACGCCGGCTCCGGCGACGAACACGAGCCGGTGTTATCCGGTGCGGTGGGTACCCGACGGTTATGCGGAGCCGGTCACCGACTGGTTCAACAAGTACGTCGTCACCACCATCTACGAGCAGGACAACACCGGTGGCGTGCCGCCCGTCGGCAGTCCCCGCAAGGTTTACCGGTACAGCTATCTCGACGGCGCGGCCTGGCACTACGCCGACGACGACGGCCTGACCAAGAAGAAGTTCAAAACCTGGTCGGACTATCGGGGGTACGGCAGGGTCGGTGTCACCGTCGGTGACTCGGGCGACCCGCAGACGTACTCGGAGACTCGCTACTTCCGGGGTATGAACGGTGACCGGTTCAACGCCGACGGCGGTGTCAAGCCGGTGAGCGTGGACGGCATCGCCGACGAGGACTGGTTCGCCGGTCTGACCCGCGAGTCGATCACCTACAACGGCCCCGGCGGTGCGGTCGTGTCCCGGACGAAGAACACGCCGTGGGCATCCGGCCCCACGGCTACCCGGACGATCAACGGTGACACGGTGACCGCCCGGTTCACCGGCGTGGGCACCACCACCAACCACGTGACCCTCGACGGCGGCCGGGGTGAGCGGGTGACCAAGACGGTCAACACGTTCGACGAGTACGGCATGGTCGTCCAGGTCGACGATCTCGGCCAGGACGGCGTGCCGGGCGACGAGCAGTGCACCAAGACCGACTACACCCCCCGCAACACCGACCTGTGGATCATGGATCGGGCGCACCGGACCCAGTCGTACGCGGTGGCCTGCTCGGCAACGACCGGAACGTTGACCGAGCAGCAGGTGATCGGGGAGACCCGCAACCTGTACGACGGCGGCGCGTTCGAGGCCACCCCGACGAAGGGTTTGCGCACCCAGGTTCAGGTGATCTCGGCCTGGAACAGTGGCTCGCCGACATTCGTGGCGGCGTCCAAGACGGGCTACGACGCGCACGGCCGGCCAACCTCGATGACCGACGCGCGCAACTACACGTCCACGACCACGTACACCCCGGCGCTGGATGGACCGCTCAGCGGGACTCTGGCGAAGAACCCGTTGTTGCACCAGACGACGACCACGATTGAACCGGCCTGGGGCAGCCCTGTTTCCGAGGTCGACGCGAACGGTAAGCGGACCGACACCGAGTACGACGCTCTGGGGCGTCTGACCTCGGTCTGGCGGCCGGGCCGGGTCAAGGGCACCGACACCCCGAACACGAAGTACGCCTACGCGCTCAATGCCGGCACGCCCTCGGTGGTCACGACCTCCGTGCTGAATGCCGCGGGCGGCTACGTCACCTCGTACGCCCTCTATGACGGCTTGCTGCGTCAGCGGCAGACGCAGTCGCCGTCCCCGTCGGGTGGGCGGATCGTCACCGAGAAGTTCTACGACACCGCCGGGCGTCAGATTCTCGCCTACGACGCCTATCACACCAGCGGAAACCCGAGCGGGACCCTGCTGTCGACCAGCGATCAGAACGCCGTGCCGACACAGAACCGCACCGTGTACGACGGCGCCGGCCGCACGGTGGCCAGCATCTTCCAGCCCTACGGCGTCGAGCGGTGGCGTAGCACCACGGCGTACGGCGGCGACCGCGTCGACGTCACACCGCCGTCCGGTGGCACAGCGACCTCGACCGTGTCCGATGCTCGTGGCCGGACGACTGAACTGCGTCAGTACAACGGTCCCACGCCCACGCCGTTCACCGCGGACAGTTGGGTGAGCACCGACTACAAATACGACACCCGCGGCAACCAGACGCAGCTCATCGACCACGAGGGCAACGACTGGGTCTACACGTACGACATCCGTGGAATGCAGACGCAGACCGACGACCCGGATCGTGGGATCACCAAGTTCACCTACGACAACGTCGGCAACATCCTCACCGCCACCGACGCGCGGAACAAGAAGATCGCCTTCCTGTACGACGCGCTGAATCGTAAGACGGACGCCTACGACACCAGGGTCGGCGGCACTCAGCGGGCTCAGTGGATCTACGACACGGTGGCCAAGGGGCATCTGTCGCAGTCGACACGGTTCCGGGGCTCGGATACCTACCAGTCCAAGATTCTCGCCTACAACGACAGGTACCTGCCCGAACAGGCGCAGGTCGTCATCCCGGACAGCGAGACGGGCGTTGGTGGGATCTACAACTACGCCAACACCTACAACATCGACGGCTCGGTCAGGACCACCACCATCCCGGCCACCAACACCGGGCTGCAGCCGGAGACCCTGACCTACGCCTACACCGACCTCGGTATGCCCACCACGGTCGACAGCCTCTACGGCACCACCAACCAGCAGTACGTCACCGGCACGGACTACAGCGCACTCGGGCAGCTCGACCAGGTCAAGCTCTACACCGGAACGGGAGCCGGTGGCCGGGTCTACACGAAGTACACCCGGGAGATCGAGACCGGCCGGATCAAGAACATCCGCACCGACCGGGATTCCGTTGCGCCGTACATCGTCAGCGATGTCAGCTACGAGCACGACGCTGTCGGCAAAACCATCAAGATCACTGACACTGCACCCCAGGGCGTCGACGACACCCAGTGCTTCAAGCACGACCAGCTCACCCGGCTGACCGAGGCATGGACGCCGACCAGCGGCGACTGTGGTGCGGCACCGTCCGCGGCGGGTCTCGGCGGCCCGGCACCTTATTGGTACACCTGGACCATCGACACTCTCGGCAACCGTAAGACCGAGACGTTCCGAACGGCATCCAGCACCGCCACCACCACCTATGAGTACCCGGCGTCCGGTGCTGCGAGTGTCCGGCCGCACGCCGTCACCCGCACCACGGGTTCCCGCACGGGCACCTACACCTATGACGCCACCGGCAACACTCTCACGCAGCCGGGCAAGTCAGGTACACAGACGTTCACCTGGGATCCTGAAGGCCATGCCGACACCGTCACCGACGCGACCGGCACGACCACCTACATCTACGACGCCGACGGCAACCGCCTCATCCAGCGTGACCCCACCGGCCGGACCCTCTACCTGCCCGGCCAGGAGATCCGTTACACCAACAGCACCAACGCCACCAGCTGCACCCGCTATTACAGCCACGCCGGCAGCACCATCGGCTCTCGCACGAACGCCGGCCTGACCTGGCTGTCAGCCGATCAGCAGGGCACCGCTGCCGTCGCTGTCAACGCCGCTACCCAGCAGGTCACCACCCGGCGGCAGACCCCCTACGGCACACCCCGCGGCGCCACCATCGAAGCGTGGCCCAACAGCCGCGGGTACGTCGGCGGTACGAACGACAACACCGGACTCGTCCACCTCGGCGCCCGCGAATACGATCCGGTCGACGGCCGTTTCATCTCCGTCGATCCGATCTTCGACCCGAACGACCCGCAGCAATGGCAGGGTTACGCCTACGCCGACAACAGCCCGATCTCGAAGAGCGACCCCACCGGTCTGCGAACCGATGAGAACGAACCGTCCTACAAGTACAACGGTTGCTCGGGTTGGCAAGGCTGCTACAACCCCTTGACCCCGGGAACCTGGGACTCGCCCAAGCGGAAGGCCAAGAATTACTTCAAGGCGGTCGTCAAGAAGGGCGGGAGTGTCCTCTCGGACACTAAAGAGTCCCTCAAGACCCTCGGCGGTTGCATAAACATCTTCGTATCGAACGGCGACTGCAAGAAGATCGTCGACGGTATCGCGGACACCGCCAAGGGCGTATGGCATCTCGCCTCCTGCCCGTTCACCGATGCGGCCTGCAATTACGGCGCGGTCGTCGGCTGCGGCAAGGATGCGTCGAGAGCTGACTGCGCGGCGGGCCTCACCGTAGCCATCTTCGAGCTGGTGCTCACGAAGAAGCTGTCAAAGCTGAAGATCGATACCGGCTGCAAGAGCTTCTCCGCGGACACTCCGGTGCTCATGGCGGACGGCAGTTCCAAGGCGTTCGAAGATCTTGAGGTCGGCGATGAGGTTCTCGCAACGGATCCCGAAACCGGTGAGGAAGGCCCCCGGAAGATCGAGAAGGTCTGGGTCCACGACGACGACCTCTACGTTCTGACTGTCGCCGGGGAAGATCTCCGGACCACCGAGGACCACCCCTTCTGGAACGAAACCGACAGGCGGTGGGAGGGTGCCGAGGAACTGGACAAGGGCGACCTGGTCCGTACGCCTACCGGCTTTGCCCGAGTCGACGGGTTCAATGAAGGCGAGCGGAGATTCGCTCCTGCGTACAACCTAACCGTCGCCGGTATCCATACCTATTATGTCCTCGCAGGAGAAACTCCCGTCCTGGTTCATAACGATGGTGACAACACGACCAGGGGTGGGTATACCCGGGATAATCCGGGTGACTGGAAGAGGCAGATGGCAATCTGGGACCGGGACCCGATCTACAAGGATATTTTGAGCAAGGGAAACAGGTGGAAGATTGAGCACAATCTCGTGCCTGTGGTCGACAAGAAATGGGTAGCCTTCTTTCCTGGTGATAAGGATTTGATCGGCGAGAAGATCACGATGCACCATATCGGTGGTGAGAAGATCACGGTGGCATTGCCAAAGAGTCGACACCACGCTGCTCACCAGCCAGGAGGGACCCGCTACAATCCCGGCGGTCCTGGTTGTACGGGTTAGGTGGAGGTCTCCGTGCGAGAAGAACATCCCATCGACCGGCTTGTCGTCGCCTTGGAAGGCGAGGCGCCTGAATCGCTTGTCACCGCGATGCGGGAATCAGCTATCCAGCTAGCGGGCCGACGTTCCTGGGTTCTGGGTCCGCCTCAATTTATTGATCAATCAGACGAGTACGGCACTCGTTGGTTCGGCTTCGGACTTTCGCTCTATACGGCGCTGCCGCCGTGGGGTGCGGAGATCGATCCGCAGGTGGATCGGGCTCACTTGGAGGAAGTGAAGGAGCTACTCACCGAGGTTTGTGGAATCTCGGAGAAGAGTGGCGCCTCGTTCCAAGTGGAGTACGCGGGAGAGCTGAACGGCATGGTGGAGTCCGGCGAAATGGACTCCGGCCTTAAGGAAACTTTGATCGGCGAGTGGGAGCGGGCCCTCGATGCCGCCGATCGATCGACCTGAATCGGAGTGACGTACTGCAGCGCCTGAGCTGGTGGATCCATCGTGCTTCCGCCTACGGAAGATCCACCAGCTCGGGTTTCCTCAACCTGTACCCAGGCGGTTGAGGCGGCGGGCCAGGACGCGTTCGGTGAGGGCGACCAGGACGGCCTTCACCGAGTCTCGCCGGCGGGCGTCGCACTCCAGCAGCGGCATCGTCTCCGCGACCCCCAGCGCGTCGCGGATCTCGGCCGCCTCGAAGCGGCGGGCGCCCTCGAAAGCGTTGACCCCGATGATGAACGGGATGTCGTGCTCCTCGAAGTAGTCGATCGCCGGGAAACAGTCCTCGATGCGGCGGGTGTCGACCAGCACGATCGCCCCCAGCGCGCCGTGCACCAGGTCGTCCCAGAGGAACGCGAACCGGTCCTGGCCGGGGGTGCCGAACAGGTAGAGCAGCAGCGACTCGTCCAGGGTGATGCGGCCGAAGTCGAGGGCGACCGTGGTGGTGGTCTTGGCGGCCACCGCGGAGGTGTCGTCGACGCCGATCGACTTCTCGGTCAGTTCGGCCTCGGTGACCAGGGGCTCGATCTCGGAGATCGCTCCGACGAACGTTGTCTTGCCCACCCCGAAGCCGCCGCTCACGACGATCTTGACGGCGACCGGCGCCGGTACGGCCAGGGTGCTAGAGCGCCCGAACACGATCTCTGATCCTCTCGATCAATGCGGTGGTCAGCTCGCCCGGCACCGCACCGGCCTGCAACATGCCTTGCGTCATCAGGTCCGCGACGATCACCCGGATCACGCCGAGCGGGGCGCCGAGAGCCGCCGCCAGGTCTGCCACCGACATCGGCCGCTGGCAGAGTTCGACGATTCGCCGGGACTCGAAGCGCAGCGGCGCGGACAGGGCGGCCGGCGCGGCGGCGAGCTGGGTCTCGATCCGCAGGTCGTCGTGGAGCGGCTGGGTGCGGCCGCCGGTCAGCATGAACGGGCGGACCAGCGGCTCCTCGCCGTGGGGGTGCACGCTCATCGGGGTAGCTGCTGCCGCGATTCGGCGATCAGGGCCGGGGTCAGCAGGTCACCGAACCGGTCGGCCAGCAGGGAGATCTCGTAGCCGACCAGGCCCAGGTCGCTCTCGCCGGCGGCCACCACGCCCAGGCAGCTGCCGCCGGGGATCACCGAGATCACCAGGAAGCCCCGCAGCATCTCGATCATGATGAGTTTGAGGCCGTCGAAGTCGTAGCGGCGGGACGCGCTGCGCGCCAGGCTGGCCATGCTGGACACGATCGCGCCGAGCTGGTCGGCCTCGGCTCTGGCCAGTCCGTCGGAGGCGGCGATCAGCAGGCCGTCGGAGGAGACCGCCACCGCGTCGCGTACGCCGTCGGTCTGGTGGACGAAGTTGCCGAGCAGCCAGTTGAACTGGTGCCGGTCAGCCTGGGCCTCGACGCTCACAGGATCTCCTCACTGACTGAACTTTTTTCAAGACGGCGAGGCCGGGACGTCGTGTCGTCGGGCTCGGATGCAGGTTGAAAAAGGTTCACCGCGTGCCGGTTGCGGCCGGCTCCGCGCTCGATGCCCGCGCGCAGGGCGGCCAGACGGTCCCGCACGGCGTCGGGCGAGTCGTTGACCGGCGCCGACGGCGCGGGCGGGGGTGATGTCACGGGGTCGGGCTTGGCCCGCTGGTCGCGCGGGGTGCGCCGGCGCAGGCCGTTGACGGTGTGCCCGGTGTCGGGCCGGCCGGGGTCGGACCGGCTGGAATCGGGCCGGCCGGTGTCGAGCCGGCCGGTGTCGATGCGGCCGGAGTGGGTAGGCCGGCGCGGCGACGGCACGGTGTGCGCCGCCGGCCGTTCGTCCAGGACGACGTAGTCGACGTCCGCCGCGAGAGGCCGTGGGCCGGGTTCCTGGCGCTGCACCGACGGCAGCTCGACCGGCTCGGGGCCGGACGGCACGGCCGGGGATTCGGTGGCATCGAGGACGACGGGGCGGTCGGAAGTCGCCGGTCCGTTGAGCTGTGCGGCCCCGTTGAGGGGGGCGGCGGCGAGGATGCCGGCCGGCAGCGAGACCCGGGCGGTCACGCCGGTCACCGCCGAGCGGGCCAGCTGCACGACGACGCCCATCTCGGCGGCGAGCCGGCCGACCACATAGTGGCCGAGGAACCGTGCCGGAGCGGTGAGGAAGTCGCCCTCGCCGCGCAACCGCCGGTTGGCCACCTCCAGCTCCGCCTCGGACATCCCCACGCCCTGGTCGCAGATCGCGATCAGGTAGCCGTCGTCGACGAGCCGCCCGTGGATCTCCACATCCAGGTCCGGCGGGGAGAAGGCCAGACCGTTCTCGATCAGTTCGGCGAGCATGTGGGCCAGTCCGCTGGCCACCGAGCCGGACACCATGCCCTCGTCGAGGCGGCGCAGCGCCACCCGCCGGTACTCCTCGACCTCGGAGACGGCGGCCCGGATCACGTCGGTCAGCGGCACCGGGCGGGTCCACTGGCGCGGACTCGCCGCGCCGACCAGGACCAGCAGGCTCTCCGCGTTGCGTCGCATGCGAGTGGCCAGGTGGTCGAGCTCGAACAGGTTCGCCAGGCCGGTGGGGCTGGACTCCTCCTGCTCGAGTTTGGTGATGAAGCCGAGCTGGCGGCGCAGCAGGTTCTGGTTGCGCCGGCCCAGGTTGGCCAGCGATTCGGCGCCGGCGCGGCGCAGTTCGGCCTGCTCGGTGGCGAGTGCGTACGCGGTGGCCTGCACCCGGTCGAAGGCGTCGGCCACCTGCCGCATCTCCGAGCTGGCCCGGTCCGACACGGGCACCGGTCCCGGCGGTCCGGTCGATTCGCCGGCGACCGCTCTGCGTACGGCCTCGGGCAGCCGTTCGCCCGCGAGCCGGTTCGCCTCGGCGGCCAGGCCGGTCAGCGGGCTGGAGATCGAGTGCGCGGCCACCGTGCCCAGATAGACCGCGATGCCGACGCAGATCAGGACCACCGCGGCCAGCGCGGCGAGCCGCAGGTTCGCCTGGTCGATGAGCTCCTCGGCCCGGGCCTGGAGGTTCGCGCCGATCTGCTGCGCGAGCCGGGCCATGTCGCCGAGGACGGGGCCGGTGGAGTCCCACCAGACCTTTGGGTCGACGCGCATCGTCTCGCCGTCGGCCGAGCGCAGGGCCCGGGCCTCCATCTGCTGGGTCCGTTTCGCGTCGGCTCCGGCCAGCAGCTGGTCCCGGGCCGCCACGTCGGCCGGCGTGGCGTACTCCTCGAATTCCTTGTAGGCGGCCTCCAGATCGGCCCGCAGCTGGACGAACTGCAGGTACTCGCCCTCTTCGAAGCCTCCGGCGGAGAACACCCCGTTGAGGAAGGCCCGCTGCCGGGCGGTGGCCTCCTTGGCCAGGTTGAGCATGGCCAGGGACTCCGAGCCGAGCCGCATGGCGGGGTCGGCGGCGTTGTCGAGCGCGAAGTAGACCTCGCCGAGTTCCTCGACGATCTCGTTGTAGTCCTCGAACACCTCGGCCCGGTCGGCGCCGCCGGCGTCGGTCTCGTCGCGGACGGCGGTCAGCGCGGCGGCCTGCTCCAGTGCCTCGGCGACCTGCCCGTCGAGGTCACCGCGGTCGGCGACGAGTTTCTCGACGGCGGTGAGCTGGGCGTCGACCCGCTGCCGGGAGGGCACCACCTCGGCGGCGAAGTCCTGATTGCCGGCGAGCAGGCCGGCGGTGACGCCACGTTCGTTCTGCACCTCCTGGGCGAGCGCCTGTACGGCCAGGTCGAGGGTGATCGCCTGCCCGGTTCGTGCCGCGATCCGATAGGTGGCGAACTCCTCGATCACGACGACGGAGAGCAGCAGCATCATGGCCGCGACCGGGAGTGCCAGCATGCGGACGATGCGGCCCCGGATGGTTCGGCCCTTCATCAGCGTCTCCTCCGTCGAGATTTCTCTCCCGCAACGCGGGACAGAATTGACGGACGCCAACATGAGGTCAACACCTCTATCGAGCGACAGTGCTGCCGCAGCGGCCTCACCTTGCGGTTCGAGCGGAACCGGTACGGGCCCGGTCCTTCGAACGGGTGGTCAGGATTTGAGGGTGGTGATCGCCCGGTCGAGGAGCGCGGTGAGTTGCTTGCGCTCGGTGTCGGTGTAGGCGGCGGCGAGTGACCGTTCGACCCGGAGCGCGGCGGCATCGGCCCGTTGGAGAAGGGCGGCGCCGGCCGGTGTGGCCCGGTTGACCACGACCTTCTGGTGCAGCGGGGACTGGTCGCGTTCGATCAGGCCCTTGGCCTCGAGGTTGGTCAGGACGGTGGCCATCGTCTGCGGTGTGACCAGGGACTCCCGGGCGAGCTGGGCCGCGGACATGCCGTCGCTCGCGGAGAGCAGCAGGAGTGCGGCGTACTGCGGGACGGTCAGCCCGAACTCCCGCAGGGCGGCCGTCTTGCGGGCGATCAGGGCCTGCTCGGCCCGCTTGATCACCAGGCCCAGCCGGTCGTCCATCGCGGTCATGACCGCATTCTGCCACGGGACCGGGGTTGTCGGTGCCCTCTGTCTTATGACAGAGTCCTGTCACATGAGCATCATCCCCGACAGTCACACCGATCTGCTCGACCGCCCGCTCTTCGGCCACCTCGGCACCGTGCGCGACGACGGCGAGCCGCAGGTCAACCCGATGTGGTTCGCGTTCGACGGCGAGTTCCTGCGGTTCACCAACACCACGACCCGCCGCAAGTACCGCAACGTGACCACCGAGCCGCGGATCAGCCTCTCGATCAACGACCCGGACCAGCCGTACCGCTATCTCGAGGTGCGCGGCGTGGTCGAGCGGATCGAGCCGGACACCGAGGGCGTGTTCTTCGCCGAGCTGGCGAAGCGATACCAGCTCGCCATCGAGCTGCCGCCCGGCGATGTCGCGCACCGGGTCGTCTACGTGGTCCGTCCCACGGCAGTCAGCTACCAGTAAACGGCGGCAAGGCCCATTGTCCTCGCTAAATATCGACCATAGTCTTCTTCTCGCGTTGATCGTCATCCCGACCGGGAACGGCGATCTCATCAGCGAGGGGGAGCCTTGGAAACACCAGCCGAGAAGTCTTCACTGAGCCGCCGCCGCATGCTCACGTTCGCTCTGGGGGGCGCGGCCACCGTCGCGCTCCCGGCGCCCGCGTGGGCTGTCGGCGACCAGCGGCCCGGCGCGGCCCGCCCACCGGCCCTGACCGCGGGCGACGACCGGATCGCCCGCCGGGTCTCGGCCGAACGTGCCCTGCTGCACCTGGGGGTGCTCTCGCAGGGCATCGGCCCGCGGATCGGCGGCACCCGCTCCGAGCACAAGGCCGCGCACTATCTGTCCGCCGTGCTCGACGGTCTGGGGTACAACGTGGACCTGCAGCCGTTCCCGGTGGCCGACAAGTTCCTGGCCCAGCTCGACGCGCCCCGCGGCCTGCCGCGTGACCTCTGCTGGCAGGCCGGCGCCTCGGCGCACGCCGCCTTGGACGTCAAGGTCCGCGGCGACGTGGTCGACGTGCGTGCCGGTGCCGCCGGCGACTACCCGGAGGACGTGACCGGCAAGATCCTGCTGATCGACTACGTCGCCGCCGAGCGGGAGGCCCTGGTCGCCACCGCGGTCGCGCGCGGCGCCGCGGCGGTCGTCTTCCTCCCCGCCGACCTGGTCGAACCGCGCCGCGCGTCCGCGTTCAGCCCCACCCTGCCCGGCTCGGCGACCACCCCGGTACCGATCCCGGTGGTCGGCGTCGCCCAGGCACAGAAGCACCGGCTGCGCGCGCTGCTGGCCGCCGGCCGGCTCCGCCTGACCGTCACCACCGCCGCGCACCGCGGTCTCACCTCGAACAACGTCATCGCCGAGCGGCCCGGCAGGGCGGCCGGTGGCCCGGTCGTGATGGTGAGCGCCCACTACGACACGGTGATCGGCGCACCCGGCGCCAACGACGACGGCTCCGGTACGGTCCTCTGCCTGGAACTGGCGCGCGTGCTGCGCCGGCTCCCGACCGAGGCGACGCTCCGGTTCGGCCTGTGGGGCTCCGAGGAACAGGGCCTGATCGGCTCCCGTTACCACGTGGCCCAGCTGCCGCAGCCCGAACGCGACCGGATCACCGCCGTCTTCCAGAACGACATGGTCGCCACCAGCTGGGACCCGGCGACCCGCTACTGGCTGCTCTCCTTCACCGGGCAGGCGAACCGGGCGACCGACGAGGTGGCGGCGGCCGCGGCCCGGCTCGGCTACGAACCGCGGATCTCGCCGGTCACCCAGCGAGGGTCCAGCGACCACCAGTCCTTCCAGGAGGCCGGCATCGCCTCGGCCAACTTCTCCTGGCGGGGCGAGGCCTCACCGGCCCTGCTGGAACCGCCGTACCACAGCCCCGAGGACACCATCGCGAAGAACATCAGCCTGGAGCGGTTGCAGGTCTCCATGGAGCTGATCGGTTCGGCGGCGTACGCGACGGCCGGACCGGCGTGATCCACGGCGGGAGAGACGGGCACCCGTCTCTCCCGCCGCACGGCTAAACTGCCGCGGTGTCGTGGCGCCAGAGCTTCCGAGAAGAGTTCCGCCGGCAGACCTCGGCGGAGACCGAGAGCCCGCCGGTCGCCCGCGCGCGGGGCTATGCGGCCGTCCTCAGCGTCGTGTTCGGCATCATCGGCCTGGGTGGACTGTTCTCGCTGGCGGTCGGCAACATCTCCGGCGTACAGGGCATCGGCTTGGTGTTCCTGATCGCCGGCGGGGTCCTCGGCGCGCTGGTGCTGCTGAACCGGGACGTCGTCGCGGCACGCCGGCTCGGTCTGTGGGCGGCCGCCTGCACGCTGACCGGGCTTCTCGGGTTCTACCTGATCACGGTGCTGACGTCCTGACCGGACGCCGGCGCCTTTCGTCTGTCACGGGGGATGGATGACTTTCACGGTGCTGCCCGGCGACCTGGACGCGTACGCGCGCCAGATCGACCGGGCGTCGGACGACGTACACACGATCAAGCGCTACCTGAGCGGGTACACCGTTCACGAGGGCTGGAACGGCCTGCTCATCGAGCTGGTCGGCCCGTCCTCGATCAACGCGATCTACGCGGCCATCGACGCCTGCGAGAAGTTGACGACGGTGCTCGGCAACAGCGGGCACGGCCTGACCGGCGCGGCGAACTACTACCGCACCACCGACGCGGCGTCGGCGGCCCGGATCGACTCGGCACTGCCCGGCAAGTGCCTGGCACGTACCGCGCTGGAGGACGCCTGGTCGGCGAACCCGTGCGCGCCGGGATTCGCCGACTCGCGTGCGCCGTACACCCATCTCAAGCCGGTCGAGGAGGTCGAGTACAGCCATCCGCTCGGGTTCCTGGACAACATCAGCCTGTCGCACTGGGCCCTCGAGGCGGCCGACAAGATCCTCGGGGTCAACCCGCTGGAGAAGACCCTCGAGTTCTTCCTCGGCGACTGGCAGGCCGTCGCCAAGGCCGGCAAGGCTCTGCGCAACGCCGCCGACGCGGTCGACGACCTCGCCTACAACGTGCAGGGCGGCGCCATCGCGATGGACCGGACCTGGGACGGCATGGCCGCCGACAGCGCGTACCAGCACTTCACCCGGCTCGCGGCGGACATCCAGGCGATGGCCGCGCCGATGCGGGCGATGGCCACCGAGCTGGAACAGATCTCGCACGGCGTGTGGAGTACCTGCGAGGCGGTCAGCGGCATCATCAAGGGCCTCGGTGACGCGCTGGCCATCGCCGGCATCGCCATCGTCGCCGGCACCCTGACCGCCGAGACGGGCATCGGTGCGGTCGTCGGCTACGGCGTCGCCGCGTTCCAGGTCTACGAGATCCTCGACATGTGGGCCAAGGCCACCGCGGCGATGACCTCCATCTACGGTGCGGTGCAGGCCGCTGCCGGCTTCATCGAGTCGCAGGCCGCCACGCTGCGGGACACCGCGATGCCGCAGATCGCCGCCGACGGTCCCTACAAGCATCCGATCGCCGGGAAGTGACGACCATGAGCGACATCGACGACAGCCTGCGCGACGTGGCGGGCGACGCACGTCTGGCCCGGCTGCTGCGGACGAGCCTCACCCGGATCGCCGACGGACCGGACGGGCCGATGCGCGAGATGGCCCGCGAGGTGCTGGCCGGGCGCACCGACCTGCGTACGGCGCTGCGCGAACCGGCCTACGGCGAGCCGCTCGGCGCTGCCTTCGACCGGTTCTGGGGCGACTTCCGGGCCATGAGCCAGGACGAACGCGACCAGCTGGTCAAGGACACCCGGCAGCGGCTGGGCGAGCTCGACGAACCTCGCTAGGGCAGCAGGCCCTGCGTGCGCAGCCACCGTTCGGTGCGCGCCATGCCCTCGGCGAGATCCACCTCGGGCCGGTAACCGAGCAGCCGGCCGGCCTTCTCGATGGAATAGGTGCCGGTACGCGCGAAGTAGCGCATGGAGACGGCGTTCACCTCGGTGGCGGACCCGGTCAGCGAGATCGCGCGTCCGGCCACCCGGGCCACCGTGACCGCCACCGGTGTCGGTGCGACCCACGGTCCGCGGCGGCCCAGCATCCGGTAGTAGTGGCCGAAGAATTCCTTGCAGGACACTCCGGCGCCGCCGGTCAGCGTGAAGATCTGCCCGGCGCCCTGGGACCGGCGGGCTGCCAGCAGAAGGCCGCCGGTCAGGTCGTCGACGTACACCGGGCTGAACACTCCGGCGCCCATCGCGGGCAGCAGGAACTGAAACTTCTTGATCAGCTGTACGGGCAGAATCGTCCACGGACGCGACCCCGGGCCGTAGACGTCGCCGGGACGCACGATCGTCACGGCGATCCGGCCCTCGGCGTGTGCCTGCAGCACCACCTGCTCCGAGGCGATCTTCGTGTCGACGTAGGGGTTGCCGTCCAGGCGTACCGGGTGGTCCTCGGTGACGCCGTCCGGGAAGCCCAGGTCGGAGAAGGCCCGGATCGACGAGAGGTGCACGAATCGGGGGACCCCGGCGCGTACCGCCGCGTCCAGGGCCTTGCGGGTGCCGCCGACGTTGACCCGCCACTGGCCGTCCAGGCCGACCGCGTTGGACACCACCGCCGCGGTGTGGATCACGAGATCGGCGCCGGTCACCGCGTCCAGCCAGGCGCCGTCGGAGGTGATGTCGCCGGCCACCACCCCGGCCGCCTCGTCGGCGCGCAGATCGACGCCGCCGACCTGATGGCCCTCGTCCCGCAGCCGGGCCGCCACCGCACGCGCGATGAACCCTCCGGCACCGGTGAGGAAGACCCGCATCCATGCGACGGTAGTGCACCTTCTGCCGGCCGTCACGGGTCGCGCGGGCGGGGGTGCTCAGGTCAGCATGACCGCCATGATCAACATGAAGCCGCACATGGTGGCGACCAGCGCCAGCTGCAGCAGCCGGTGCTTGAGCCAGGCGGCCCGGGCCATCGCCACCAGCTGCCGCGACACCTGGCCGAACTGTTCCTCGGTCGTCATCGCGGCCAGCTGGCCGGCCAGCTCTCCCGGCCGGCGGCGGCGCAGGTCACCGAAGTAGATGGTGCCGGTCGGGTCGGGCCGGCTGCTGCCGTTGCGGTGACCCCGGCCCAGCACCGGATAGATGACTCCGGCCGCGAGCAGCCCGGCCGCGGCGCAGAGCACCACCGCGATCCCCAGCATCACGGCACGCGGCCCGGTCAGGATCGCGATGAAGCTGTCCTTCTGCACGCGTGCCGACAGCACGGCGCCCAGGATCACGCCGTTGAGCGTCAGCAGGATCGAGGCCTTGGTGTCCACCTTCCCGGCCCAGCTCTCCTGGGCGGCGTGGGCCCGCCAGGCCACGTCCAGGTTGGTGGGGGTGCGCTCGAGCTCGGTGAGCACACATTTCGTACCGCGGCCTTTCGCCGCCTCTCCGAACCGTGTGGATAGGAACGCGGAGGCTTTCTCTCGGCTCATATCTGAAGCTGTATCACGGGGGTGCCAGCGGTTCGGTAGCCCTTTCCATGATCCTTCTCCGATGTCATTTCTCCGACCGGATCGGTGCGGCTGACCGTTCGTCCGGTTGTGGCCGCCTCCTTGTCGAACGTGCCGGGCTGTCCGTTTCCAGGTCATAGATGAAGCGGCGGTTTGATCCGGGATGTCCGCAGGCAAGAATCTTGGCGTAGCGAGACGGTCGCCGAACGTGATGCTTCTCGCTGCCGGAACGGGCGGGCCGGCGTCTATTCGGTCACGTCCGTGAACGGTTCTGCCGGATTCCGACTTTTGCGGTCATCGCAATGACGATCTTGTAGTTCGCTTGCCTTGGCGACAGTAATCATGACGGCGGGAGAATGAAGTGACGGGACGCGTTGCCGGACGCCGGCCATTATTGTCCGTCGATGCCCGGGGTTACGGCGCCGCCGACGGCCGGCGGCAGATGGCGATCCAGCAGGGCTTGATCGAGGTGATGACCGCGGCCGCTGCTGCGGCCGGCCTTCCGCGCAACGACTGGGACTGCCAGCCCGCGGGTGACGGCGAGCTCGCCGTGCTCCCGGCCGGCGTGCCGGAGAGCGCGCTGATCGACGACTTCGTCCGGCTGCTGGCCGGCCACCTCGCCGACCACAACGAGGACCGCCGGGACGACGCGCGGCTGCGGCTGCGGCTCGCCGTGCACAACGGCGTGGTCGAGCGGGCGGCCAACGGATGGGCGGGTGCCGGCGCCGTGGTGGTGAGCCGGCTCGCGGACGCCGGCCCGGCCCGCGCCGCGCAGGAGGCGATACCCGCCGCCGGACTCGTCGTCGTGCTCTCCAACCGGGTCTTCCTGGACACCGTCGCGCAGGGCCACACCAGCCTGCGAGCCGTGCGGTTCCGCAAGGTCGAGGTCCGGCACAAGGAGTTCCGCGACGACGCCTGGCTCTACTGCCCGGACGGTGACGTGCACGCCCTCGACCTCGAGGACCGGCCGATCACCCCGGATCACCCGCCCCGCACGGGGGAGCCGGTCCGGCAGTCCGCTTCGGTGATCAACAACTTCCATCGCAAGGTCACCGCCGAGGTGATCGGGATCCAGGAGAACCGGCATGGCTGACCCGGAAGAACCGGAGAAGGCCGAGGAGGCGGAGCAGCCCGAACCGGCGGAGCGGCCCCGGAAAGCGGAGCGGCCGGAGAAGGCGGAGAAGTCCGGGGAGCCGGCCGCGGGAAAGGCCACCGAGGAGAAGGCCCCGGATGATCACGCCGCCGAACCGGCCCGCAAGGACGCCAGGAAGATCGCCGAGGTCGTCAACATCTTCCAGAAGGGCGTCAACGCCGGACTGATCGGCCAGGGCGGCGCCGGGGCCGGTTTCAAGGGGACGCCCCGGTCGCTGACCGGGAAGATAGACGAGGCCGAGGTCAGCGCCGAGACCGAGTACTACTGCCGGCCGGAGAGTTTCGACGAGGCGCTGGACCGGCTGGTGTCCGACCACGTCGTATCGATCTGCGGCGGGATCGGGTCCGGCAAGCGGACCGGCGGCATCAACCTGCTGCGCGCGGTCACGACCGGTCAGCTGGTCGTCATGTCCGCGGTCAGCGACCTCAAGGAACTCGCCGGGCAGACGTACGCCAAGGGTTTCGGATATCTGATCGTGGACCGGGTCGACGGCAGCACGAAGGGCGACGTCGACTTCGCCTGGCGCACGGTGCGCGACCGGGTCCGCCGGCACGGGGCCTACCTGGTCGTGACGACGGTGGCCGCCGACACCGGTGTCGAGTCGGTCGCCCACATCACCTGGGCCAGGCCGGACCCGCGACGGCTGAGCCTGTCCTGCCTCGCCGGGCGGGAACTCTCCGGCGAGCAGGTCGACCTCATCGCCGAGCGCCTCACCGCGGAGTGCTCGATGGCCGACATCGTCGCGACGCTGCGGGCCATCCGCGACGGCGAGAGTCCGGAGGCCGCGCTCGACAGGCTCTCCGCGACTTCGGCGCGCCGGGTCCAGGAGTGGATCGGCCAGCACCGCAGCGATCTGCAGGCGATCCTCGACGTGACCGCGCTCGCGTTCCTCGGCGCGGTCAGCTACCGGGAGTTCGAGACCCTCCGGATGGATCTCGACGCCTGCATGAGCCGGCACGGCGTGCTCAAGCCGTCCGCTCCACGTAAGAAAGGACGCGCCGACGACCCGGACGACCGGATCCTGGACCGGCGCAGCCGCCTCACCGCTGACGACGGTCTGATCTGCGAACTGCGTACGGCCGGGCGGACCAGCGACCGAAGGGTGCTCTGGTTCCGCAACGGCAGTTACCGGCGGCACGTCCTGGCCGAGCTCTCGCGGCGCTGCGAGACCCCGTTCTGGCACGCCGTCGCGGAGTGGCTCACGGCGATGGTCTCGCGACAGGCCGACCCGCAGGCCGCGATGGGGCTGGCGGAGCTGGCCGGGGCCGACTTCGACGAGGTCGAGGAGCCGTACCTGACCCCGTGGTCGCGGGGCGAGATCGGCGCGACCGGCCAGTACACGGCCGTCTTCACCGTCTGGGCGATGTGTTTCCGGGACGACACGCAGCCCACCGCTCTCAAGATCGTCAAGCAGTGGGCGAACCACGGCAATCCGGCCCAGCGGTGGGCCGCCGCGATGGCGTACAGCGGGGTGCTCGGCACCTGTGACCCGGAGCAGGCGATCCGCCAGCTGTGGCAGCTGATCATCAACTCGGCACAGGGACTCGACCAGGCCAGTTACGCGATGGCGATGCTCTTCGGCACCCTCCTCGACACCGGGAACGCGGGCCGCGTGCTGACGACACTGGACGAGCAGCTGCGGCGGCCGCCCACCCGGCCGATCGACCGCGAATTCACCCAGCGGGCCCGCTACGTGCTCGCGCAGGTGCTGGTCATCCGGGAGAACCAGCCCCACGTGCCGGCGACCTTCCTCTACCTGCGGGAGCACCCGGCCAGACTGCGCCTGGTCGCCCGGCTCTGGGCCGAAGGGCTCTGCTACCGGCCGTACCGCCAGCGGGTCCTGCAAGCCCTCTGGCAGGGACTCAACCGTCTGCGGCACGTCACCGACGAGCCCCTCGACCTGGCTCGGAGGCTGGGCGAGGCACTGGTCGCCGCGTTGCCCGAGAACGAGGTCGACCCCTTCTACGAAGAGTTCCGGGTCGTGGATCTGCGGACCCGTGAGCACGGCAAGCCCCGTCGTTCGCCCGCCCTGGTCCTGCTCGACGTGGTCGAGCGTCATCGCCGCCGCAAGGCGAGCTGAAAGAGGTGATCATGTCCGCCTATCCCGTGGTGCACAGCCAGTTCCTGGACGAGGCCCCCAGCCGTGGTCTCTTCGGCCTGGGCCGCAAACGCCGCGATTCCGCCGAGCTGCCGCGTGCCGACGCGCACGTGGTGTGGGTGTACCGCGTCGACGGCCGGCACGTGGTCAGCCACGGTGAGCTGGAGCCCGCCCACGAGACCGTGGTGCGCGCCGACTGGGTCAGCCTGGTCGACCTGACCCGCGACGTCCCGGTCACCGTCGACCTGAACATCCCGTCGGCGGAGGCCAGCGACTTCACCGTCCGGGCCACCTTCGACTGCACCGTCACCGACCCGAAGCAGGTGGTCCGGGAGAACGTCGACGCGGCACGGGCGGTGCTGGCCTACCTGCGGCGCGACAGCAAGCTGGGGCAGCTCGCCCTGAACCTGCGGATCAGCGAGGTCAACGACCTGCGGCGGGAGGCCACCGCGCGGGTCCGGGCCTACACCGAGGTACGCGATCCGGGCATCCCCGGCCTGTCGGTCCGGTTCGCCCGGGTCGAGGTGCTGACCCCGAAGGAGGTGGCGACCTTCGAGGAACGGCGCCGGCAGGCCGAGGCGGAGAACCGGCTCAAACGGCTGCAGGCCGGCTACGACCAGTCCGGGGAGCTCGACGACGAACGGCACTCGCAGCGGCTGGCCGACCAGCGCCGCGGCGGCCGGCACAGCGCCGATCAGGAGGACCAGGAGTTCGAGCACCTGCGGAAACTGAAACAACAACGGCACGAGCAGCGGCTGCGCGCCGAGAATCGGGAGTTCGCCCGCCGCGAGGCCGAGCACGCGTACGCCGCTCTCGAGGCCGATCCGCTGAAGGCCCTGCTGATCGCTGAGGCGGAGGGGCTGATCGACACGAAGGCGCTGGCCGACCGCATGGCGGCCGACTCGCGGGATCAGCTGGAGTACGCCCGGGAGCAGCGCCGCCTGAATCGTGAGGAGGCACGGGCGACGGCGCAGCTGGACCGGGAGGACGACCGGGCAGCGCTCACCTGGGGCCGGGAACAGCGGGCCAAGCGGGAGGACGCCGAGTGGAGCATGCAGCTGGAGGACAAGCGGGAGGACCGCAAGGATGCCCGGGACCAGCGCCGCGAGGTGCGCGAGGACCGGGCCAAAGACCTCGACATGAAGCTGGAGGTGCTTCGTGAGCTTGCCAAGCGCGGCCACCTCGACATGATCAACTTCGAGGTCGGCAAGCTGGTCGACGACATCAGCGGCACCGGCCCCGCCGTCGGCAAGGCGGATCGCGACGAGCTGACCGGCACCGCGGCCGCGGCCCCGATCGAGGCCGGCGGCGACGCCGTCCCTGACGACGAGGACGAGGACGACGCACCCGTCATCCTGTCCGACCTCGGCGAGGACGACGAGGACGACGAGGACGACCGGGACCCCGGGAACGACGAGGCCGGGAGAGAGGCCGGGAATGGTCGCTGAGATCACCGTCGAGATCCCGAAGCAGCGCACCGCCGCCCGGCCGGCGGATCCGCGGCTCGACACCATCTACCAGCGCCCGGACAAGCCCGAACGGATCGGTCTCGCCCGGCTTGCCCGGCGGCTGATCGGCGTACGGGAGGACGTCCTCTCCTGGGTTCCGGAGGAACGCCCGCGGTACACCCGCCTCGGGCTGATCGTGGTGAACACCGGCCTGATGGCGGCGATCTCGCTGGCCACGGCACTGACGAGAGTCGTCTCGGTGCCGTGGCCGCTGCTGATCCCGGTCGCGCTGTTCTGGGGCGCCCTGGTGATCACCATCGACAGCTGGATGGTGTCCAGCAGCCACGGCATGCTGGGCCCCGGCCGGTGGTTCATGTTCGTCCCGCGGCTGCTGATGGCCGTACTGCTCGGTGCCGTGATCGCTGAGCCCCTGGTGCTCTGGATCTTCCACCCGGCGATCCACACCAACGTCGAGCAGCACCGGCAGGCCCTGGCCGGCGCCGAACGTGGACTCTGGACCCGGTGCAACCCGTCGGACGGCGCCGACACCACCGCGGTCGCCGAGTGCCGGAAGCACCAGCTCGGGATCGAGAGCCCGGCCGCCATGCAGATCAGGCTGACCTCGCTGCGCGACCAGCGTGGCGTACTGAAGAAGGAGTACGACTCGCTCACCGCGCAGCGGGACCAGAAGCAGGCGCTGGCGCAGGCGGAGTGCGCGGGACGCAAGGTCGGCGACAAGACGTCGGGCGACGCGGGCTGGGGCAAGCGGTGTACGAAGGCCTGGCAGGTGGCCGGGGAGTTCGAGAAGCAGGCCGGCCTGCCCGGCAAGGGGCGGCAGATCGCCGCACTGGACAGCGACGTCAAGCGGCTGACCACGGAGCTGGCCGCCGCGCGGCAGGGTTACAACGCGACCCTCGAGACGGCGATCAACACCCGGGTCTCCGCGTACGAGAGCAGCTTCACCGGCGTCGACCTGATCGACGAGGCGAACGGCCTGGACCGGTTGTCGGGTGAGAGCAGTTTCGTGTGGTCGGCCGAGTGGCTGGTGCGCATTCTGCTGATCCTGATCGACAGTCTTCCGGTGCTGGCGAAGATGCTCGGCGGCACGACCTCCTACGACCGGCGGGTGAACCGTCAGCTGCGTACCGGCGAGAGTTTCCACGAGATGCGCCTGGACTACGCGGAGCACGCCGAGAAGGCAGGCACCGCGGCCGCGACCGATCAGGTCGACAGCCGCAGCCGGCAGAACCGTGAGCAGCACGACGAGGATCTGGACGCGGAGATCGACCGGCGGGCGCAGCGGTACGCCAGTGAGATGACCTGAGCCGTCACTCCCATGGTGGGGGAACCCGGGCCGCGGCGAGCCGGTCCGGGTCCTTGACGCGTACCCAGCGGTACCCGTTCTCGATCAGCCCGCGTTCGCGCAGGGTCCGCAGACAGCGCTGCACGGTGTCGGTCGAGGTGGCACCCGCCAGGGCGGCCAGTTCGGCCTGGTTGAACCAGCTGGGCAGTTCGACCGAGCCGTCGGCCTGCTCCTCGCCGCAGACCTCGATCAGGTCGAGGAGCACGCCGATCAGGCGGTCGAGCATCGGACGGGTGGCGACTTCGACCCTGCGCCGGTTCGCGGTGGACAGTCGCGTGGAGACGAGCCCGCTGATGAGCCCGGCGGCCGGTGGATGCCGCTGCAGGAAGGTCCGCAGCGTCTCGGGCAGGATGAACCGCGCGACGATCGGCGTGCATGCGGTCACCGTGGCCGATCGCGGTTCGCCGCTCATCGCGGCCAGATCCCCGACCGGGTCGCCGGCCGAACGGACGGCCAGCAGCACCGAATGCGTACCGTTGCGCATGGTCACCTTCACGTAGCCGCTCAGCAGCAGCAACATCTCGCGGGTCGACCCGCCCTCGTGGATCAGCACGTCGCCGGCGCGGTACCGGCGTTCCGCGCCGAGGGTGGTCATCTCGTCGCGGATCCGCGGTGGAAGCCGGGCCAGCAGGGTCGCCGGCCGCCAGTTGCCAGAAGTCATCGCTTGCCACCCCCACGCCAGAATTCCCCGCCGGCCGGGCTACCGCAATCGCAGCCGTCGATGGTGGTGCCATCGTGGCACGGCTTGGTGCCATAAAGCCTTGCGGATGGTGCCATCGCTGTGCCATGGTGGTGCCATGGACCTGACGACATACGTGAGCAACCTCGGGCGGGAGTTCGCCACCCTCGCCGAGGCCGGTGGTGAGGAGTCCCGCGCGCTTGTCGAGCGCCTCAGCGGCTCCCTCGAGTCCGCGATCCGGATGACGCTGCTGGAAGCGCTGTCGGGGGCCGCCGACGAGATCACCCGAGACCTGGCGCCGGGTTCGGTCGAGCTGCGCCTGCGCGGCCGTGACCCCGGATTCGTCGTCACCCCGCCGCCGGCCGGGCAGCCGGGTCCCGTCGCCGCGGAACCCGCGCCGGCGGCCGACGCCGACGCCTTCTTCACCGAGGACGGGCCGGCCGCGCGGATCAACGTCCGCATGCCGGAGCCGCTCAAGGCGGCGATCGAGGAGGCGGCCGCCAAGGAGGGCCGCTCGGTCAACGCCTGGCTGGTCCGCGCGGCGGCCGCAGCCCTCCAGAAGCCCGGCCGGGAACCGCGTTCCGAGCCGCGTGCCGCCTCCGGACTTCCCACCCAGAGCTTCACCGGCTGGGTGCGCTGACACCCGGCGCACCCCGGCCACTCACTCACCCATCCACCCGCCACCTGGGGACAACCATGCCTGAATTCGACACGCCCGAATCGATCTCCGTCACCATCGACCTCGGCGTCGCCTACGTCCGGCTCTCGGCGGGCGACCGCCCCGACACCGTCGTCGAGGTCCGGCCGACCGACGAATCCGACGACTCCGACGTGAAAGCCGCCGAGCAGGTCCGCGTCGACTACTCCGGCGGCACGCTGCGGGTGATCGGCCCGAAGGCCCGTGCCTTCGGCTTCTCCCGCCGCAGCCGGTCGGTCGACGTGCACATCGCACTGCCCAGCGGCTCCGGAGTCTCCGCCGAGATGCAGGTCGGCGACTTCCACGGCACCGGCCGGCTCGGGAACACCCGCGTCCGGACGGCGGCCGGCAACGTCTCGCTGGAACGAACCGGACCGCTGCGCGTCAACACCGCGGCCGGGCACGTCACCGCCGACGGGGTGGCCGGTGACGCCGACGTCACCACCGGATCCGGGCGGGTCCGGATCGGGGACGTCCAGGGCATCGCCGTGGTCAGCAACTCCAACGGCGAGACCACGATCGACGCCGCCACCGGGGACGTCCGGGTCCGCGCCGCCAACGGCGACATCAACGTCGGGCGGGCCGATGCCGGCGTCGACGCCAAGACCTCCAACGGCAGCGTCCGCCTCGGCGAGGTGGTCCGCGGCTCGGTCACGCTCGGCACCGCCATGGGCGACCTGGAGGTCGGCATCGCCGAGGGCACCGCGGCCTGGCTCGAGGTGCACACGTCCTTCGGGCGGGTGCGCAACCAGCTGCAGAACGCCATCCGGCCCGAGGACACCGACCGGACCGTCGAGGTCCGCGGCCGCACCTCGTACGGCGACATCATCGTCCACCGATCATGAACGGGAACGACATGGCGATCGCCGTCTCGGGACTGCGGAAATCGTTCGGCGACCAGGTGGTGCTCGACGGCCTCGACCTCGCCGTGCCGGCCGGGACGGTGTTCTCGCTGCTCGGTGCGAACGGTGCCGGCAAGACCACCACCGTGAAGATCCTCTCCACCCTGATCAGCGCCGACGCGGGCGACGTCCGGGTCGCCGGACACGACGTTGCCCGCGAACCGGACGCCGTCCGTGCCGCGATCGGTGTCACCGGCCAGTTCTCCGCCGTCGACAAACTGCTCACCGGTGCGGAGAACCTGCGTCTGATGGCCGACCTGCACGGGCTGTCCCGGCGTGACGGCCGGCGGCGGAGCGCGGAACTGCTCGACGTGTTCGGCCTGACCGAGGCGGCCGGCAGACCGCCCTCGACCTACTCCGGCGGCATGATGCGGCGGCTCGACCTGGCGATGACGCTCGTCGGCAGCCCGCGAGTGATCTTCCTGGACGAGCCGACCACCGGCCTGGACCCGCGCAGCCGGCGGGACATGTGGCAGATCGTCCGGGATCTGGTGGCCGGCGGCGTCACCATCTTCCTGACCACGCAGTACCTGGAGGAGGCCGACGAACTCGCCGACCGGATCGCGGTTCTGGACCACGGGCGAATCGTCGCCGAGGGCACCGCCGAGGAACTGAAACGCCGCATCCCCGGCGGGCACGTCCGGCTGCGATTCGCCGACACGCAGGGTGTCGACACGGCCCTCGGCCTGCTGGACGGCGCGGCCCGCGACAACGACGCGCTCGCGCTGCGGGTCCCCAGTGACGGCAGCCTCGCCTCGCTCAAGACCCTGATCGGCCGCCTCGACGAACGTGGCGTGGCGGTCGGTGAACTGTCCGTGCACACCCCCGATCTCGACGACGTCTTCCTCGCGCTGACCGGCAGGCCCACTTCCGAGAAGGTGACCGCCCGATGACCACCACCGCCCTCGCCTCGCCGCGCCTGCGGGTGCATCCCGTCCGCGACTCGGTGACGATGCTGCGCCGCAACGTCAAGCGGATGCTGCGTTATCCGTCGATGACCGTGCTGCTCGTCGGGATGCCCGTCGTCTTCCTGCTCCTGTTCGTCTACGTCTTCGGCGGAACGCTCGGCGCCGGTCTCGGTGCGGGCGGCGGACGCGCGGAGTACGCCAACTACGTGACTCCGGCGATCATCCTGATGACCGTGATGTCCACGGTCCAGGGCACCGCCATCTCGATCGCCATGGACATGACCGAGGGCATCATCACCCGCTTCCGGACCATGCACATCGCCCGGGTCTCGGTGCTCACCGGGCACGTCCTGGGCAGCGTCCTGCAGGGCATGTTCGCGGTGGCGATCGTGATCGGGGTGGCTCTCCTGGTCGGGTTCCGGCCCGAGGCCGGCCCGCTCGGCTGGCTGGCCGTGACCGGTTTCCTGGCCATGATGACGTTCGCGTTCGTCTGGTTGTGCGTCGCGCTCGGGCTGAAGAGCAAGACCGTCGAGACCGCGAGCAACGCGCCCATGCCGCTGATCCTGCTGCCCTTCCTCGGCAGCGGATTCGTCCCCACCGAGTCGATGCCGGACGGGTTGCGCTGGTTCGCCGAGCATCAGCCCTTCACCCCGATCATCGAGACTCTCCGCGGCCTGCTGATGAACGAGCCGATCGGCAGTCACGGGTGGATCGCGACCGCCTGGTGCGCGGCCATCGCCCTCGGTGGTTACCTCTGGTCCAAGCGGCTCTACAACCGTCAGTCCTGATCCGGCGGCTATCGTTGATCCGTGCCGCCCCGGGTCCCCATCGCACGGTCCCTGATCCTCCTGGCACTTCTTGCCCTCATTCCGGCTGTCGGCGGTGACTCCGTCCGGCAGCCGGTTGCCGCGCCACCGGCTCCACCGGTCCCCGCGATGAACGCGCTCGCCGGTCCCGCCGGCCCCGCTGACCTCGACGTGATGACCTTCAACCTGCGGTACGCGGGAAACAACAACCCGAACTCGTGGACCCGGCGGCGCCCCGTGATGCGGGCCCTGCTCGCGGCCGAGCGACCGGATCTGATCGGTATCCAGGAGGGTCTGGACGGTCAGCTGCGTGACCTCGACCAGGATCTCGGTGCCGGTTACGGGCGCATCGGCAGAGGGCGTAACAGCGACGGCCTCGGTGAACACGTGGCGATCCTCTTCGACGAGACCCGGCTCGTCCCGCGCGAGCACGGCCACTTCTGGCTCTCCGCGACACCGCGGGTGCCCGGCTCGATCAGTTGGGATTCGGCGTACGTACGCATGGTCACCTGGGTCTTGTTCTTCGATGTTGCGACCGGGCAACGTTTCTATGCCGTCAACACCCACCTCGACAACAGGAGTGAGTACGCCCGCCGGCAGGCCGCCCAGCTCATCACCCAGCGGCTGGCCGACTTCGAGCCCCTGCCGGTCGTACTCACCGGCGACTTCAACAGCCCGGCCGGCCCGGACAGCGAGACCCATCGCGTGCTGTCCGAGAATGCACAGCTCCGTGACACCTGGATCGCCGCGGCACGGCGGGGCCCGGACTTCGCGACGTTCCACAACTACCAGCCGCTGGTGCCGCACGGCCCCCGTGTCGACTGGATCCTCGCGGGCCCGCGCGTCACCGTCGTGGCGGCCCTGATGAACACCTACCACGAGGGCGGCCAGTTCCCGAGCGACCATCTGCCGGTGCAGGCCCGGTTACGCCTGGGATGACGGCTTGCGGTGCGGGACGTCACGGCGGGCAGGGGAGACTGTGACGATGCGGGACGGCCTGACCATCGGCGACGGCGCCGGTGGCGGCGAGCAGGCAGGACGCGGCCGGCACGGTGAGGGTCCGGAGGTGTTGAGGGATTCGTCCCGGCGGGGATGCGGTTGAGGGCATGGGGGAGTCGGAGGGGGCTCAGGCGGTCAGGCGCGGGCCCAGCGCTGGTTGGCGCCGGTGTGGCAGCTCCAGGCGACGACGGCGGTGCCGTTCGCGGTGGCGGAGCCGCTGACGTCGAGGCAGAGTCCGGTCTGGGCGTTGCTGACCGTGCCGTTGCTGTTGACGTTCCATTGCTGGTTGGCGCCGCCGTTGCAGTCCCAGATCTGCGCCCGGGTCCCGGCGGCCGCGTTCGGCGCGAGGTCCAGGCATTTGCCGAGTACCCGCAGTTCGCGCCCGTTCTGGCTGAACTGCTGGTTGACGTCGGCGTGGCAGTCCCAGACCTGCGTCACGGTGCCGTTGGCGGAGTTCGCGCCGCTGACGTCGAGGCACCGGCCGGCCGATTCGCTGCGCAGGCGGAAGGTCGCGGGGCCGGGACCGGGCCCGGGGTCGGAGGTGGCGAACTGGGCGAAGAAGTTCCACACCACCGCCCTGGTCCAGGAGCGTTCACCGGGTTCGAAGTCGCCGGCCGACCCGTCGACGGGGCCGGGGGTGTGCCCGGCGTCGTACGCGGCCCACGTCACCGGATATCCGCTGCGGCATCCGGTGTAGGTGGTGACGGTGTGGGTGAGGCTGCCCCGCGCGGGTTCCGGCGGATTCTGCGGTGTGCAGCCGTTGTTCCTGACGAACCTGTCCCGCAGCGACCGGCCCTGGGAGATGTTGAGGACCGGGTCCCGCAGGCCGTGCAGTCCGATGTACGCGACCGGCTGGGTGCCGCCGTTGCACCCGCTGAGCTGCCCACCGGCGTAGACGGCGACCGCCCGGAACACTGCCGGCCGGGCGCATGCGAGGGCGTAGCTCATCCCGCCGCCGTAGCTGAAGCCGCCGGCGAAGCGCTGGGCGGTGTCGACGCACAGGGCGGCCTCGATCTGGGCCAGCATGGCGTCGACGAAGGTCACGTCCTCGCCGCCGGAGTTCGCCCATCCGTTGTTGAGCCCCTGCGGCGCCACGAAGATCGCGCTGTTGCCGGACAGGGCCCGGAGCCCGTAGTACGACCAGGGATAACCGCTGGTGCCGCCGGAGTCGATGTCACCCGCGGTGCCACCGTTCCAGTGGAATCCGAAAACGAGGCGGTACGGGCGGTTCATGTCGTAGCCGTCGGGGATCCGCAGGATGTAGCTGCGTGTCCGGCCGCTCGTCTGGATCGTGCGCGTACCGCTGGTCAGTGCCGGCGCCTTGCCGCACCCGCCGCTCGGTGCGAGAACCGCGGCATCGGCGTTCGCGCCGACGTTCGCCGAAGCCGGCGCCGGACCGGTGACGTCGGCGGCGGTGAGGGCGAGCAGCGCGGTTACGGCGAGCGGGCGCCACCACCGACGACGATCGGTGTCTCGTCTCATGAGTGCTCCCTGTGAACGGGGACGGCGGAGGCGTTTCGGGTGCGGCCATGGCGCCGGGGGACTTGCCGGACGTGCGCTGCGGCGGGTCGCCCAGGTTCTGCGGGACAGACGCCGTCCGGTCCTGTGCTGGACGCGGCCAGCATGCGAGCACATATTGCCGAAAGTCAATGCGACTGATCGGGGGGAGCTTTCATTACAGTTTTCCGCCGGTCACATTTTTCGGATTGTGCGGCACCGGAATTCGTGGTGATTGCGTTGACACGCTGGAAACGGCGTCCTAATGTTCTGCGCACAGACGTCATACGTCATTTGCAATTCTGTCCGTCGCGCCGTTCCGGCGGTCGCACCTCTGGCGGCTCGCAGCGTGATGCCGGAAGCTGCGCACAAATGTTAGCGATAACATAGACGATCGCCGAGAACTATATGGGAGTCGCCATGTCCTCGTCCGTGAGCCGCCGCCTGCTGCAAGCCGCCGGCCTCGCGGTGGCTTCCGCCGCGGGAGCTGCCGGTGGCCCGGCTGCCGGCCGAGGTGACACCGGCGCCGGCGACAACTGGCGTCCGGTCCCGGCCGGCTGAGGATGCGGACGCCCGGCGGCCGGCGAGGCGGTCATGGGTCAGCGGTCGAGGCGGGTCGTCTCCCCGGAGCCGCTGCGCCGGACGAGCCACGCCTCGGTGATGTGGGTGAACATCGCCTCGGCCGCGCCCTGCGGGTCCTGGGCGGCGATGCGTTCGTAGATGCGCCGGTGCCCGCGGTTGGAGGCGACGCACAGCGAGCGTTCCGTACGGCCCATGTACCGGGCCGTGTTGACGACCTGGCTCTCCAGGGCGCGGACGACGCTGCGGGCGATGCGGTTGCCGGACGCCTGCATGACCGTGTCGTGGAAGATCCGGTCGTGCTCCTGGTAGGTGATGTGGTCGTCGACGAGTTCGTCCATCCGGTCGACCAGGGCGCCGAGCCGTTCCACGGTCTCCGGGCCGGCGGTGCGGGCGGCGACGTTCGCCATGTCCGACTCCAGCAGGCGCCGGGTGACGACCACGTCGTCGAGGATGGCGAGCGAGTCGTCCTCGGTGATGGTGGCCATCAGGACGAGTTCGTCCAGCATGTCCCACTGCGATGACGGGGTGACCGCCGTTCCGGCGCCCTGGCGGACCTGGACGAGCCCCTTTTCCTGGAGGATCTTCACCGCCTCCCGGACGACGGTCCGGCTGACCGAGAAGGTCTCGCAGAGCACCGGCTCGGGCGGCAGCGGCGTTCCGGAGGGGTAGACGTTCCGGACGATGCGCTCGACCAGCTCGGCGGTGAGTGCTTTGGCGAGGTTGCTGGGCCGGCGAGCCCAGGCCGGCTTGGCCACGGCGTTCAGGGCCGTGTCCTGCGATGGCGTCATGTTCCCTCCGGGTGCTCGCCGGGAAGCGGCGTGGCATCAGTGTACGACCGCGTAATTGACGGCATACGTCATACGAGTTACGTTCCCGTTATTGTCGGCCCTGACGGTCCGTCGGCCGCTTCTGCAGAGGTGACGAGATGAGAGTGCGCTCATGGTGGTCGGCGGTCCTGGTGGCGGGCCTGGCTCTGACGGGGTGTGGCAGTGCGTCGGGATCCGGTGGAGCCACGTCCGGCGGGTCGGCGGACAGGCTGGTGGTGTGGGACTGGAAATCCGGTGAACCGTCCGCGAAGTCCTACGTGGAGAAGGCGAAGGCCGACTTCGCCGGAAAGCATCCGGGCGTCACGGTCGAGTTCGTCGCCCAACCGTTCGACCAGTACTACACACTGCTCGGCGCGGCGATCCAGTCCGGCAAGGGGCCGGACGTCATGTTGTTCAACGGCGGAGGACAGATCCGCGACCGGGTCGACGCGCTGGTGCCGCTGGACGAATACCTGGCCGAGGACCGGCAGCGGCTGGCCGGCTGGGACGCGTTCACCAAGGACGGCAAGACGTACGCCGGCCCGGTGACGCTGCAGGGCCACCCCATCTACTACAACAAGGGGCTCTACGAGAAGGCCGGCCTCGATCCCGCCGCTCCGCCGGGGACCTGGGACGAGTTCCTCGCCGGCTGCACCGCCGTCACCAAGGTGGGCGCCGACTGCATCGCTCTCGGCAACAAGGAGGGTGCCGGCATCCAGTTCTGGCTCTCGGCGCTGGGCTCGGGAGTCCTCACCGCCCAGGAGTACGACGACTGGATCGCCGGCCGGCGCGACTGGAAGTCGCCGCACGTGAAGCAGATCTTCGAGCTCTGGAAGCAGTCGGGCGAGAAGGGCTTGAACAACGAGGGCGCGAACTCGACGGCGATGTTCAACGACTCCTTCGCCCTCTTCCAGTCCGGCAAGGCCGCACACGTGATCGGCCTGATGTCGGACGTGGGGCACTGGAAGGACTTCAACGAGTTCCTGACACCCGAGAAGCTCGGCGTCATGGGCGCGCCGGTCGTCACCACCGGCGTCACCCCGAGCATGCCCTTCGACGGCGGGATCGGGTACGGCGTGGCGAAGTGGACGAAGAACCCCGAGGTCGCCGCCGACCTGGTGCGCTCGCTGACGTCGACGGAGGCGCTGAAGGCGTTCTACGCCGAGGCCGGGGCGATAGCCGCCGACACCACGATCGACGCGTCAGCCGCCGGCCCGGCCGTGGCCACGATCTCCGCAGCGATCAAGACCGGCAAGCCCGCCCTGCATGTGGCGCTCTCCTCGAAGACCCTGGACCTGATGGGACGCCTGTCCCAGCAACTTCTGAGCGGGTCGATCACCGTCGACCAGGTGGTGGAGCAGCTGGCGGCCTCCGACAAGACCGCCTGAAGCCCGTGCGGACCGAGAACGCGCCACCGCCGGTCCGTCCGGGCGGGGCCGGACGGGCCGGCGAGGCGCCGCGCGAACCCGCGACCCGCCGTCCGCCCCGCCCGAAGCGGGGCTCGCGTACCGAGCGGTTCGCACCGTACGTGCTGATCGCCCCCACCGCGCTCGTCATCCTGGGGCTGCGGCTGTACCCCCTGCTGCTCGGGGTGAACTTCTCGTTCACCGGCGACGGGGAGCGGAACGGGACGGCGGTCGGCTTCGACAACTACCGCGAGCTGATCGAGGATCCGCTGTTCCGCACCGCGCTGAGCAACGTCGGCCTGCTCGTGCTGCTGCTCCCGGTGGCCGTGGCGATTCCCGGCCTGCTCGCCACCTTCATCTACCTGCGGGTGCCGGGGCACCGTCTCTACCGCGGCGTCTACTTCTTCCCGGCCGTGCTCTCCCCGGTCATCGTCGGTGCGATCTTCAACCTGCTCCTGGCCTTCGACGGTCCGCTCAACGCCGTCCTCGGCCACGTGGGAATGAGCCCGGTGGACTGGCTCGGTGACCCCGCCATCGCCATGTTCGCGGTGGTCGGCGTACACGTCTGGGCGACGTTCGGAATGGCCCTGGTGGTCTTCCTCGCCGGATTCGCCACCCTGGATCCCGCGCTGCTGGACGCGGCCCGGGTGGACGGGGCGTCACTGCCGCGCGTGATCTGGCACGTGATCATCCCCCGCCTCACCCGCACCATCCAGTTCGTCTTCGTCACCACCATGATCGGGATGCTGACCTCGATGTTCGGTCTGCTCTTCGTGATGACCAGCGGTGGCCCCGAGGGCTCCACCTACCTGCCGGAGTACTACATCTGGATCCAGCAGGGGCAGATGAACCGTCCGGCTCTCGCGTCCGCCGCGTCGACCGTCCTCTTCATGATCATGCTGGTCGTCGGCCTGCTGCAGATCACACTGCTCCAACGGTCCGGGAAGGACGACTGATGTCGCGTTTCCGCCCGGCCACCTGGCTTCTCGCGCTCCCGATGCTCCTGCTCGCGCTCGCCACGATCTACCCCTTGCTGTTCACCGTCAACGTGGCCATGAAGACCCGGCGTGACTACGTCCTCGATCGATTCGCGCTTGCCGACACCCTGCGCGGTGCGAACCTCACGACGGCGTGGACCAGCGTCGGCATGGGTCGCTACCTGGCCAATTCGCTCCTGGTCGTGACGTCGGCGGTGCTGCTCCTGCTGCTGCTCGGCTCGATGGCGGGCTTCGCCCTGAGCCGGTTGCGCTTCCGCGGATCCACGGTGCTGTATCTGGCCTGCCTGGCGGGGCTCTTCGTGCCCTTCCAGGTGATCATGGTGCCGCTCGCGCGGATCATGGCCGACACCGGGCTCATCGACACGTACCCGGGCCTGATTCTCGTCTATGTCGCGCAGTTCCTGCCGTTCACCGTCTTCCTGATGACCGGCTACTACCGGACCGTTCCCCAGGAGGTCATCGACGCGGCCAGGATCGACGGCAACAGCGTCTACGGCGTGTACCGCCGGATCATGCTGCCGCTCGGCACCCCGGCCCTGCTGTCGGTGGGGATCCTCAACGCCCTCTTCTGCTGGAACGACGTGCTCATGTCGCTGGTGATGATGCCCTCGGCCGACCACCGGACCCTCATGGTGGGCGTGACCTCGCTGCGCGGGCAGTACTCCGACGACATCCCGACCTTCGCCTCCGGGGTTCTGATCGCCGCGCTTCCCGTGCTCGTCGTCTATCTCTTCCTCCAGCGCCAGATCGCCGACGGCGTCGCCGCCGGCTCCACGAAGGGCTGACATGCGGATCACCGGATATCGGACACTGACCACGGTGCAGCAATGGGGACGGCCGGTCGGCGACGCCAACGGCGTCTTCGCCGACGGCATGGTCCCGGTGTCGATCGTCATCGTGGACACGGACGAGGGCATCTCCGGGGTGGGCCTCGGCCCGCACGTGGAGATCGAACGGGTCTTCGCCGCCGTCGAGGGTGAGGATCCCCGCGCGGTGACGTCCCTCTACGACCGCATGCTGCGGCACACCTTCAAGGCCGGGCACGCGGGGCCGGTGTTCGGCACCATCGGCGCGCTGGACACCGCTCTGTGGGACATCAAGGCCAAAGCCGCCGGCCAGCCGTTGTGGCGGTTGCTCGGCGGGCGCGACCGGCGGGTCCCGGCGTACGCCTCCGGCCTGGACATCGCGCTGACCGACGACGAGCTCGTCGCCGCCTATGAGATCTATGCCGGGTACGGTCTGCGCGCCGCCAAGCTCAAGGGCGGGCTGGACATCGAGCGTGACCGGGACCGGTTGTGCCTGGTCAGGGATGTGCTGACCGAGGCGGCGCACGGGCGGCGGCCCGGCCTCATGCTCGACGTGAACGAGGCCTGGACCCGGAAGCAGGCCGTCCGTCACGTCAGCGAACTCGAGCGCACCGTCGACCTGATCTGGATCGAGGAGCCGGTACGCCGCTGGGACGCCGAGGGTCACGCCGCGGTCACCCGTGGCGTACGGGCGTCGGTGGCCACCGGGGAGAACCTCAGCGGGCTCGAGCAGTGCCGTCCGATCATCGCGGCCGGGGCGGTCGACATCGTGCAGACGGCCGCCGTGTGGGGCGTCACCCACTTCCTCCGGGTCTCCACCCTGGCCCACGCCCACGACCTGCCGGTGAGCCCGGTGGGCAACATCCCGATCGGGCTGTTGCACGCGGCGACCTCCGTACCGAATCACCTGACCAGCGAATTGCAGGACCTGGACCCACCCGTCGGCGTCTCACTGGACCTGCAGGTCGAGGACGGCGCCTTCCTTCTCAGTGACACCCCGGGCCTCGGCATCCGCGTCGACGACCGGGCGATCCGGGCCGCGGCGCACCGATTCACCGGGGCCGCGGCGGAGGGGCCGAACGTACGCCCGGAGCGCGCCGGTCAGCGGCTGCTGCCGGATCTGGACGGCGTCGCCCGGCCCGCCCGGTTCCCTGTGGCGCCGTAGCCCAACAACGACGTCCGCCCGCTTCCGGCGGGCTGCCCCCATACGGAGGTTCGATGAGATCAGTGCTCTACCGAGGAGCGCAGCAATTCGACGTCGTCGACCGGGAACCGCAGCCGCCCGGTGCGGGCCAGGTGCGGATCGCCGTGGCCTACACCGGCATCTGCGGTACCGATCTGCACATCTACCACGGGGACATGGACTCCCGGGTCGCTGCTCCCGCGGTCATCGGGCACGAGATGTCCGGCCGGATCGCGGCGCTCGGCGCGGGCGTCGACGACCTCGCCGTCGGTCAGGCCGTCACGGTGATGCCGACCGCTGGTGCGGGCGGTGTACCGCCTGCCTGCGCGGCAACTCGCACATCTGCCATGCCATGAACTTCCTCGGCATCGACTCGCCGGGGTCCATGCAGGACTCGTGGAACGTACCGGCGAACCTCGTCGTGCCGTTGCCGGACGGCCTGCCGCTCGATCAGGCGGCGCTGACCGAGCCGGTCGCCGTGGCGGTGCACGACGTCCGCCGGGCGAACGTGGCCATGGGCGATCAGGTGGTCGTGGTCGGTGGCGGTCCGATCGGCGTACTGATCGCCCGGGTGGCGCAGCTCCGCGGTGCCCGTGTGCTCCTGGTCGAACCCGACGAGTACCGGCGCGGCGTCGCGGCCGGTATCGGCATCGACACCGTGGATCCGGTGCCGACCGACGTGACGACCGCGGTCGCGGACCGCACCGGCGGGGCCCTCGCCGACGTCGCGTTCGAGGTGTCCGGTTCGGCGCTGGGCGTCGACACCGCCATCAGCGTGCTGACCACGCGGGGCCGGCTGGTGATGGTGGCGATCCACCCGCAGCCCCGGCAGGTGAACCTGCACAGTTTCTTCTGGCGTGAGCTGGAGCTGCTCGGGGCGCGGCTCTATCGGCGTGAGGACATGGAGGAGGCGGTCCGGCTGCTCGCCGGAGGCAGGATCGCGGTCCAGCCGCTGATCTCGCGGATCGAGCCGCTCGGTGAGGTGGCCGCGGCGTTCGCGGCACTGGCCGGCGGCGGCGTCATGAAGGTGCTGCTCGACTCGCGGGAGGAGACCCGGTGACCGCCCTGTTCGACCTGTCGGGACGGACCGCTCTCGTGACCGGCGCCCGGCGTGGCATCGGCCTGGCGATGGCGGAGGCGCTCGCCGTGGCCGGTGCGGACGTCGTCGGCGTCTCCGCCCGGCTCGAGCCGGACGGCAGCGAGGTGGAGCGCCGGGTCCGCGGTGCCGGTCGCCGGTTCACCGGGTTCCGGGCGGACCTGGCCGACCGGGCGGCGGTGCGGCGGCTGGCCCATGACGTCCTCGCTCTCGGACCGATCGACATCCTGGTGAACAACGCCGGCACGATCATCCGTACGCCGGCGGCCGACCACACCGACGACATGTGGGACCGGGTCATCGAGGTCAACCTCAGCGGCCAGTTCGTGCTGAGCCGGGAGATCGGCCGGACCATGACCGCCCGGGGACACGGGAAGATCATCTTCACCGCGTCGCTGCTGAGTTTCCAGGGCGGCGTCACCGTACCCGGATATGCCGCCTCGAAGTCCGGTATCGCCGGGCTCACGAAGGCACTCGCCAACGAGTGGGCCGCGCACGGGGTGAACGTGAACGCCATCGCTCCCGGCTACATCGCCACCGACAACACCCGGGCGCTGCGCGACGATCCCGAACGCGACCGGGCCATTCTCGCCCGGATCCCGGCGGGCCGGTGGGGCCGCCCGGACGACCTGGGCGGCGTCACGGTGTTCCTCGCCTCGGCGGCCTCGGACTACGTCAACGGGGCGGTGATACCGGTCGACGGTGGCTGGCTCGGCCGATGAGCGGCACGGGCCCTGAGCGGCGGATCTCCTGACCGATCCGGCGTACGGCATCCGGGACGCGTGCCGTCGAAAGCGACATCCGTCAATCCTTGTTGAGACATAATTCGTATGATGAACTGACGGCTGACTGTGTCCCGCTCCCGCACTTTCCCCCATTTCCCCAGGTAAGGAGACACCCGTGTCCGTACCTCGCTCAGCCTCGCCGGGGAGACTTCTCTCCCGGCTCGCGACGATGTCACTGACGGTCGTGGCCACCGCGGCCGTCGTGGCGACGTCGGCCACCCCCGCCCGGGCCGCCACCACCACCCTCTACGCCGCCCCGGCCGGGACCGGCACCGTTTGCACGAGCGCCCAGCCGTGCTCACTCACCGCCGCGCAGACCGCCGTGCGAGCGCTCACCGGGTCCATGTCCGGTGACATCGTCGTGCAACTCGCCGACGGGGTGTACCGGCTGCCCGCGCCGCTGCGGCTGACCGCCGCCGACTCCGGCACGAACGGCTACCGTGTCCTGTGGCAGGCCGCGCCGTCGGCCCGGCCCGTGATCAGCGGCTCCCGGGCCGTCACCGGGTGGTCGCTTGCGGACTCCGGCAGGAACATCTGGCGCGCCAACGTCGGCGCCGGCCGGGACAGCCGGCAGCTCTACGTCAACGGGGCCATCGCCACCCGCGCGCGTACCCAGGTCAACCGGGCCGACTTCACCGCGGACAGCACCGGACTGAGGTTCACCAACGGAGCGCTGTCCTACCTCAACAACCTCGCCACCGACAATCGTGTCCAGGTGGAGAGCGTCGGCTCGTTCACCGACCGCTACGTGTCGGTGCAGAACATCGCCGGGAACCTGATCACGATGCAGCAACCCGGCTGGAGCAACAACAACTTCGGGTACGACACGTTCACCAGTCCGCACCGGGCCGGACCGCTGTACCTGAGCAACGCCTACGAGTTCCTCGACGCGCCGGGGGAGTGGCACCTGGACCCCGGCACCGGAGCGCTGTCCTACATCCCGCTGTCCGGCCAGAACATGACCAGCGTGAGCGTGGAACTGCCGGCGCTCGAATCACTGCTCCAGATCGGAGGAACGTACGCCGCTCCCGCACACCACGTCACCTTCGCCGGGATCACGTTCAGCGGGACGAGCTGGCTCGGGCCCAGCGGCAGCCAGGGCTATGCCGACCAGCAGACCGGTGCGTACATCTCGGGGAACTGGAACTGGCCCGCGTTCACGTCGTGCCACAACGGCTGCCCGCAGTTCGAGGCCACCCGCCCCAACTGGTTCCAGTCGCCGGCCGCCGTGCAGGTCTCCGCGGCCAGCAACATCACCTTCACCGACTCCCAGTTCGTCAACCTGGGCCAGACCGCGATCGGCATCGGCAACGACGCCACCGCGCACGCCAGTGGTATCGGACTGGGCGCCACCGACATCACCGTCACCCGGTCGGAGATCGCTCGCAACTCGGCCGGCGGCATCGTCGTCGGCGGCGTGCGAGCTGATGCGCATCATCCCTCCGACCAGCGCATGGTCAACCGGAACATCACCGTCAGCAACAACCGGCTCCACGACCTGGGCGTCGAGCACCGCGGCATCGTGTCCGTCCTGACCACGTACGTCGCCGGCGCCACGATCTCGCACAACGAGGTCTACAACCTGCCGTACACCGGCGTGTCGGCTGGGTACGGCTGGGGCTCCAACGACGCGGGCGGCAGCAACCACTACGCCGACCGGGGGCTGTACAACTACCAGCCCCGCTACTCGACCGCCACCACCGCCGCGAACAACGTGATCACCGGCAACTACATCCACGACGTGATGCAGCAGATGAACGACGGCGGCTGCATCTACACGCTCTCGGCCAACCCGGGCGCGCTGATCAGCGACAACTACTGCCTGCGTACCAACGGGTACTTCGGGCTCTACTTCGACGAGGGCTCGCGCTACTACACCGCCCGCAACAACGTCTTCTCCGCGACCGGGACATGGGCCACCGCCAACTACTGGTTCGCCGAGAACATGGGCAACTTCACGGTCACCGGCAACTGGTCCTCCAACGGCAGCACCAACGTCACCAACGGCGACCGGGGCAACGTGGTGTCCGGCAACGTCACGGTGACCGGCGGCAACTGGCCGGCCGGAGCGCAGGCGGTGATGGCCTCCGCCGGGCCGCAGACCGGCGCCAGCCGGCAGAACGTGCAGATCGTCGGCGGTGCGTCCGGCCGCTGCGCCGAGGTCGGCGGGGCCAGCACGGCGAACGGCGCCCAGGTGCAACTGTGGGACTGCCTCAGCGGGACGAACCAGCGATGGACCCACACCGCCGGCAGGCAACTGACGGTGTACAGCAACAAGTGTCTCGACGCCTCCGGCAACGGGACCGCCAACGGCACTCCCGTGATCATCTGGGACTGCAACGGACAGTCCAACCAGCAATGGAACATCAACGCCAACGGATCGATCACCGGCGTGCAGTCCGGGCTGTGCCTGGACGCCAGCGGCAACGGCACCGCGAACGGGACCAGGATCCAGCTCTGGACGTGTCACGGCGGCACGAACCAGCAGTGGAGCCTGCGCAACTGATCGATCGGCCGGTGGTCGTCACCGGTGCCTGCGGGTGGCAGCAGCGATCGATGGCTGCTGCCGCCCACCGGTGGACGCCGGCGGTCAGGGGGACGGCATCCTCGAACGGATCCAGGGGCGGGGCGCGGCCGAGTTTGCGGCCGGCAACAAACTCTGGCAGTACCCCGATGGAGTGTGTGTCGCCTTCCTGGACTGAGTCAGGCCCGTTCGCTTTCCGATTTCCGGTGACAATCCGCCCGTCCAGGAGTTGAGTGACACGGTCGCGGAGTACGGGGACGGGCCGGCTGACGTGCTCGGGGAAACGGTGACCGACGGGAACCCGCGGTACCGATGTCGTGTTCACCCGGGGTGTCAGACGCGCTGGAGCTGGAACCGCTGGTTGGCGCTGCTACCCGGAGTCCACTGGGAGATGCGGGCGCCGTCGGCGGTGGCGGCCTGCCACACGTCCATGGCCAGGCCGCTCTGACGGTTGATCAGCCGGACCACCCCGCCGCCCTGGTCCTCCACCCGCCACTGCTGGCCGGTGGAGCCGGTGTCGGGTTGCTGGGTGATGTCGGCGCCGGTGCCGGTGCCGGCGACCTGCAGCACCAGGCCGCTGTGCCGGGCCCGGATCCGGTAGTGGCCACCGTCGGAGGGCAGGAAGTCGAACTGCTGGTTGAGGCCGCCGGAGAGCTGCCACTGGATCAGCTGCGCCCCGGCGGTGGCCGACGCTCCGCTGATGTCGGCGGCCTTCCCGCTGTGCTGAGCCACCAGCCGGTAGTGCACCCCGGTCTCCACCGGGCCCGATCGCGTGGCCGACGCGCGGTAGGTGTGGCCGGCCTGCCCGGTGAACGCGACGAGGTCGGTCTCCGGCCTGGTCGGCTGCACCGCGGTGCCGCTCGTCTCGTCACGCAGCTCGAAGGTACCGGTGAAGATCCGGCTGCGGACCCGGACGGTGCCGTCGCGGTCGGGCGTGATGACGAGCTCGGTCCGAGTGGCGCTCCAGGAGGCGCCGACCGTGTGTCCGCCCCGGCCGCGCAAACCGGTGACACTCCCGGCCGGCCAGGCCGACGGCAGGGCGGGCAGCACGTGCAGCTCGCCGTTGTGGCTGTGCAGCAGCATCTCGGCGATTCCCGAGGTGGCGCCGAAGTTGCCGTCGATCTGGAACGGCGGGTGCAGGTCGAACATGTTCGGCGCGAGCCGGTCCGTGCGTACCAGATCGCGGATCAGTTTGTGGGCGCGCGCACCGTCCTCCAGCCGGGCCCAGAAATTGATCTTCCAAGCGAGCGACCAGCCGGTCCCGTCGTCGCCGCGCAGCTCCAGCGTCTGACGCGCGGCCTGGTACAGCTGGGGCGTTCCCCGCCGGGTGATCTGATTGCTCGGATGCAGGCCGTACAGGTGGGAGACGTGCCGGTGGTTACGCTCGGTCTCCACCCAGTCGGCGAGCCACTCCTGGACGTTGCCGCGTGAGCCGACCCGGGTCGGTGCGAGCCGGTCCCGTGCCGCCAGGACCCGGGTACGGAAGGCGGCGTCCACGCCCAGGATCTCGCCGGCCCGCGCGACACCGTTGAACAGGTCACGCAGGATCTGGTTGTCCATGGTCGGCCCGGCGCACACGCTGGCGTTCGCGTGGTGGGGCAACTCCGGCGAGTTCGACGGGTTGGTGACCAGATACCCGAGCGACGGGTGGGCCACCAGCGAGTCGAGGAAGAACTGTGCGGCGCCCTTCATCGCGGGATAGTTGGCGCGGAGGAACTCGGCGTCGCCGGTGAACAGGTGGTGGTCCCAGATCATCGTGGCGAGCCAGGCGCCACCGGTCTGCCACATGCCCCACAGCGCGCCGTCGACGACCGATGAACCCCGCCAGGCGTCCGTGTTGTGGTGGGCCACCCAGCCGCCGGCGCCGTACTGCACGGTCGCGGTGCGGGCGCCGGTCACCGTCAGGTCCCTGATCATGTCGAAGACCGGCAGGAGGCACTCGGGGAGGTTGGTGGTGTCGGCCGGCCAGTAGTTCATCGGCAGGTTCGCGTTGATCGTGTACTTGGAGTCCCAGGACGGTGCCATCTCCTGGTTCCAGATGCCCTGCAGGTTCGCCGGCTGGGTGCCCGGTCGCGACGAGGCGATCAGCAGGTACCGGCCGTACTGGAACAGCAGGGCCGACAACTGCGGGTCGTTGACGCTCGCATGCTGGGCGATCCGCACGTCGGTGGTCTGATCGGCCGCCGGCGTACGCCCCAGATCGATCGTCACCCGGTTGAAGAGCGCTTGGTGGTCGGCCACGTGGCGGGCGCGCAGCTGGTCGAAGCCGGCGTTGCGGGCGGCCGTGAGGTGCCGTCGCGCGATGCCCTGGTAGTCACCGTTGACCGTGCGGTAGTCGACGTAGCTGGAGCCCATCGACACCAGCACGGTGACGCTCGTGGCGCCGGAGACCCGCAGCGTGCCGCCGGAGCTGCTGACCGTGCCCCCGGTGACGCTCGCGCCGGCCAGGGCCAGGAACCGCACCGAGCCGGCGATGCCCTCCATGGTGCCGGAGATGCCGTCGAGGGCGATCGTCGTGGAGTCCGGGCTGGACACGGTCGTCCGCTGCGGGCTGCCGAACGCGGCGTCGAAGGTGACCGCGCCGGGGCGGTCGGCCGTCAGCCGGATCGCGACCACCTGGTCCGGTGCGCTCGCGAACACCTCCCGCTGATACCGCACGCCGTTCAGCACGTACGTGGTGGTCACCGTGGCGGTGGTCAGGTCGAGCGCCCGGTGATATTGCGACGCGCCGGCGGCACTGCCGAAGGCGAGCCGCAGATCACCGACCGGCTGGTACGCCAGCTGCCCGGCCGGGTTGCCGAGCATCGTCTGGTTGATCAGGTCCTGGGCCGGGACCCACTGGTCGGCGAAGACCCGTCGCCGGATCTCCGCGAGGTTGGCCGCGCCCCGCGTGTTCGCCGAGTCGTAGGGGCCACCCGCCCACACGGTGTCCTCGTTGAGCTGCAGCCGTTCGGTGTCGATGTTGCCGAACACCATGGCGCCGAGGCGCCCGTTGCCGATCGGCAGTGCCCGTAGCCAGTCCGTTCCCGCGGGCTCGTCGTACCAGAGCGCCAGGTCCCCGGCGGCCAGCACGTCCGCCGGTGGCACCGCACCGGCCCGGGCGGCCGCCGTCCACCCGGCCGGGAGCAGTGCGGCTCCGGCCCCGGCCACCCCGGCGGCGAGGATGTTCCGGCGGCGCGTCACGGGAGGGTCCAGCGCTGGTTGGTGCCGCCGTGGCAGGACCAGATGATCAGCTGGGTCCCGTCCGCGGAGCTCGCGCCGTTGGCGTCCAGGCACTTGCCCGACTGCGGGTTCACCAGGGAGCCGTTGGCTCCCGGGGTCCAGTTCTGGCCGCCGGAGCCGTTGCAGGCCGACAGCTGGACCGCGGCGCCGTTCGCGGTGCTGCCACCGGCGACGCCCATGCACTTGCCGAGCGAGCGCAGGGTGGTCCCGTTGACCGTCCACTGCTGGTTCGTGCCGCCGGTGCAGCGCCACAGCTGGATCTTCGTGCCGTCGGCGGAGCTCGCCCCGCTGACGTCGACGCACTTGCCCGTGGCGCTGGTGATCGGGCCGGTCCGCGGCACCGTGCCACCGGACTCCTTGATCCGGATGTTGCGGAACGACACGTCGTCGCCGGTGCCGTGGTTCTGGATGCCGATGTGGCCGGAGGTGAGCGACCGTACCGGATCGGTGTTGGTGAAGTCGTTGACCTTGACGCCGTTCAGGAAGACCTGCAACCTCTCGCCCTCGACGAGCAGCTCGAAGGTGTTCCACTCACCCGGCGGATTCAGCGCCGCGTCGCGGGCGGCGATGTCGGCGGACTTGACCCCGTACACCGACCCGGTGGTCCGGTCCGAGGTGTCGGTGGCGTCGATCTGTACCTCGTACCCGTTCGCCATCGCCGCGTTCGGGTCGCTGCCGGCCGGGAACCCGATCAGCACGCCGGAGTTGTCGTCGCCCGGCATCATCCAGTCGAGTTTCAGCGAGTAGGAGCCGAACTCCTTGGTGCTGTACCAGAGCATGCCCAGCCCACCGGACGACGTCAGGGTGGCGTTGCTGTTGCCGAACCCACCGGGCCCGGCCTGGGACCAGCCCGTGGTGGAACCGTTGTAGAGGGTGGTGTAGCCGGTTTCCGGCCGGCAGTCGGCCCTGGTGCGGCCGGCCGCGTACCTGATGCCGCCGAGGATCAGCGACCGGAAGCCCGCCTCGGTGTAGGTCGCCTGGGTGTGGCCGCTCCCGGTGTAGAACGAGCGCCCGCCCTGGAGGGTCTTGCACCAGGTGTGCGGGTGGTCGGCGCCCATCGTGCCGCCGGAGTAGGTCGACTCGTCCAGCGTGGACAGTACGCGGGCCGACGACCGGGGATTGGTCCGGAAGTTGTACCACTCGTCGGTACGCACCACCGCCGGGCTGGATCCGGCGGTCGCCGCGTGCGCCCGGTTCTCCACCCGTACCGTCGCCTGCTGGATCGCCGGGTGCGAGGCGAAGTACGCCCCGACCAGCTCACCGTAGAACGGCCAGTTGTACTCGGTGTCCGAGGCCGAGTGCACCCCCACGTACCCGCCGCCGCCCCGGATGTAGTTCTCGAAGGCGGTCTGCTGGGTGGCGTCGAGCACGTCGCCCGTGGTGTTGAGGAAGACCACGGCCTCGAACCGGGCCAGATTGCCGGCGTTGAACTGGCCGGAGTCCTCGGTCGCGGTCACCGTGAAGCTGTTGGCCGCCCCCAGGTCACGGATCAACTGGATGCCGGCCGGGATCGCGTCGTGCCGGAAGCCGGCGGTCTTGGAGAACACCAGGACGTCGTACGGTGCGTCGGCGGCGTACGCCGGTGTGCCGCCGGTGCCCGCGACGGTCAGTAGCACCGCTGCCGTGACGCCGAGGAGTTTGCGCATCAGGTGTCGCATGGTGGGGATTCCTCTCATGGCAGGGTCCAGCGCTGGTTGGTGCCGCCGTGGCAGGCCCAGATGATCAGCTGGGTTCCGTTCGCGGAGCTGCCGGCGTTGGCGTCGAGACACTTGCCGGACTGGGTGTTGACCAGGGAACCGTTGGCTCCCGCCGTCCAGTTCTGCGTGCCGGAGCCGTTGCAGGCCGACAGTTGCACCAGGCTGCCGTCGGCCGTCGCGCCGCCGGCCACGCCCATGCACTTGCCGAGGGACCGCCAGGTGCTGCCGGTGCGGGTCCACTGCTGGTTGGCGCCGGCGTTGCAGGTCCACAGCTGGATCTTGGTGCCGTCGGCGGTGCCGGAGCCGTTGACGTCGACACACGAACCGCTCGCGCCGACGATCCGGCCGGTGCCCCCACCGCCCGTAGTCGTGCCGAACGTGAAAGCGTCCAGGTCGAACAGCGTTCCGGTGCCACCGTGGAACGTCAGATACAGGGTGGTGGTGCCGGCCGGGGCCCCGGACAGGGTTGCCGACACCTCCGTGAACGTTTCCCAGCTGCCGGTGACCGGCACCGTGACGGAGCCGAGCACCGTGCCGGTGGGTGACCCGGCGCGAACCGACAGGGTGCCGCCGGTGCCGCCGGACGAGACCCGGGCCGTGAACCCGGTCTCCCCGGCCAGGGCGTAACGCTGGAACGCGATCCAGTCACCGTTGTTGATGTCGCCGACGGTCTGCCCGCCCTCCGCGGGAGTCTTGCTGAACAGCGAGGTGCCCGACTGGCTGTTGCGGTGCTCGGCCTGCCGGTGCCGTGGCTGGAGGATCTGCTGCGTGTGTGTGGTCAGCGCGGGCTGGCCGTTGGCGCCCCGGTCGGTGTATTCGGCGTCGAACACCGCGTACAGGTTGGCGGCCGTGTCGTGTTCCCCGTCCGCCGGGATCTGCAGCGTCCCCGAGCATCCGGTGCTCGACGTGATCGGATGAGCGTGGTCGTCGTGGCCGAGGTAGTAGCTCAGCTTCACCCGGGTGCAGTCGGGAGTGCCGTCCTCGGGGTCCGACACCGTGATCGTGTACGGCACGCTGTCACCGAAATTGAACAGCCTCCCGTCGGCCGGCGAGTTCAGCACGACCGTGGGTGCGGTGTTGCCGACCGTGATGATCACCGAGGTGGTGGCGGTGAGACCGGCCGGATCCGTCACGGTGAGCGTGACCGTGCGCTGGCCGTTGCCGGTGAAGGTGTGGCTCGGATTGGCAGCCGGGGACGTGCCGCCGTCACCGAAGTTCCAGGCGTAGGTCAGCGCTCCGCCTTCGGGGTCCGAGGAACCGGCCGAGGAGAAGTCGACGGTCAGCGGTGCGATGCCGGACGTACGGCTGGCGGCGGCACGTGCCACCGGTGCCTGATTGTTGCCGGCCTGCGGATACTCGATGCGGTACAGGGCGGAGCTCGCGTCGCCGCTGCCCCAGCCGGTGCCGTAGTCCAGCACGTACAGGGCTCCGTCGGGGCCGAAGGCGCTGTCCATGATCTGCGTGCCGCGCCACGGGAAGTCGTTGATCTGCCCGGCCGACCCGTCGGCGTTGACGTCGACGGTCTTGATCCAGCGGCGGCCGAACTCCATCGCGAAGTAGTGACCGTCCAGGGCTGCGGGGAACTTGACCGTGGACGGGTTGGCCGGGTCGTAGCGGTACACCGCGCCGCCCATCGGCGACTCGGAGCCGCAGCCGAACGCGGCCACCGAGCAGTTGTCGTACTTGATCCACGCCGGTCGCGCGGCCGGCAGGTTGGTCAGGCCGGTGTTGCGTGGCGAGTTGTTGACCGGCGCGGCGCAGTTGAACCGGTTCCCCGACGGCCCGGACGGGAACACGTAGTCGACGTACGTCTCCGACGTCGTGTTGGAGCCGGTGCAGTACGGCCAGCCGTAGTTGCCGGCGGATGTGATCCGGTTGAACTCGACCTGACCCGCCGGACCCCGCGTTGCGGTGGTCGTGCCCGCGTCGGGTCCGTAGTCGGCGACGTACACCGCGCCGGTCGGCTTGTCGACGCTCAGCCGGAACGGGTTGCGCAAGCCCATCGCGTAGATCTCCGGCCGGGTACGGGCGGTACCCGGGGGGAACAGGTTGCCCGCCGGGATCGAGTACGTCCCGTTCGCGTTCACCTTGATCCGCAGCACCTTGCCGCGCAGGTCGTTGGTGTTGCCGGCACTGCGCTGCGCGTCGTAGACGGGGTTGCGGTTGCTGCGCTCGTCGATGGGCGTGTAGCCGCCCGAGTCGAACGGGTTCGAGTCGTCCCCGGTGGACAGGTAGAGGTTGCCGGCCGCGTCGAAGTCGATGTCGCCGCCGACATGGCAGCACATGCCGCGATTCGTCGGAACCTCGAGCACGGTGACCTGGCTGGCCGTGTTGAGGGTGTAGTCGGCGTTGAGGGTGAACCTGGCCAGCCGGTTGACCCCGTTCCAGGCGGAGAAGTCCGTGCCGGTTGCCGGGGCGTCCCCGCCGGGTGTGGACAACGGCGGCGCGTAGAAGAGGTAGATGAACCGGTTGCCGGCGAAGCCGGGGTCCACCCCCACTCCCTGCAGTCCCTCTTCGTCGTGGGTGTAGACCGGCAGTGTGCCGATCACGGTGGTGACCCCGGCGGCGGTGGTGCGCCGCAGAACGCCGTTGCGGGCCGTGTGCAGCACCGAGCGGTCCGGCAGCACCGCCATCGACATCGGTTCGCCCATCTCGGACACCCCTCGGGCGAGCTCGACCTGCTGGAAGTCGGCCGCGTTCACCGGGTGGGCGGTGGCCGGTGAAGCGGGGCCGACAATGGCCGTCACCATGCCGGCTGCGGTAAGGACAGCGGCCGCTGCCGCCGCCATCGCGCGTTTTCTCATGGGTTGTCACACCTCTGTCATCGGCTCACATGCGAACGGGGTCACCTGATCAGTCGTATGACGTCCGATGTTAAGCAGAGAATAGAGGGCAGTCAATGAAGCGGCGCTGGAGACGGTCGCGACCTTCGACGGCCCCATGCCGACCGGTGTCACCGTCCCGTGGCGGCCGCATCTTCGTCAACCTTCCGAAATGGGGAGACGAGGTGCCGGCCAATGTCACCGAACTGCGCGACGGGCAGCCGGTACAGTTCCCGGACCAGCGCTGGAACACGCCCGACGGCAACGCCGACGAACGGACCTTCGTGTCGGTGCAGAGCGTCGTCGTCGACCTGGCCGACCGGCTGTGGGTGCTCGACACCGCGGCTACGACGTGTGCCGGCAGCCCCGGTGCCTGCCGGAGGTTCCACATCGGCTGCAGGTGGGACCGGCCGATCAAGCCTCGTTGACCGCCGAGGCCGGATAGGCGCGCTGGAACGGGTCCGGCAACCGCCGCCAGTGCTCTTCCCCGCGGGACAGCTCATCGTCGGTGAGCAGACAGCGGCTCAGGGTGCGGTGGATGCGGACCGGGTCCAGGTCGATGCCGGTGAAGGACAGCTGGTGGTGCCGGTCGCCGTAGTACGGGTCCCAGTCCAGGGCCGCAGCGAGCCTGCGCTCGGGGTCGACCTCGTCCCAGTGCTCGTCGGGCAGCTGGTCCAGCCAGCCGCTGTGCGGGCCGAGGCGGAGTCCGCCGGCCGATTCCCACGTCATGACCAGGTCGGGACGGCTGGCGAGCCAGAAATGTCCGCGGGACCGGAGCACGCCCATGGTGACCTCGTCCAGGGCATCGTGCAACCGTGCGGGATGGAACGGGCGGCGGGCGCGGAAGACGGCTGCACTCACCCCATGCGCCGGTACCGGCTCGTGGACGCCCACGGCGTGTCCCTGCAGGCCGCGGCTGAGCACCTCGAGCGGCCCGGTGCGACGGGCGACCGAGGTCAGCGGATCGCCGGGGCGCGGGTGAACGGACCACGGCGCCAGCCGGCGCAGCAGTACCCGCAGCTGCTCGGTCTCCCACTCGTCGTCCAGTTCCCCGGTCAGCAGGACGGCGTCGGCCTGCTCGATCTGCCGGGCGACCAGATCCCCGATGGCGCGCTCGTCGGTGTCGTCACGGTGCAGGCCCACCTCCCGCAGCGGTCGTTCGTCGGTCAGGCCGTCGAGCAGCAGGTCGGCCGGCATGACCGTGACGACGGCCGGGTTCGGCCGCCCGCCGGCGCGGATCTGGTCCGGCTCAGCCGTTTCCGGGAGCACGGTGTACCGCCCGGGCACATCGGCGGCGGCGTGCGGCCAGAAGCTGCAGAGCACGAGGTCAGTGCTGGTGAGCATGGGGCTCCACCTCGTCGAGGACCCACTCGGGGAACGGGTCCGGCCAGGTGCGCCAGACGTCCTCGCCGGCCTTCAGTTCCTCGGTGGTCAGCAGGCACCGGCGCAGGCCCTCGCGCAGGTCGTCGGCGGGCAGCCGCACCCCGATGAAGACCAGTTCCTGGCGCCGGTCGCCGAAGATTGGATGCCACCGCTGTTCCAGGTCGGCGCGTTCGTCCGGGTCGTCGGGCCACTCGCCGGAGACCGCGACCGGCACGCCGGCGGGATCGCACTGACCGTTCGGTCCGGCCTGCGACCACAGGCCGATCATGCCGGGCCGGCTGGCCAGCCAGAGAAAGCCCTTCGAGCGCAGTACGCCGTACCCGGTGACGGCCTTCTCGAGGAAGTCCCACAGCCGTTGGGGGTGGAACGGTTCCGGGGCGCGGAACAGCAGGCTGTTGATGCCGTACTCGACGGTCTCGGGAATGTGTTCGCCGTTGAGCTCGGCGACCCAGCCGGGGGCGGTCTCGGCGGCGTCCATGTCGAAGCTGCCGGTATTCAGCAGGTCGGTGGGGGAGACCCGGCCGAAGGTGGATCGGATCTGCCGGGCGCGCGGGTTGAGGCGAGTCACCAGTGCCTGCACCCTGGCGAGTTCACCCGATGTCACGAGGTCGGTTTTGTTGATCACGATGACGTCGGCGAACTCCAGCTGGTCGACGAGCAGATCCGCGATCGTACGATCATCGCCTTCGAACGCCGCCAGTCCGCGCGCCTCGAGGGCTTCGCCGGCGTTGATCTGCGCGATGAGGTGGGGTGCGTCGACGACCGTGACCATGGTGTCCAGGCGGGCGATGTCGGCGAGCACCCGGTCCTGCTCGTCGATGCCGAAGGCGAAGGTGGCGGCGACCGGCAGCGGTTCGGAGATGCCGCTGGACTCGATCAGCAGGTAGTCGAAGCGGCCCTGCCGGGCGAGGTGGGCCACCTCGCCGAGCAGATCGTCGCGCAGGGTGCAGCAGATGCACCCATTGGTCATCTCGACCAGGCGTTCCTCGGTGCGCGACAGGGTGCCGCCGTCGCGGACGAGGGCGCCGTCGATGTTGATCTCGCTCATGTCGTTGACGATCACCGCGACGCGCAGGCCGTGGCGGTTGGCCAGAACATGGTTGAGCAGGGTGGTCTTGCCCGCGCCGAGGAATCCGGACAGGACGGTGACCGGCAGCCGCGTGGGCGTGGTCGTGGTGCTCATCGGGGCTCGGTCACCTGGCGGTCGCGGTAGAGGCCGCAGTGTGTGCAGGCGCGGTGCGGGACGATCTTCTCGCGTCGCGGGCAGGGGCAGTCGGCGAGCGCCGGGACGGTCGCCTTCCACTGGGCGCGGCGGTGGCGGGTGTTGGAGCGTGAGGTGCGCCGCTTCGGGACAGCCATGTGGGTTCTTCCTCTTGTGCCGGACAGGTGCCGGACCCATCTTGTTGGAAACGGTTTTCATTGTAAAGTCAGGGTGCATCGGATGCGCCGCGCCCGGCCTCACCGACGACAGCGGACCACCGGGCGCGTGCACACCAAAGGTCCGGCGGACAACGGCGTCCGCCGGACCGCACCCTGCATACACGCCCCGGCCGTCGTGGGCAGCCGGTCTGAGCCGGCTGCCCTGTGACGTGATCAGATGGCTGTCAGAGTGAGGGTGCCGGTGTAGGTGCCGGCCGCGGTGTCGGTCGGCACGCTCAGCCGCAACTCGGCATCGAGCCGTGCGGTGCCGTGCCCGGAACCACCGGGCGCCGTTGCGAGCGGAGCGCTTGCGCCGAGTCCGACACCGGGCGCGCTGACCTGGCCGGCCACCACGCCCTGTCCGTCACTTTGCGCGACGACTGCGGGTGTCCAGCCGAGATGGGCGCCGGTGAAGGCCTTGCCGTCGGAGGTCCGGAATCCGTCGGGGACCTGGCCGGAAGCGGTCCAGCCGGGCCGGCCCGCGCGAGTGTCGGTGACCGTGACCGGCTGCAGGGCTCCGGTGCTCTCCCACCTGTCACCGCTGCTGTTCAGCACGGCCGCCGGCAGGGTGATGTCCCGATCGGCCGGGTCGACGCTGATCACGAGTGCTCCGTCGGAGGCGTCGATCGTCGCGGTCACCGACTTCGACGCGGTGCCGCCCTGCGGTGCGGTGGCGACCTTGACGGTCACCGGTTCACTGACGGCCTTGACCGTCTGCTCGTCGTAGAGCTTGACGAGATATCGCGTGCCGTTCAGATCCGCGGTCGCGGTGAAACTGTAGGAAGCGCCGGTCTCGCCCTCGATCGGCGTGAGGTCGGCGTCACCGGGCCGCTTGGCGAACCATTGGTAGGCGGTCAGCGGGCCCTGCGGCGACTGGACGGCCTGCAACGTGACGGCGTCACCCGGCTGGTATCCGTCGTCCGACAGACCCGACACCGACAGGGACAGGTCGCCCGGCCCGCTGGAGCCGTTCACGTGCAGCGTGACGGGGGCCGACTCGACGTATTTGCGGCCGTCGTCGAAGGTGAGCCGGGCGACGACAGTGGCGCAGTCGTGCTCCGCGGCGGCGGCGAGCGACAGTGCTGCGCCGTTCTGACCGGCCACCAGCTGCCCGTTGAGATACCACTCCCAGCGGGCCAGCACCGACGCCGGCGCCACCGAGGCGGACAGTTTCACCTCGTCACCGACGCGGTAGTTGTCGGCGAGGCCCTCGACGGTGACCTTCTCCCGTGGTGCCGCACCGTGATCGTCCACGTGAATGGTCGCCGGCTCGCTGGTGGCCAGCAGCGAGCCGCCGGCCGAGTACAGTTCCGCTTTGACCAGCGTGCCGTCCAGAGCCTGTTCGGCGCGGACCTCGTGGCTCGCCGTGGTGATCTTGTCCATGACGACGAAGTCGGCGTGATCGGGGCGTTTCCACAGCCAGCGGTACGTGTCGGTGTCGCTCGCCACCGGGTCGGCGAAGGCGTTGAGCCGGATCGGGTACCCCTGGTGATAATGGCCGGCCAGCGACTCGAGGAACAGCAGCTGCTCGCCGGGAGCGGCGTCGGTGACCCGCAGCTCCTGCTGGGCACCGGCGACGTGGAAGCCGGTCGCGGCGTCGGTGACGGTCAGGTAGAGGGTCTTGCCGTCCAGGTCCGGGGTGACCGGCAGCTCGATCGAGGACGAGTCGGCACCCGGAATCGGGGTCCACTGGTCGGACGCGATGCCCCACTCGTAGGCGAGGCCCTCGCGTGCGGGGTAGAGCTCGGAGGTGGCAGTCAGCGTGTCACCGGCCCGGTAGACGGTGCGGACGCCGGAGAGCAGCAGCTCCCGGTAGGTGACTTCCGTGGTGACGGCGAGGGAGCGGCCCACGACCGTGCCGTCGGCGGTGACGATCTCGTACGCCCACTCGTTCTGGTTGAGCCACAGGGTGTCGATCAGGTACGCGTCAGGGCTGCCTGGAACCGCCTTGGGCAGCGCCCACTCGCCGACCTCCTCCCACGCGGTGCCACCGAGCACGGACCGGATCAACCACCGTCCCCGTTCACCGTCGGCCAGGGCACGATGCTCGACGGAAACCTGTGCCGGGTCTCCCACGTGGTAGCTGTCGCGCATTCCGGTGAGCGTGATGGACTCGCCCGTGCCGATGTCCGGACCGTCCACCTTCACGGTGCGGTAGCCGGTCTCCTGCACGACCTTGTTGTCCGCGAGGATCTGCACCTTTATCTGCGCGCCGTCGAGGGAGACGGTGGCGTCCCGGGTGTACCGCTCGCCGACCACCGAGTAATAATCGGTGGTCTGCCCGGCGGGGCGGACGAGCCAGTACGCCTGGTGGCCTTCGCCCAGGGTGACGCCGATGAATCGCAGGTCGATCTGCTCGCCGGCCTGGTAGCGGTCGGCCAGACCCGTGATGGCGAAGACGTCGCCACCGGCCTGCTCGGTGACCGTGACGGTCACCGGTGCCGACGTCGAGCGACCGAATTCGTTGAGCAGGTGCGGCACGTATCGTGCGGTCAGCGATCGGTTCCCCAGCGGCAGGGTCGTGACGCCGAAGGACGCCCCACCGGCGGAGACTGCCGTATGGCCGAGGACGGTATCGCCGTCGAGAAACTCGACGAATCCGGTGGCGTCCGGCGGGGTGACGGTCGCGTCGAGGCGCACGTTGTCACCCGTAACGACGCTTGTGGCGCTTGCGGTCAAAGCCGTGGTGGTGGCCGTCGCGGCCGGCAGCCCGCCGACGACGAACGTGTAGGTGGCGTCAGCTGTCCGTCGCTGACCGGCGACGGTGACCGCGGCCCGCACGCTGATGCGGTAGCTGCCGGGGGCGGTGAAGGCCCAGTTGGCGTGCATGTGGGTGCGGCTGATGGTGAAGGCGCTGAAACCGTCGTCGTCTGACGACCACAGCCGCTTGCTGCCACCGAACCCGGCGGCGGTGAACAGTTCGAGGCTGCCGGGCCCCTCGAAACCGGTGAGGGTAAGGGTCGTCTGGTTGCCTTCGATTGCGCCGGCCGGTACGGCTTCGGTGGAGAAGCCGGGCCACAGCCGGCCTGCTCCCGGGTTCGACTCGGGGGCGATCCACACCTCACTACCGGCCGGGGCGATGAACTCGTAGCCGGCCGGCACGGTCGCTTTGGCGTCGTCGGCCAGGTGCAACCGGATGTCCTCGGCGGCGAAGCGGGTCCCGTTGCCCTCCGCGACGTCGGCCTTCGACGCCAGCGTCAGCCGCCCGTCGTCGAGGAACGTGGAGACCGCGTCGGTGTGCACGCCGGCGATGATCCGGTGCTCACGCGGGGGCGGAGCCGGCCCGTCGGCCGCGGTGGCGGTCGACGCCGGGGCGAGGACGGCCGCGGTCGCGGCGGTGAGAACCGCCAAGGCCGCGGCCCTCCGGCGCGGTCGTGATCGTATGTGCATGAAGGTGCTTTCTCTCGGATGCGGGCATGGTGAGGACACGCCCGGCGGCGACCGGACGTGCAGGGTGGGGGCAGGGAGCCGTCAGGCCGCCAGCCGGGCGATCAGCCCATGGCGCGGCGCCACCAGTTGGGCCAGCAGGAAGGCCCCGGTGAGGGTGAGCACGATGGTGCCGCCGACCGGCAGGTCCCAGGACCACGAGAGGTAGAGGCCGAGCAGGGCGCAGCCCGCGCCGATGGCCGGTGCGACGGCCATCATCACCGGCAGCCGGTCGGTGAGCAGGCGGGCGGTGGCGGCCGGGGTGATCAGCAGGGCCAGGACCAGGATGTTGCCGATGGTCTGTACGGCCATCACCACGGCCAGGGTGACGAGTACGTACAGCATCAGGTCGAGCCAGAAGGTGCGCAGGCCCAGCGCGCGGGCCATCTCCCGGTCCAGGGTGACGGCGACGAACTCCTTGTGCAGTAGGAACACCGTCAGGAGTACGGCGATGGTGGTGCCACCGACCACGTAGAGGTCACGGTCGGGGATGCCGGTGATCGAGCCGAACAGGAACTGCTGCAGCGAGCCGGCGTAGCCCGGCGCCCGGGAGATGATCACGATGCCGAGGGCGAACGCGGCGACGAAGAAGATCCCGATGACGGAGTCCTCCTTCAACCGGCGGTTCTGGGCGAAGACGGTGACCAGCAGAGCGGTGACGACTCCGGCGATCGTGCCGCCGAGGACCAGGCTGCCGGAGAACAGGAACGCGATGGCCAGGCCGGGGAACACGGCGTGGGCGACGGCGTCACCGATGAACGCCATGCCGCGCAGCACCACATAGCAGCCGACGACACCACACATGATCGCCGACAGCACGGCAATGGTCAGGGCCTTGGGCAGGAATGCCAGGTCGGGGTTGGTCAGGTCGGCGAGGAACTGCCACGGGGACACGTCAGGCTCCCACGAGATCGAGGGCTTTGAGCAGGTGGCTGCCGGGTCCGACGTCGAAGGTCCGCATCCAGACCTCCGGGTCCTTGAGGTCCGCGGGCGGGCCGGAGGCGATCACGGTGCGGTTGAGCAGGATCAGACGATCACAGGTGTACGCCGCCGCGGTCAGATCATGGGTGGCCATGAGCACGGCCCGTTCCCGGGCGATCTCGGTGAACAGGTCGGTCAGTGTCTCCTGGGCGGGCATGTCGAGCCCGGTGAACGGCTCGTCGAGCAGCAGCACCGACGGCTCCAGCACCAGCGCGCGGGCCACCAGCACCCGCTGACGCTGTCCGCCGGACAACTCGCCGACCGGCCGCTTGCGCAGGTCGGCCAGGCGGACCCGGTCGAGGGCGTCCCACACGGCGCGCCAGTGCGCGACCGCGGGACGGCGGAACAGGCCGATGCGGCGGACCAGGCCGCTGAGCACGGCATCCTGCACCGAGGCGGGGAAGTCCCAGGTGAACTCGTGCCGCTGCGGCACGTATCCGGCGCTGCCGGTGCGGACCGTGCCGCCGCGTAACGGGATCAGGCCGAGCGCGGCACGCATCAGGGTGGTCTTGCCGGCGCCGTTGGGACCCAACAGGGCGGTGAAGTCACCGGCATCCAGGCGCACGTCGACGTCGCGCAGAACCGGACGGCCACCCAGGTCAGCGGCCACACCGATCATCTCCAGAGCCGCGCTCACCGGAAGTTCTCCCGTTCGGCACGGCGCCGCACGGCTGCCTGCCGGGCCACCAGTGCCACGATGATCAGGATTGCGAGCAGGCCGGCGCCGATCAGGGCGGGCGTCTGCCACGTACCGGATGAGGTGTCCTGTTCTTCGGAGGCCTCGGCGGCGGCAGACGCCGAACCGGCCGCCAGCGGCACGGTGAAGGCGGTGTCGTAATCCGGCTCGGTGGCGTCGCCGACCGCGACGCGCAGCACGGTGCTCGCCGTGGCGGTGGTGCCGTCGGCGAGGTCGGCGCTGATGTCGACGGCGAGCTGGTAGTTGCCGGGCTTGCCGAAGACCCAGTTGGCGTGGGTGTGGGTGTTGGTCTCCACCCACATCGGTTGCGGCAACGGCTTCGCGCTGCTCCACAGCACCTGCGGGGCGCCCAGATTGCCCGACTGCAGGAAGATCGTGACGTTGCCGGGGCCCTGCACGCCGCGCAGCGTCATGGTGACGCCCCGGCTGATCGCGCCGATCACGCCCGGGTCCTGGGTGTTCCAGCCGATCCAGACGACTCCCTGTTTCTCGGTTTGCGGCACCACGTGCACCTGCGTGCCGGGCTGCTCACCGAGGAACCCGTAGGCCGGGTCGTCGGGTATCTGCTGACGGGCGGTGTCGCGGATCCGCAGAACGGTGTCGGCGGGTTCGCGCCACACCGACGGGACGGTGTGGTCGTCGTGGATCTGGATGCTCCACTTGCCGTCGCGCATGCGGGGGCCGATGTCGACGTGGCCGGTTTCCAGCACGGCCCGGCCGGTGGCCTGGGCCTGACCGGGGTCGAGTGACTGGTCCAGGCCGGGGGTCGGGCTGGGAGCTGCCGCGAGCAGTACGGCGAGCAGAGACTTGATCAAGGCTGGTCCTCGGGTGGTTCAGGAGAGGCAGGAGCGGAGGGAATCGGCGTTGAACCGCATCATCGACACGTAATCGGTGACCCGGTCGTCGAAGGCGTCGCCGTAGATGTCGCAGACCTTCACGTTCTGCTGCTTGGCGACCTCGACCAGGGTGGAGGATCGGGCGCGCAGGTTCGGTTCGAGGAACACCGCCCGGATATGCAGGTTGCGCAGCGTCTCGGTAAGGCGGCGCCGGTCGGCGAGGCTAGGTTCGACGGCCGGATTGGGGGTGACGAAGCCGGCGACCGGGATGCCGTACGCCCTCGCCAGATAGGCGAAGGCGTCATGGGTGGTCACCAGATGGCGGTTCGCCGCCGGGATGGCGTCGGCCTGTTCCTGGACGTACGCGTCGAGCGCACTCAACTCGGTCAGGTACCGGTCGGTGTTGGCCCGGTAGGCGGCGGTGCCGGCCGGGTCGGCGGCGATCAGCGTGTCCCGGATCAGCTCCACGTAGGACTGTGCGTTCCCCACGTCCTGCCACAGGTGCGGGTCGATCTCGCCGTGCACGTGCCTGCCCAGCACCGCCTGCGGCAACTGGTAGATCTGCGTACCGGGCCGGCCGAGGAACCGGAAGCCCGGTCCGGCCGGCACCTCCTTCAGCGCCTTGGCCGGGACCTCGATCACGGTACGGGCGGGATCGTGGCGCACCTGCTCGGTGCCGCCGTGCCCGTCGCCCCACAGGTAGAGCTCGCCGGTGTCGATGTCAGCGGTGACGTCGGTGTGCCCGTCGTGCAGCACTCGTGCCCCGTCCATCCCGGGCACGGTGTGCGCGTCCACGCCGACGGCGAAGGTGAAGGTCTGCTCACCCATCGGCATCGGCTTGGTGCCGGAAGCCACCGCCAGTTCGGCGCGTAGCGTCAGCCGGTAGACGCCTGGTTCGGTGAACGCCCAGCTCATATGGGTGTGCGCGTCCGGCGGCAGGTCGATGGTGTCGTCGCGGTAACCGTTGGCCGCGTCGAAACCGTCGCCGGAGTCGAAGGTGATGTCAGGATTGCCGAACGACTCGGTCAGATAGGCGGACAGCCGGCCGGGGCCCTCGACCCTCGTCGCGGAGAGCCGTACATCCGAGGAGCGGGTGACGCCATGGGCCGCGCCGGTGCCCCGCGCGCGCAGGCCGAGCCAGATGGTGTCGAGAGAGACGTCCTCGACGAGCGGGATGATCTCGGCGGCGTACTTGGTGGCGCCTTCGGCGAGCGAGATCTGCCGGACGCCGTCGGGGAGGTTGGCGTCCAGCGTCTTGATCACGCTTTGGGCCTCGAGCAGCAGGTAGTTGCTGAACGCCACGTCGGCGTAGACGACGTTGCGCACGTCGCGAAGCGTCGGTTCGTAGGCGTGCGCGTCGGCGTCGTCCGGGACGATCGAGTCGACCAGGACACGGTCCCCGCCGACGTTGCGGACCAGGTCGGCCAGGAGGCCGGTGGTGGTGACCACCTGGACGCGGTCGTCGGTGCCGGACAGGGCGGGCGGCGGTGCGCACCCGGCCACGGCGCTGAGCAGCAGGGTGGCGGCCAGCAGGCGTTTCATCGTTCTCCGGGTACGGTGGGCGGCGGGTCCGCTCCACTTCCACTGGAGCGGACCCCCCTTGATCACGGCAGGACGGTGAAGGTGAACGACTTCACACCGGTGGTGACCGTTGCTCCGGTGCTGATCAGCTTGCCTGTCACCTCGAAATTGAGGGCGTAGGTGCCGGCCGCGGTGAAGCCCCAGTTGGCATGGGTGTGGACGTTGTAGGTGACGGTCCGCGTGTCGGGCAGGCCGTTGGAGGAGTCGAACAGCCTGGTCGGCGTGCCGGACGAGACGGTGTAAACGCTGACGTGGCCCGGGCCGCTGAAGCTGTTGAGCCGGAACGTCACCGAGTTGCTCTGGAACACCCCGGACGGGACCTCCGCGGTGTTCCAGCCGGCCCAGAGCAGGCCACTCGTGTTGCCCTGTGGCAGCACCCAGGCGGTGCTTCCGGCCGTGCCGAGGAACGACCACGCGCTGCCGGACGGCACGGTGATCTTCGCGGCGGCCGGGACCTGGAAGATCACGTCGGCCGGGTTGCGCTCGGTCACGTCGTCGTTGACGTTCAGGACCAGGGCGCCGGCGGTGTAGTCGACGTCGAGGACGTCAACGTGGCCACTGGTGAGGGTGACGGTGGCGGCCTGTGCCGGCACGGCGGCGGCGACCACGAGGCTCAGGGCGGCGGCGAGGACCGCGGCGGCCCTCACGGCTGGACCACGAACTTGTAGACGACCGGCTCCGAGGTGACGGTCTCGCCGGTGGCGGCCAGTTCGGCGGTCGCCCGGACCTTGATGAGGTACACACCGGCCTTCTGGAACGCCCAGCTGGCGTGCCGGTGGGTGCCGGTGGTCAGCGGCAGCGCGTCAGGCAGGCCGTCACCGCTGTTGACCAGTACGGTCGGGGTGCCGACGGCGTCCTCGGTGAACACGGCGACGCGGCCGGAGCCGGTGACCTTCTCGAACTTGAGGGTGACCGTGTCGGCGGCGAAGACGCCGTTCTCGATCTCCTCGGTGGCGATGCCGGGCCAGATCAGTTCCTCGTTCTGGATCTCGGGCAGGACCCAGACCGGCTTACCGGCCGTGCCGAGGAAGCTGAACGCCGGATCGTCCGGAACCGTGATCTTGGCGGCCTTCCTGACCAGGAAGATCACGTTTTCGACGTCGCGCTCGACGTCCGGGTCGACGGTCTCGTCGTGGACGCCGATCTCGAGGACACCGTCCTCGTAGGCGAGGTCGACCACGTCGACGTGACCGGCGCTCAGGACCACGGTGTCGGCGGCCTGGGCGGGAACCGCGGTGCCCAGCAGGGCGGCGGCGAGGAAGCCGCTGCCGAGCAGCAGGCGGAGGGGTTTACGCAAGAGTTTCTCCTCAGGACGAATTCCGGCCTCGGGTGCCGGAACACGCTGAACCTTAATGGCTTTCATTTTCATTAGGAAGGGTCGGGAGTGGACACGTGACCGGGCTCGCTTCGCCGCCGCCGGGCGAGGAGTACGGCGACCGTGCCCGCGGTGAGCAGCAGTGCGCCGCCGCCGGTGATCGACATGATGTCCGTGCCGGTTCTGGCCAGATTCCCGCCGCCGCTGTCGCCGCCGCCATCCGAACCCGCACCCGAACCGGCGCCGTTCCCGTCACTGCCGGTGTTGCCGGTCCCGCTGCCCGCGTCGGTCGAGTCGCCCACGGCGACGGTCAGGGTTCTGGTGTCCGAAACGCTCTTGCCGGCGGTTGTGGTGGCGGTCATGCCCACCGTGAGCCTGTAGACGCCGGCCTTGGTGAAGGCCCAGTTGCCGTGCGCATGGGTATTCGGCGCGACGCCGAGCTGCTGTGGCAGTGGCCCGCCCGAGTCGAAGATCACCTCGGGCGTGCCGAACGAGCCGGTCAGGAACAGCTTGAACTGACCCGGGCCGCTGACCTGCTGGAGACGCCAGGTGATGTTGCCCTTGGTGCCCTTGACCACGGATTCGTGCTGGGTGTTCCAGCCGGGCCAGACGATCCCGGACTGCTGTGACTGCGGCAGCAGGTACACCTTGTCGCCGGCCTTGCCGAGAAACGCGTACCCGGCGCCGGCCGGCACGTCGATCTTCGCCTTGTCGGTGACCTTGAGCGTCACGTCCGCCAGCTCACGCCAGGTCGGGGGAGTGGTGCTGTCGTCCTTCAGCCGGATCGTCAGCTTGCCGCCGCCGAGTTGGGGACCCATGTCGACGTGTCCGTCCGAGATCACCTTCTTACCGGTAGCGGTGGGGGCGGAGGTCGCCGCCGCTGCCTTCTTCGCGGCGGTGGACTCCGCGGGCACCGTGGTGGACGGTGCGGCCTCGCGTACCGGGGGTGTCCGGCCTTCCGGAGCGGCCTCGGCCCCGGTGGGTACCGACACGGTGTAGACCGCCTCGTCCCGCAGCGTCTTCGTGCCGGTGCGCGACGTCGCCCGCAGCGTCACCCGGTATTCCCCGACGGCGTCGAACAGCCATACGACGCCGCCCACCCGTTGACCGGCCGGCAGCCGGGTGCTCCGCCGGTCGTCACTGTCGAGCAGCAGGGTGGGCCGGCCCCACGCGGAGAGGGTGTAGGCGGCGAATGCGCCGGGTCCCTGCACCGAGGCCAGTTCCAGAGCCACCTCGCCCTTGGCGATCGCGGTGGTGTCGAAGGTGGAGAACGGCGAGCCGTCCTGCAACGACCACACCGGCGCGCCGGGACGGCCGAGAAACGCGAAGGCCGGGTCGTCGGGGATGACGCCGACCGGTGACCCCGAGGCGGTGAACCGCACCGACTGCGGATCGGTGTCGGTCCGCCCGTCGCTGCGGAAGCTCAGCCGCAGCTCGCCGGACTCGACCGATAGTGCCACCAGGTCGGCGCCGTCGGCAGGCGTGGCCGCGACAGCCGGGTGACCCGCGCTCAACGCCACCGTCAACGACGTGGTGGCGACGGCGACGGTCTTCCGCAGACGGCTGTTTCTCCGGCGGGTCATCGGGTTCCTTCCTTCTCGAGTGTTGCGGTCGCCTGTTCGCGCCCGCGTTTCTCGGCGGCGGCGAGGGCCGCCCGCATGCGACGGTTGCGGCGGCGGCGGGCGTACAGCCAGGCGACGAGCAGAGCGGTGGCGAGGGCGATGAGGGCCAGTTGCGGCCACGGCATCAGCCAGAGGACATGCTGGGACGCCGCACGGACCGGCGCCGGATCGACGGTGCGGCCGTCGGCGGGCGCGGGCCGGATCTCGAGTGTCAACCGCTCCTGGAACAGGGGAGGGACCGAGTTCAGCGCGACCGTCGTGGTCAGCGAGCCGCCGGGCAGGATCTCCGGGACGGCGGTTGCCGTGGTGGTTCGGACGCCCAGGCCGAACGGCCCCTCGATCTGGGCCGACGGGGCGCCGCCCAGGCGTACGTTGCCGGTGTTGGCAATGGTGAACGTCGCCGTGACGCGCGGCAGCTTCAGAGGGTTCCACGACGTCGCCGTCCTGATCTGCACGTCGGTCACGGTGAGCGAGGGTTGCAGCGGACCGGTGACGCGCAGGTAGACGCGGCTGCCGACCCGGTGGTCGACGGAGACCTTGTTACCGGCGGCGTCGGTGGTGCCGGCGACCAGGGAGGCGACAACACCGGCCGCGTGGTCACCGGGCGTGGCGTTGGCCGGGACGGTGAGGGTGAACGGCACGACGACCCGCGAGGATGCCGGCAGGGTGATCCGCTGCCGGCCTAGCTTGATCCACAGCCCCGCGTCGGTGGGCGTGGCGTTACCGGCCCGCAGGTCGAACCCGCCGCCCGTGGTGGTGAAGGCGTCGTGGGCGTAGAGGCGCAGGGTCAGCGGCTGCTTCGAGTGATTGGTGACGGCGACGTGGTCGGTGACGATGGCGCCGGGGTCGAGTTTGTAATCCAGTGCCGGCCGCCCGTTCGGTCCCTTCGGGCCCGAGGGTGATACCGACCATGTCAGCGAGCCGCTTCCCGGCGCGGCCGGGACCGGCGCGGGGAGCGTGAGGGTGGCCAGAGCCAGGACGGCTGCGGCGATGCGGGTACGCATGAGGGGGTCTTTCGTTCGCCCGGGGTCGCGGGGCGGCCGCACGGGGGTCACGGCCGGCCGCCCCGCGACGTCTTCAGATGGCGGTCAGGGTCAGGGTGCCGGTGTAGGTGCCGGCCGCCGTGTCGGTCGGAACGCTCAGCTTCAGGGCCGCGTCGAGCTGGGCGGTGCCCAGGCCCTTGCCGTTCGGCGCGGACGCCAGCACGGCGCTGCCACCGAGGCCGGTGTACGGCTGGACGGTGCCGTACGGGTGGGCGACCGGCCCGGCGATCACCCCCTGCTGGCTGCCCTGCTGGGTGATGCTGGGCGTCCAGCCGAGATAGCCGCCGGTGAAGGTCTTGCCGTCCTCGGTCTTGAACCCGTCGGCTACCTGCCCCGATGCGGTCCAGCCGGGCTGGGCCGCGCGGGTGTCGGTCACCGTGACCGGCTTGAGGGCGCCGGTGCTCTCCCACCGGTCACCGGCCGCGGACAGCACGGCCGCGGGCAGGGCGACGGCACGGTTCTCGGGATCGACGCTGATCACGAGCGCACCTTCGGACGCGTTGATGGTGGCGGTCACGGATTTTGCGGCGCTGCTGCCCTCCGGCGGGAAGGCCACCCACAGCCAGGCCTCGATGCTGGTGGCCACGGCCTTGTCACCGTCGTACAGCTTGACGACGTACTGGCTGCCGTTGAGGGCTCGCGTCGCGGTGAAGGTGTACGACGCGCCGGTCTCGCCCTCGATCGGCGTGAACTCGTCCTCGGCCGGCTTCTTGCTGAACCACTGGTACTGCGTCAGCGGCCCCTGCGGGGACTGCACCGCCTGCAGCGTGACGGTGTCGCCTGGCTGGTACTCGCCCTCCGACATGCCGGAGATGCCGAGGCTCAGGTCGCCGCCCCCGGCCTGGAGGTCACCGACGACGAACCGGTAGTCGACCGGCCCCGTGGTCAGCGTGGTCCCGTCGGCCAGCGTGGCGTCGGCCTGGAATTTCAGCGTGTAGGTCCCGGTCGCGGAGAACACCCACCCGGCGTGGGCGTGGGTGTGCACCGGCACGTCGAGCCGGTCGGGCAGGCCGTCGTTGCTGCGGAACTTGATGTTCGGCGTACCGAGGGAGTTGGTGTCGAACAGGGTCACGTCACCGGGGCCGTCCACTCCGACCAGGCTGATGCCGATCTTGTCGCCGGCGAAGACGCCTGAGCTCAGAGAATTGGTGTTCCAGCCGGGCCAGAGCAGAGCCGGGTCCTGGACCTGCGGCAGCATCCAGATCTTGCTCCCGGGCGCGCCGAGGAACGAGAACGCCGGCAGGTCCGGCACAACGGTCTCGGCCGCGGGCAGCACCTGGAACGTGACGTCGGCCGGGTCGCGCACCACCGCGGGGCTCACCGTGTCGTCCTTGACCTTCAGGGTCAGTTCGCCACCGTCATAGCGCACATCGACGGCGTCGGTGTGCCCTTTGGCGAGCACGACCGGTTCGGCGGCCAGTGCGGGGGAGGCGCTGAACAGGGTCGTCGTGGCCAGGGCAAGACCAGCGATGGTGGACGCGACCCCTGTGGAGGGTCTCTTCACGCATCGTCTCCCTTCACGAGTTAATGAAAACGAATCTCGTTTTCGGCTGGACAGTAGCAGGGTGCCTCGGAAATCCGACCGGGCGTCGCGTGTGGATCGAGTGGCGATGAACACGACATCGACTTTCATTAGCATGAGGCGATGCGGTGGTGGGCTGTTCAAGGTGGGTGCCGTGGTTCAGAAAACCTGTGTTGCGGCGACTAGACTTTCTTGGCGGGGTCGGTTAGTGTTTCTCTCGTTGACAGCAAAGATCGTTGAAGACGCAGACGTAGCAGGCCGAGCGTCAAGCAGGGCCCGGATCATTCGTGGCTCGCTCGGGACTGCGATGGAGTGCATGACCGCATTCCAGGCAAGACAACGCAGTGGCAAGGCAAGACCCTGACGTAATTCCAGGTCAGGGCATGCAGGCAGGGCCGAGGCACGTTCGGGGTTCTGCCTGACGAGAAGCGGATCGGAAGTATGCAGTACCGCAAGTGGCAAGTCAGTAGCAGTTGGTAGTCAAGACCTTGACGTAATTCCAGGTCAGGGCGTGCAGGTAGGGCCAGGGCATGTTCGGGGCTCTGCCTGATGAAGGAAAGATCTGCCGTACGTGAGCGGGGCCATGAAGTTTGCGTGGGGTTCCGGCACCGGCAGATGGCAGGACAGCAGTACAGGTAATGGAAGCAGAGGAAAGGGAGGGTTCAGCACCGTTGGATCGCCCGCCGTCAGGACGCAGTTCCGGTTCTGGGGTGGACACCGCAGTCTCCATCGAACGTGAGGTGGTCTCCGGTCACGCTTATGCGATCCTCGCACTTCAAGCCGCTGCAGTTGGCGGCCGGTGCGGATACGACAAGCCGACGAACCTGTCGGTAGATGGTGTAGTAAACCCGCAACCCCGGGCCCCGGCGCTTCTTGCGCCGGGGCCCTCGTCATGGAGGTACCTGTATGGCCCAACCGGATGACATGCTCGACGACGAGGACTACCCCGCCTACACGATGGGTCGCGCCGCGGAGATCACCGGCGCCTCGCCGGATTTCCTGCGCCGCCTCGACGAGGCGAAACTGATCACCCCGTTCCGGTCCGCCGGCGGGCATCGCCGTTACTCCCGCTACCAGTTGCGCCTGGCCGCACGGGCTCGGGAGATGGTCGGCCGCGGCACCGCCCTGGAAGCGGCCTGCCGGATCATCATTCTCGAGGACCAGCTTGAGGACGCCCGCCGTCATCATGAGAGCTACCAGCGCCGACGGCACGCGGACGCTGCCTGATCGCCATCGCCCGACGGTCCTTCTCCAGCACGAGAGGGACCGTTTGCCGTACCTGGCGCCAGACGATCGAAGATGGCGACCCCACGAACAAGCGCTACCGGGTCGCACTCGACACTCATCGCGTCCTACCCGACGCCGATCCCGCGACGGCGCGGAACTCTGCAGCCGGGCCGGCCTGCGGAACACCGGATTCCGTCGATCGTCCCCGGCGTGCACAATCGGTCGGCGTTGACGAACGACGACAGGAACGGCATGAGCTTCAACGGCTTCATCTCGTACAGCCACGCCGCGGACGGGAAGCTGGCCCCGGCGGTTCAGCGTGGACTGCACCGGCTCGCGAAGCCCTGGCATCGCCGCCGGGCATTGTGGATCTTCCGCGACCAGACCGGCCTGTCGGTGACGCCCGGGCTGTGGTCGTCGATCCAGAAGGCGCTGGACGGCTCGGAGTGGTTCGTGCTGCTCGCCTCGCCGGCGGCGGCCCGGTCGCCGTGGGTGAACCGGGAGATCGAGTACTGGATCGCGACGAAACCGGCCGGCCGGATTCTGCCCGTGGTGACCGACGGCGAGTGGCGGTGGGACGCGGAGCACGGCGATCTGTCCGCGGACTCCACGGCCGTGCCCGACGCTCTCCGTGGCGTCTTCGCCGAGGAGCCGCTCTTCCTCGACCTGCGCTGGGCGCACGACGACCGGAAGCTGAACCTGCGCGACACCCGCTTCCGGGCCGCGATCGCCGAGCTGGCCGCACCCATGCACGGGGTCAGCAAGGACGAGCTGGAGAGCGAGGATCTCCGCCAGCACCGGCAGGGCCGCCGGCTGCGCCGGGTGGCGGTGGCGGCCGTCGCACTGCTGACCATGGTGGCCTCCGGGACCGCCGTGCTCGCGGACCACAACGCCGACCGGGCCACGGCCGCGGTGGTGGAGGCGCAGCGCCAGCAACAGGACGCGTCACACCAGCGTGGCGAGGCCGAGAGGTACGCCGAGGAAGCTCGCCGCCAGGAGAAGAACGCGTACGCACAGGAGGCCCGGGCACGCGCCGCCACCACCGAACGCAAACAGCAGGAGAAACGAGCCCGGGAACAGCAAGGCGCGGCGCAGCAGGCGGCGGCCGAAGCAGAACGGCATGAGAAGGCCGCACGCCGCCAGCAGGAGCTGGCGAAACGCGCCCAGGCGCTGGCCCGGCAGCAGGAGGCGGTGGCCCGGGAGCAACGTGAACTGGCGCTGCAGTCGTCGCGCGAGGCGACAGGCCAGCGGATCATCGCGGAGCAGCAGCAACGTCTCGCTGAGGAGGCCGCCGCGGAGACCGAACGGCAGCGGCGCAACGCCCAGCAACAGCAGCGGATGGCCGAGGAGGCCGAGGCGGAGGCCCGCCGGCAGAAGGCCATCGCCGAGCAGAACCAGCGGAAGGCGGAGGAAGCCGCGGAGGAGGCCCGCCGACAGCAGGCCAACGCCGAGGAACAGAAGAAGGTCACCACCGGGCGACGTTTGATCAACCAGGCGAAAGCCACGATCGACAACGACCCGATGACGGCGTTGCGACTGGGAATCGCCGCACAGCGGATCCAGCCGGGCACCGAGGCCCGCACGGAACTCGCGGGAATCGTCACCTCCACCCGCCGGGCCGGCACGATCAACGACTCCTGGTACGCCGCGCACGGGCCCGGCGACGTCATCGCCGTCGTCGAGGACGATTTCACTGCGGCGTTGTGGAGCGTGTCCGACCGGGCGAACCCGGTACGCCTCGCCCCGCTCGACGGCTTCCTCTTCACCGCCCAGCCCGTCTTCAGCCGGGACGGCCGGATGCTCGCGATATCCGGCGCCTACGAACTCGCACCGCACCTCTTCGACGTGTCCGATCCGGCGCATCCGAAACTGGTCGGCACCGTGCCCGAGCTGATGGGCAAATGGACCACTTTCAGCCCGGACGGGCAGATGCTCGGCGTCGTCGACTTCGACGGCGTGTGGTCGCTGTGGGACGTGTCCGACCCCGCCCGCCCCGCCCTGCTCACCCGGCAGACCAAGGGATATCCGGCGCCGCTGGCGTTCAGCCCGGACAGCCGCAGCGTGGTGACCGCCGGCGCGCCCGGAATCGTCTGGGACATCACCGACCGTACCCGCCCCACCGAGGTGGGCACGCTGCCCGGCAGCTGGGCGCGGGTCGCCGTCCACCCGGTCCGGCCCCTGCTGGCCACCAACGACGAGGAGGGGAACCTGGCGTTCTGGCACCTGGACAAGCCGGCGAACCCGCAGCGGGTGGCCACGGCGCCGACCCGGTCCCGCGCCGTGGCGTTCAGCCCGGACGGCCGCACCATGGCCAGCAGCGACGACAACGGGACGGCGCGGCTCTGGGACCTGACCGACACGCCGGTCCCCATGCACGAACTCAACGACCAGGGCGGTTCCCCGGGATCGATGTCGTTCAGCCCGGACGGCCGGACGCTGGCCACGGTCGGCAGCCTCCGCACGCTCAGCCTGTGGAACGCCGTCGCACACGGTGAGCCGACGGCCGTCGGCCAGGCGGACGGGACCGCCGGGCGGACGGTGACGGCGGCCCTCACCCCCGACGGGCGTCGGCTGACCACCGTGCACGCCGACGGAACAGCGACGGTGTGGGACGTCTCGGACCGGTCCCGCCCGATCGAGCAAGCCACCGTGCGCGTCCGTGACGGGGACATCGGCATGGCGGCCGTCAGCCCGTCCGGCGACCTGATCGCCGCGGGCGGGGTGACGGACGGCGCGCGGGTGACGCTCACCGATGTCAGCGACCCGAGGGCGCCGAGGGCAGCCGGTGGGGTGCCCGGCGGAGAGCCGGACGGGCGGATGACGTTCAGCCCGGACGGGCGCACGCTCGCTCTCGACATCGGGGCGTACACCATCATGCTCTGGGATGTCAGCGAGCCGGACCGGCCTTCCGCAGTATCGATTCTGGACGGCGAGGACTGGGTCGAGGCCATCACCTACAGCCCCGACGGGCACACCGTCGCGGTCGGCGAAGGGCGGTCGGTCGTACTCTGGGACGTGACCGACCGGACCAAGCCGGTGCGGCGCACGAAGCTCAAGGGACACTCCGACGCCGTACTCGTCGCAGCGTTCAGCCCGGACGGGCGCACGCTGGCGACCGGCAGCGCCGACCGGACGGCGGCGGTCTGGAACCTCGCCGGCCGGGCTCGCCGGCAGGCGATCTTGACCGGCACCAAAGCCGCGGTGTGGTCGGTGGCGTTCGGGCCGGACGGGCGGACGCTGACCACCGGCTCCCAGGACGGCTCGGTGGCGTTCTGGGACGTCGGAGAGCTGTCCGGCCCGATCCGGATGCCGTCGATGCGACGCGCCTCGCTGGGGTCGAAGTCGTTGCTGCCGCATCCGGACGGGCGGACGCTGACAGCCGCCAGCGGGGAACCCGGCGGCCGGCGCGCCGTGCTGTGGGACTACTCGTCGTTGACCGCCCTACGGGACGAACCCGCAGCGGTCGCGTGCGAGGCGGCGGGTGGCGGTTTCACGGCGGACGAGTGGGCCGCTTACATCCCGGAGGTGGCGTACCAGCCGACCTGCCCTGGCTAGCGGAGAGGCCGGACCCGCCCGGTCCGGCCTTCCGGGCCCACGCAGGGGCCCAACTGACCTGGAAGGTCGCTTCCTCGGGGGGCTACCGGTGGCGTCACCGCAACGCCGGTAGCAACACCGCCGGCTGGGTGTTACCACCGGGCTTCATCGACCGGTGCGGGACTCGCCGCCAAGATCGTTCGAATCGCCAACCGCTGTGCCGCTCCTCCTCAACCCTGAGCCCGGGGCCGCGCGGAACGCCGTCAGGCCCCCTCCCCGGTCGCCGCGTCCGCGGTGGCAGCGCGCAGGTGGAACCGGGCGCGGCGGTGCGCTCGGCCGCCAGGGCCTCGCGCTCAAACGCTCGCAGGTACGGTGGCCCATCACTGATCGACTGCGGTAGCCGCCACGGTGGGATCAGCTTGGTTCAGGGCTGGAAGTGGAACGGACGGCTCCGCTGCACGTTCCACCATCGTTGAGCGACGTACGCGGAATCTCTCACGCAACGGAGGAATATCGGCGATCAAAACGGAAACGTCATCTGACATGGGGGCAACGCAGACGGGTGGGGGCGACCATGAGTAAACCGACACGGCGACAGTCGCCATGTATCAGCGACGTGCTGCTACCGCTCGTCAGCGCCCCTGCACATGCTCGTGACGTGATCACTCAGGCATGCCTGCAGTGGCAATTGCCGAGCCTGCTGGCGTCGGCGGCTCTCGTGGCCAGTGAGTTGGTCACCAACGCGGTCCGGCACGCCGGGACCATGATCGACCTACATGTGGTTCGTGGTCGCCAGCACTTGATCATCCAGGTCATCGACGGCAGCCCGCACCGCCCGATGATGCCGGATCCCCTCACCGTCATGCGTAGCCTCACCAGCCCCGGGTTCAGCCGTGGACTGATCCTGGTCGACGCGACAGCTGATCGATGGGGCTGCTGGCCTGTCAGGGACGGCAAGATGACGTGGGCGGCGCTGAGGTCCGCGCCCTGACCTGTCCTACTCTCCTGGAACAGGAACGTTCGGCGGTTCGGCTAACAGACAGTCGCGGGTAGGCTGGAAGCCATCGTGTACCGCACCCCCCGGTTGGTAAAGCCAGCGCTTCCACGCGCGACATGGACCGGGGGACGTCATGACCGAGCCGGTACTGGTCGCCTGCGGCGGCAATGTGCTGCAGGACCCGCAAGCGCTGCTGGCCAGCGCACCGGACGCCTATATCGCCATTGACGTCGCCGGGCACGTCGTCGCCTGGAACCCGGCTGCGGAGTCCACGTTCGGTCATCGCCACGCCGATGCGTGCGGCCGCGACCTGGCCGAGCTGATCATCCCACAGCGGTACCGGGCGGCGCACCGTGCCGGGCTGGCCCTGCTGGCGGCCGGCGGATCCGGGCGCCGGCTCGGCCAGCGGCTGCAGCTGGAGGCCGTGCACGCCGACGGCCACGAGTTCCCGATCGAACTCACCTTGAGCGCCACTGCCGGCCCGGTCTTCCATGCCTTCTGTCACGACGTCACCGCCGCCCGGCGCATCAGCCGGTTCGCCGGCGTGGAGGCCAGCGTCTCCCGCGGCCTGGCCGAGGCCTCCTCCAGCCAGGCAGCCGCCACACGGGTCGTGGAAGCGCTGGGCGTGAAGATGGACTGGCCGGTGACTGAACTGTGGCTGGCCGACGACGAGCGGCAGGTACTGGCCTGCGCCGCCCGGCACGCCGCACCCGGTCGCACGCTGGGCAACTTCGCTCTCGACGAGCTGCCGCCCGGCGCCGGTCTGCCCGGCCGCGTCTATGCCCGCGCCCGGTCGCTGTGGATCGCCGACCTCGCCGCTGACGCCGGATCCCTGCGCAGCCGAGCCGCTGCCCGTATCGGCCTGCACGTCGCTGTCGGCGTGCCCATCTGCACCGGCTCCCGCGCGATCGGGGCGCTGTGTGTTTACGGCGACCGTGTCGAAGACCCCGAAGAGTCCCTGACCGCCCTGCTGACCGGCATCGCTGCGCAGGTCGGTCAGTATCTGGAACGCCGCCGCGCCGAAGAGCTAGCCATCGAGCTGGCCCGGACCAAGGACGAGTTCCTTGCTCTGGTCACCCACGAGCTACGCAACCCGCTCGCGGTGATCACCGCCACCGCGTCGCTGCTGGAGGAGGAGCTCGACGGCCTGCTCGACGCCGATCAGCGGCAGTACGTACGCACCGTACTCAAAGGCGCCGAGCGACTCTCGGTCATGGCCGGCGACCTGCTCGACCTGGCACACCTGGAGTCGGGGCACCTGGCCATACACCCGGCCCCGGCTGACCTGGCCGCCATCATCGGCGGCGCCGTTCAGGCCGTCGCCGCCCAAGCAGCCGGTAAGAACCTCACCATCATCGTCGATACTCCGGAACACCTCGAGCTGTATGCCGACGGCAGCCGCCTGCAGCAGGTCGCCGACAACCTGCTGTCCAACGCCATCAAATACACCCCCGCCGACGGGACCATCACCATCACCGCCACCGCCGACGACCTCGACGACGGCCAAGGACGGATCACCTGGACCGTCACCGACACCGGCATCGGCATCCCCGCCGCCGACCGCCCACACCTGTTCCGCCGCTTCTACCGCGCCTCCACCGCACTCGACCGGCGCATCCCCGGCACCGGCCTCGGCCTGGTCATCACCCGCGCCATCATCGAACGCCACGGCGGCACCATTGCACTCGCCAGCCATGACCGGCCCGGCACCACGTTCCGCATCAGCCTCCCGACCAAAACCGTCCTCGCGCCTTGACGCCGCTGCCGTCGATCGCCTCACGTCCTGGGCACGCAACCGGCACCTGGCCACCGGCGTACCCCGAACGTGTCCGAGCCCCATACGGCACCCACTGCGTCGACATCGACGGTGAGCTGGCGCAGCTCGACGTCGATGGCTACCGGCCGCTGCGGCTGCGCGGTGCCGATGGACAAGGACATGATCGTGACCACCGCGATCCGTGACGTCAGCGACCGCCTGATCGCCCAGGCCGAACGCGAACGCCTCATCACCCAGGCCGAACGCGACGCCGCGGAGAAACGCCTGCAGCACGCACGCCGGCGTGGCCCACGACTTCCACAACATCCTCGCCGTGATCAGCAACTACGCCGAGATGATCGCCGAGGTCCTCGACTCGCGCGTCCCCGATCCCGGAGACCTCGCCGACGCCCGGACCGACCTCGGCCAGATCAGCCGGGCCGCGGAACGCGCCACCCGGCTGACGAAACAGTTGCTCGCCTTCGGCCGCCGCGACATCACCCAGGCCGAGGTGCTCAACCTCAACCACGTCATCGGTGACGTCGAGCAGATCCTGCGGGCGCGCCATCGGCGAGCACATCCACCTGGTCGCCACTAGGGTGACCACCTGAAGCGCCGCCGCCCCGCCGCCGCCCTATCCCAGCTGGTCGCGGCGGCGCCTCAGGTGGGCGATCTCGGCGGTGTTGCCGGCCAGTCCGATGGCTTTGTCGTAGGCCGCGCGCGCCTGCTGGCTGTGGCCCAGCCGGCGCAGGAGTTCGGCGCGGGTGGCCTGGTAAGGGTGGTAGCCGGCCAGCTTGTCCTCGAGTCGTTCGACGGCTGCCAGGGCCACCTGCGGGCCGTCGAGCTCGGCGACCGCGATGGCCCGGTTGAGGGCGATGATCGGCGAGGGGTCGAGGCGGACGAGCTGGTCGTAGAGGGTGACGACCTGCGCCCAGTCGGTGTCGCGCGCGTCGCGGACGCAGGTGTGGACGGCGTTGATCGCCGCGAGGATCTGGTAGCGCCCCGGGGCCACCCCGGCGGCCGCGGCGGCGAGGCGTTCGCGGACCAGCTGATGCCCCTCGGCGAGAAGCGTCGCGTCCCAGGCCGCTCGGTCCTGTTCGTCGAGGGTGACCAGTTCGCCGTCGGCCGAAACGCGGGCGGTGCGGCGGGCCTCGATGAGCAGCATCAACGCGAGGAGCCCGGCCACCTCGCCGTCCTGCGGCATGAGGGCCCGGAGCAGGCGAGTGAGCCGGATCGCCTCGGCGGTCAGGTCCTGACGGATCGGGTCGGTGTCCGAGCCGGTCGCCAGGTAGCCCTCGTTGAACACGAGGAACAGGACGGCGAGGACGCCGAAGACGCGGGCCGGGAGATCCTCGGCGGACGGCACTCGATAGGGGATGCGAGCCGCCTTGATTTTGGCCTTCGCGCGGGTGATCCTCCGCTCCATCGTGCTCTCCTGCACCAGGAAGGCACGGGCGATCTCGGGGACGGTCAGACCGCCGACCATGCGCAGGGTGAGTGCCACACGGATCTCCATCGCGAGCGCCGGGTGACAGCAGGTGAAGAGCAACCGGAGCCGCTCGTCGTCGATGGCGCCGGGAGGCTCGGGCGGGTTGCCGGCGGACAAGATGTGAGCCTCCCTCTGCTTCTCGTCGCGCTTGTTCTCGCGCCGGATCCGGTCGATGGCCTTGCGGCTGGCGGTGGTGGTCAGCCAGGCGCCGGGATTGGGGGGTACGCCGTCGGTGGGCCACCGCTCGACGGCGGTGGCGAATGCCTCGGCGGCCGCCTCCTCAGCGATGTCGAGGTCACCGAAACGTCGGGTCAGGGCGGCGACCACCCGGGCCCACTCTTCGCGGTGGGCGCGGGTGATCGCCTCTCGGACGTCGATCGCGTTCACTCGCTGTGGAACGGCCGCACCTCGACCCGCCGGTTGCACTGCCTGGATCCCTCGGCAGCGAGCTTGATCGCCACGTCGAGGTCGGGGGCCTCGATGATCCAGAACCCGCCGAAGTACTCCTTTGACTCCAGGAAGGGACCGTCGGTGAACACCGGTTCGCCGTTCCGGTTGTCGATGACGGTGGCCGTGCTCGGCGCGGCGAGGCCGCCGGCGAAGACGAAGTGTCCCTCGGTCTTGAGCCGGTCGTTGAACGCGCCGGCGGCGGCCAGCTCGGCCGGGGTGGGAGAGGTGGTCTCGTCGTCAATCACAGAAATCAGGTACTGCATCTCGGTCATCTCCAATGACGCCGGTGGCGCCCGGTGGGCGGCCGCTCGCTCTTGCTACGAACGGCCCTACCCCGATCCGACACCGTCTCGCGGCTTTCTTTCCAAAACATTCCGGTCCATCGTCGACCAGCTCAGGCTGTGGTGGCCGACGTGGCTTGGGGACCGGGTTGGCCTCCGGATCCTTCGTCGGGGTGGGTTGACCGGCTCTTCGTGGTCCGCAGGTGCCGGAACGCCCGCAGTGCGAGGATGGCCAGGCCGACGTAGAGGATGGCGCTGACGATGCCGACCGTGTGCACGCCGGAGGTGAACGCGTCGCGGGCTGCGGCCAGCAGGGCAAGGCCCTGCTCCGGAGGCAGTTGACCGGCCACGTCGACCGCCCGGTCGACGCTCTCCCGGGCGGCGGCCGCCGCGTCGGGTGGCACGTCGTCGAGCGCGCCCTCCATGTTGCTCCGGTACACAACCGTTCCCAGTGTGGCGAGTGTAGCGATGCCCAGGCCGAGCCCGAGTTCGTTGGCCGTCTGCAGGATCGAGGCCCCCGAGCCCGCCTTCTCCGCCGGCACCGCTCCCATGGCGAGCTGGTTGCAGAACGCGGCCAGCGGCCCGGTGCCGAGCATGGCCACGCACATCGCGATGATGATCATTTCGGGACCGGATGCCGAGCCGACCAGGGTGAACATCGTGTAGCCGACGCCCGCGATGAGCAGCCCGCCCATGATCATGTACATGGCGGGGATGTAGTTGGACAGCGGTGGGCTGGCCAGGTTCCCGATGATCATCAGCACGTTGGGCATGATCAGCAGCAGGCCGGCCGCCAACGGGGTGAGGCCGGTGACGTTCTGCAGGTACAGCGTGACGAGCAGGAGGGTGCCGGTGCCCACCACACTGGTCGCGAAGGTCAGGGCCAGCGCGGACGTGAACGTGCGGTTGCCGAACATGCACAGGTCGAGCAGCGGGTGCTCCAGGCTCCGCTGCCGCTGGACGAACACCACACCCATCGCGATGCCGAACACCAGCGCCACAGCCGCGAACCAATCCCAGCCGTAGCGGGCCAGCTCCTTGAGCCCATACACGAACGGCAGCATCGCCGCGAGCGACAGCAAAACGCTCAACGGGTCGAGCCTGCCCGGCTGCGGTGACTTCTGGTCGGGGAGCACGGCGGGACCGAACACCAGCAGCACCAGGATTCCCGGCACGGCCACCAGGAACACCGAACCCCACCAGAAGTACTCCAGGAGCGCGCCACCGACGAGCGGGCCAAGCGTCAGCCCCGCCATGAAGCACGTCAGGTAGATGGTGATGGCGCGACCGCGTTGCTTCGGGTCGGTGAACATGGCGGTGATCAGGGCCAGCACCGACGGCATGACCGCGGCACCCGCCACACCGAGCAGGGCGCGGCTGGCGATCAGCATCTCCGGGCTGGTGGAGAACGCCGCCGCCGCCGAGGCGAGGCTGAACACGACGGCGCCGATGAGCAACAGTTTCTTGCGGCCGATCCGGTCACCGACGGTGCCCATCATGACCAGGAATCCCGCGATCATGAAGCCGTAGATGTCCACGATCCACAACTGCTCGACGCCGGTCGGGTCAAGAGCGACAGTCAGGTGCGGAACGGCCAGGTAGAGCACCGAGAAGTCCATCGTGACGAGGAACGTAGGAAGGGCGAGCACAGCCAGCGCGACCCATTCCCGCCGCCCGGCTTGGGGCGTCGTGTCTGCAGTGGTCATGTTCTGATCCTGTCGTCGTCGACATGCGGGCCGCCTCATGGGCGCCGCTCACCCCTGCTACGAACGTCCCGGCCCCGATCCGACACCACCTCCCGGATTTTTTCACCACGGGGTTCGGTCGGGGCGGGACCTGTCGCCAGGCCGGAGATCCGAGGCCGGCGTGGCCTGGAGATCTTCGACCGGCCACGCCACCACGCACCGGTCCAACTCACTGGGACCGCTCTGACGGACAACCTCCGCCGCGTAGCCGATGCCCGGCACCGCGCAGCACTCGCCGCAACCAGCAGCGCAGATTACACCGCAAGGATCCGCCAAACGATCACGGACGCCGACGCCAAGATCCACCGCTACCGGGCGGCGCTCGACGCCGGAGGCGATCCGATCCTCATCGCCGGATGGATCACCGAGACCGCCGCGATCAAGAAGGCTGGCCAAGCCCGGCTCGACCTCACTGACGTGTCACCTCAGCGGATGACGGGGGAACAGCTCGACGCCATCGCCGCAGTGTTCAAAGACCTGCTCACGTTGATCCGGGGCGCAGACTCCCGCGACCGCGTGGAGCTATACAGCCGCGGGCTGCGGATGACCTTCCAGCCAGGCCCGAAAACACTGAAGGCCGAGGTCGTCAGCGACGACTTCGGCCGTGTGTATAACGTGTGTCCGAGGGGGGACTTGAACCCCCACGCCCGATAAAGGGCACTAGCACCTCAAGCTAGCGCGTCTGCCATTCCGCCACCCGGACCTGCTGCGTACAAGCTTAACGGGGCCGCCACCCTGGCTTTCACCTGGGTTTCAGCTGCCCTGTCGGCCGCACGGACAGAACTATATACGGCCTCCTCCCGGAGTCGAAGCGGGGGCCGGGGTCGGCTTCGGGTGTGGCGCGGGGCGGGGGAAACGGGCAGCATGGCGGGCGTGCCGAAGTCCCCCCTCACTCCCGCGCTCGAACGTGCCCGTGCCCTGATCGCATCCGGTGACCTCGGGCCGGCTCAGGTGCTGCTGGAACGGGCCGTGGAGCTGGGGCGCGAGAACCTGGGGGAGGACGAGCCGGACGTCCTGACCGCACAGCGTGAGCTCGCCGGTGTCTTCCTGCTGTCGGACGACCCGATGGCGGCCCGGCGGATGCTCGAGGACGCGTACGCGGCGGGGCAGTGGAAACTCGGTGACAGCGATCCGGTCATGCTGCACATTTCGCATGACCTCGGCGTTGTCGCGGAGGAGCTGGGCAACAAGCACGAGGCGCGCAAGGCCTTCGGGCGGGTGATCACCAACGGACCTCCGGTCCTCGGCGAGGGGCATCAGTTCATCGCCCGGGCCCGGACCTATCTGGGCGAGGACCCTTCCACCACGGCGGTACGGCCGGAGGCCCCGCCAACCCCCGTCGAGCCCGTTCCCACCGGCCACCCGTCGCCGATCACGCACCCGTCGTCCGGCGTGGCCGCGCCGCCCGCACCCACCGGACGAGCCCACCCGGCCCCTCCCGCGCAGCCGGTTCACCCCGCCCCTCCCGCGCAGCGGGTTCAGGCCGTCCCGCCGGCACGACCCGGCCCGCCCGCGCAGCGGATACAGCCTGGCCCGCCCGTGCCGGCCGAGCCGATTCAGCCTGCTCCGTCCGCACCTGTGGAGCTGTCTCAGCCCGCCCCGCCCGTCGATCGCGTCCCGCCGACGACGGCCGGACACCCCGGACAGGACGCACAGCGTCCGGTGGCGGAAGGGGGTCAGGGCCACGGCGTGGCGGGGAGCCCGGACCCGCGGGCGGCGATCGACCGCCCGACCGACGTGCTGCCGATCGCCCGACAGTGGGACGGCGATCCGCGATCTTCGGGTGCCGGCGATCAGAACCAGTCATCCGGTACGGGTCAGCCGCCGGCCCCACCGCAACCGGGGCCACCCGCCGTCCCTCAGCGGTCCGGCTATTCGCAGGCCGGTCAGCAGAGCCACGCGGTACCGCCCGGCTACGGCACCGCCCAGGCCGGCCATCCCGCGGGCCACACGCCTCCACAGCAGGGGGGGCCGCCGGGCTATGCGCCGGGACAAGCCGCATACCCGCAGGGCTACGCCGGGCAGGCCGGCTATCCGGTCGGCTGGACCGACCAGGCGGCGACGCCCGGATACGCGCAGCGGCAGACCGGCCACGCCTCGGCGCCACCTGCCCCGCCGGTCGGTCAGTCGGGTCACTCCGGCTATCCGCAGCCGGACGGACACGTCGCGGCGATGCCGCCGGCCTGGCCGGGCACATCCCACCCGGGCTGGCAAGGGGGACCGAACCCGGGCTGGCAGGGGACATCGGATCCCGGCTGGCAGGGTGCGTCGCATGCGGGGCAGCAGGGTGCAGCCAGTGCGGGGCAGCACGGGCCGGCCGGGCCCGGCTGGGCGGCCGGGGCGCCGGGCGCGGCGGTGCAGACCTACCCCTATCCGGGTGACACCGGTGCGCAGGCTCACCCGTACCAGCAGAAGGGCCGGGGTCTTGCCGTTGGTCTGACCGTCGCCGCCACCCTCGTGGCGCTCACCGCGGTGGGTGCGCTGGTGGTCGTGCTGTTCGATCGGGAGCAGCCGCCCGCAACTCCACAGACGACCGCCTCCACGGGACCGGTGCTTGCGGGCGATCCACCGTCCACAGTGCGTCTGGACGATCGGGGTGCCGTTGTGGAACTCACGTGGCGTGATCCCACGAGCGGGAAAGTGCCGTTCGTGGTGACGATGGCACGGCAGGGGCAGCAGCTCAAGCCGGTCTCGAACGTCGGCCTCGGCAAGACGGAAGCCCTGGTCAGCGGGCTCAACCCGAAGCTCGAGTACTGCTTTGCCGTGGTCGCCGTCTATGGCACGGACCGGTTCGCGAGTTCGAGTCAGGTGTGCACGCAGCGTTCCTGAGTTGTCCACAGGCTGATGAGCCGGGTATCGACGAACACCGCACTTTCCCTATGATGGCCTGCGTCCTTGAGGCGGTTAGACCAGCTCGACGGGGAGGACGACCGCAGTGACCAGCACTGAAGCCACCACGGTGGCGGCGCGTAGGCGCCGGATACCCAGCCGGGGGCAGATGGTCACGATGGCGACGGTCGTCGTTCTCGCGGCCGGCCTGGGATTGACCGTGCGCGGGCTGGGAGCCGCCGATGAGGCGCTGGCCAGCTTCGACGCCGCGTCCTGGGTGTGGAGCAAGGGCAAGGGCGAGCTGGCCCGGATCAACGGGACGAGCGCGCGGGTGGACACCCGCGCCGACGTGGCCCGGGCCCGCGGCCACCAGACGCAGGTGAGCCAGAGCGACCGGTTCGTGCTGCTGCGCGATGTGCAGACCGGCGCGGTCGCCTCGATGGACCTCACCGACCTGGTGGTCTACTGGAATCAGCAGACCCAGCCGGGCATCGGCGTGAGTGTGGCGCTGCACCGGGACTCGGCGTTCATCACCGACGCGGTGCAGGGCCGGGTGCAGCAGGTCGACGCGGCGACCCTGCAGCCGATCGGTGAGCCGTTGCAGTTCCCGCCGGGCATCAGCGGTGGTGTGTTCGACGGCGCCGGCCGGTTGTGGGTCGCGGCGCCGAGCGAGGGCACGGTCACGGCGATCGAGCCGGGGGAGTCGGCGCCGACGCGGCTGCGCACCGATCCGGTGGCCGCACCGAGTCACGACCTGGCGGTGACCGCGATGGCCGAGGGCATCGCGGTGCTCGACCGCACGACGAACGCGCTGGTGCGGGTGGACGACAAGGGTGCGGGGCAGCCGACGACGCTGCCGTTGAGCGGGCCCGGTGAGCTGCCGCCGCGCACCGACGGCGACACGATCGCGGTGACGGTTCCGGACGACCGGCGGGTCTACACGGTCGGTGCGGACGGGGTGCGTGACGTGGCGGTGCCGGCCGTCGGCGGTGAGATTCAGCCGGCCGTCGCCTACCGGGGCTATCTCTACGTGCCTGAGGACGACGGCACGGTGCACGTCTTCGACCAGGACGGGCAGGCCCAGGAGCCGATCGACATCCCGCAGCCGGGCGGCGACCTGGAGCTGGAGGTCCGCGAGAATCACCTGTTCATCAACGCGCCGGGGTCGACCACCGCACGGGTCGTCGACGACCAGCACACCGTCCGGGCCGTCGACAAGGACACCGACCAGGTTCTCGGCGGTGACCCGCCGCCGGTGAAGGCGCCGCCCGCGCCGCCCAAGCAGCAGAAGCCGAAGAAGCCGGTGGCCTCGAAACCGGGCGCGCCGCGCAGTGTGCGGGCCGCCGCGGGCAACGCCGAGGTGCGGGTCTCCTGGCAGGCCGCGCCCGACAACGGCGCCGCCATCACGCGTTACGTGGTGGCCGGGGCGGGGCGCACCTTCCAGGTCGGCGCCGATCAGCGTTCGCTGCTGGTCGACGGGCTGACCAACGGTGAGACGTACAAGTTCCAGGTGCACGCGGTCAACCGCAAGGGCGACGGGCCGGCCCGGTCGAGCAACGCGGCGGTTCCGACCTCCGACGTGCCGGACCCGCCGGCCACGCCGCCGGTCGCCGAGGCGAAGCCGGACGGGACGATCGCGGTGACCTGGCCGGAGGCCAACGGCCAGGGACGCAAGATCGTGCGGTACGCGGTGACGGCCGTCAGTGAGGGCGTCACCTCACCGATCGGGGAGTCGCCGAGCGCGTCGCTGACGGTGCCGGCGAACCAGGTGGAATTCGGCAAGCAGTACGCGTTCACCGTCGTGGCGATCAACGAACTGGGCGCCGGCTCGAAGGCGTCGGCGATCAGCAACAGCGTGGTGCCGTTCACGGTGCCGGGCAAGCCGGAGAACGCGGCCGCCGCCACCGTCGCCGGGACGGCCGGTGCGGTCACGGTCACCTGGACGGCGCCGCCCGACAACGGCCGGCCGATCACGAAGTACGTGGTCAAGGCCGGTGGCAAGGAGACCGAGGCGACCGGGACCTCGGTGACGCTGACCGGGCTCGGCGACGGCGCCACGGTGCAGGCCGAGGTGACGGCGGTCAACGAGGCCGGTGCCGGGCCGGCGGCGACCGCGACGGCACGGACCGTGTCGGCTCCCACGGTCACCGTCACCGGGGTGGACGCGACGTTCAGCACGGCCAAGGTGGCGTTCGCGGTGAACAACGGCGGCGGCACGACCACCTGCACGCTCACCGTGACCGGTGGTGGCAAGGGCTCGTCCGGCAGTTGCAGTTCGCTGAACGCGACCGGGCTGAAGCCGAGCACCGCCTACACGTTCACGGTCACCGCGGAGAACGCCGCCGGTAGCAAGGCCGCGACGATGGCGAAGACGACCGACGCCCTCTACGGCATCGCCACCTGCATCAACGGCGACAGCGGCGATCAGCGGACCTATTGCGACAGAGACGTGAACGGCCGCAACGGCAACGAGATCTTCAAGGTCGCCCGGCAGGACGACGACCAGCAGGCCGGCTGGGTCAAGAACGGCACCCGGCTGCAGACCTACTGCAAGAAGTCCGGCGAAGAGGTGTACGCGTACGTGTACAACAAGAACAAGAGAAGCACGTGGTGGATCCAGGTGAATTACGAGGGCAAGACCTACATCCCGTGGGCGTGGCTGAACCTCGAGGGCGGCGACGACCTGGCGGACCTGCCGACGTGCTGACGCCCGCGCACATCCAGGGCTTCGCCGAGGTCGCCGGCGAGCTCGCCAACCGGATCGGCACGGTCGTGCTCGGCAAGCCCGAGGTGGTCCGGCTGACCCTCACCGCGTTGTTCGCGCAGGGGCACGTCCTGCTGGAGGACGTGCCCGGCGTCGGCAAGACCACCCTGGCACGGGCGCTGGCCGCGTCGATCCGTGGCCAGTGGCGGCGCATCCAGTTCACCCCCGACCTGCTGCCCTCCGACGTGTCCGGCGTGACCGTGTTCAACCAGGCCAACCGGGGTTTCGAGTTCCACCCCGGCCCGGTGTTCGCCAACCTGGTGATCGCCGACGAGATCAACCGCGCGTCGCCGAAAACCCAGTCGTCGCTGCTCGAGGTGATGGAGGAACGGCGGGTCACGGTCGACGGCGTGCCGCACCCGGTGCCGCAGCCGTTCCTGGTGGTCGCCACCCAGAACCCCGTCGAGATGGACGGCACCTACCGTCTGCCCGAGGCCCAGCTGGACCGCTTCCTCGTCAAACTCTCCGTCGGCTACCCCTCCGAGGAGGTCGAGATCGAGGTGCTCCGCGGCGCCTCGGTCCGGTCACCGGACAATCTGGAGCCGGTCACCGACACCGCCATGATCGGCGAGATGACGCGGATGGTCGCGGCGGTCCACATCGCCGATCCCCTTTATGCGCACGCCGTGCGCCTGGCCGCCGCCACCCGCAACCACCCGCAGGTCCGGGTCGGTGTCAGCCCTCGCGGCGTGATCGCCCTGACCCGCGCCGCCGCCGCGTACGCGCTGATCGGCGGCCGGGGCTACGTGCTGCCGGAGGACTTCAAGCAGCTGGTCGGCCCGGTGTTCGCGCACCGCATCCTGCTCTCCGCCGACGCCCAGTTGCGCGGCGTGACGGCAGCCGAGGTGCTGGCCGACGCGCTGCGCTCGGTGCCCGTCCCGCTGCCCGACCAGCACGTCGCGGCGTGACCCGTCCGCAGGACACCGGGGCAGCCGTTCCAGACCCGGACACGTCGTCCGTCTCAGGCTCGGGCACGTCCGTTCCGGGTCCGAGCCTGCCGGTTCCAGATCCGGGCACGTCCGTTCCCCGCTCGGGCACGTTCGGGCCTCCGTCGTCCGGTGCGTTCGTTCCCCGGCCCGGGCGGGGCGGAACGCGCAGCGGCGTGACCGGCCGCGGCATCGGGCTGATCATCGCCGCCGTGGCGCTGCTCGCGACCGGGTTCCGGTACGGCTACCCCGACCTGGCCCTGCTCGGCGGTGCCGCCGTGATCGCCCTGCTCGCGGCGGTGGTGTTCGCGTTGTGGCGGCCGGCCCTCGGCGTCACGCGGGTCGCCGATCCGGACCGGGTGGCCCGCGGCGAGCCGGCGAACGTCACGCTGACCATCAGCAACGCCAGCCGGGTACGCACCGCGACGCTCGTCGCCACCGACCGCTGCGGTTCGGCGACCGTGCAGGTGCCGCTGCTGCGCCTGCGGGCCGGACACGACACGGTGGCGAGCTATCCGGTGCCCACCCAGCGGCGCGGCCTCGTGCCGGTCGGCCCGCTGCACGTCACCCGCCGTGATCCGCTCGGCCTGCTGACGCTGGCCCGGGCGTACGGCGAGTCGATCGTGGTGCGCGTCTATCCCAAGGTGCATCCGCTGCGTGCGGTGCCGGCCGGATTGACCCGGAGCCTCGACGGCAATGCCGACAAGGTGCCGCACGGCAGCATCACCTTCGACACGCTGCGTGAATACGTGCCCGGCGACGAACTGCGGCGTGTGCACTGGCGCAGCAGCGCCAAGGTGGGCGAGCTGATGGTCCGTGAACAGCTCGACACCGCCGAGCCGACGATCGTGGTCCTCCTCGACGACCGGGCGTCCGCGCATCGCGGCGACAGCTTCGAGGACGCCTGCGAGGCGGCGGCGTCGATCGCGGTCGCGGCGGTCCGTGAGGATCTGCCGGTCAGCCTGCACCTCGTGACGGCGAGCACGAGTGGGCCGCACCTGGACGTGCTCACCGAGGCGACCCTCGGCCACGGCGACCTGGCGGCCACGTTGCGGCGGCTGCGGGCCCAGAAACTGGGCGACACACTGATCTTCCTGACCGGGCCGGGTGGGCGCGATGATCTGGGGGCCGTCAGTGGGCTGCGCGCGGCGTACCCGATCGCCCTTGCGGTGATCCTCGGCGACCGGGACTCGTCGCCCGCCGTGCCCACCGACCGTCTGCTGGTGATCGAGGCCGCCGACGGTGCCGAGTTCGCCGCCGCCTGGGACGGAGTCCGCGGGTGGTGACCGGCGGGTGCCCCCGCCACACCGGCGGGCCGCACAGGAACTTCGGTGGGCGACGCCGCCACGCGGCGCGGGGGGCGGCCGGAGGCGTGCGATGCGGGTGACGGGAATGCTCCGGCGGGCCGTGGTGCCGTTGGCGCTGGCCGGGATGCTGATGCTGGCCGGGGCCGCGCTCGGCCGGATCTATGCCGACGATCTGCTGCTCCGGCTGGTCGCGGGTGCCGCGGCCGGATCGGTGGGCGCCGGTGTCGCGATGCGGCGGCTCCCGTCGTGGTCGGTGGCACCGATCTCCGCTCTGCTGCTCGGCGGCTACCTGACGCTGGCGATGCACCTGGCCGCGGGTGCGTCCGGGCTGACCGCCGAGACGGCCCGGGACGCGTTGACCAACGGGATTCCGCGGCTGCTCACCGCGATGATCCCGGTCGGGAGCAAACCGGACACCGTCGTGATCGCGGTCGCGGCCGTCTGGATCGCCGGGCTGGCCGCCACCGAGGTCGCGGTGCGCAGCGGCCGGGTGCTGCTCGGCTGCGTGCCACCGATGGGCGTGTACGCGGGTGCCCTCTACGTGGTCGGGCCGAACAGCCCGGCCGCGACCGGTCTCACCCTGGGCTTCGCGGCACTCGTGGTGGCGGCTCTGGCCACCTCCGCGGGGATCGCGGCCGGAACTCCGCCGGCGGTCCGGGCGCGGGCGGCCGGCGGCGCGATCGTGAGCCTGCTCCTGCTGGTCGGGGTGATCGCGGCGGCCGGGCCTTGGATCGGCGATCACGTCACCGCGACACCGGTGGATCCCCGGCGGTACGTCCAGCCGCCCCGCGTGGACAGTCTGGACGAGAGCCCGCTGAACCGGATCTCCGGATGGGCGCTGGACCCGAGACAGCGGCTCCTGGAGTACCTCCCCGGTGACGGGGCCGCCGTCCCCGCGCCGGGCCCGGCCGCGCCGAGCGCGACGCCACCGAAGAAGACGACCGGTCCGAAGGAGAAGCCGCCGGCGCAGCGGCCCCTCCGGCTGCGGCTCGCGGTCCTCTCCGACTACGACGGGGTCACCTGGAAGGTCGGCGGCCTCTACCGCAACGCCGGCCGGGTGCTGCCCGCCCCCGACGTCCCCGCCGGCACCGGGCTCACCGAGACCGAGCAGCGGATCACCATCACCGGACTGACCGGACGTCTGCTGCCCGCCGTGCCGACGCCGACCCGGATCACCGGGGCGCGGGTCGCCTACGACGCGGCGAGCGGCACCCTGATCCGCCCGGAGGGCCTCACCGAAGGACTGAGCTACACGGCGGTCTCGCAGGTGGAGAAGCCGGACCTCAACCAGCTGCCGTTCGCCGACGTGCCGTCCGGTGACGCGGTGATCCGCTACCTGACCGTCGGTGCGGGCGCACCCGAGCAGGTCCAGCGGCTCGCCGACCATCTCACCGAGGGCAGCGGCGCACCGTACGACCGGGCGGTGGCGATCGAGACGTTCCTGGCCGAGCACTACCGGTACGTCGCCGACGCGCCGAGCGGGCACGCCTACCCCAACCTGCGGCACTTCCTGTTCGGCAGACGTGACCTCGGCGGGCAGAAGGGCACGACCGAGCAGTTCGCGGCGGCGTACGCGGTCCTCGCCCGGCTGTCCGGCCTGCCGGCCCGGGTGGTCGTCGGTTTCCACGCGCCCGCCGCCGGTGGTGCGGTCACCGCCGGTGACGCGCTCGCCTGGCCGGAGGTGTACTTCAACGAGCTGGGCTGGGTGGCGTTCGACCCGATGCCCAAGACCGACGAGGTCCGGCCGGTCGAGGAGGACTTCACCCCGCCGACCCCCAGCCCGCCACCGTCGCAGTCGGAGCCGCCGGTGGTGACCCCCAGCGGGTCCGCGTCGGCACCGGTGGGCATCGCGGCGCCGGCCGGGCGGTCCGGGCCGTCCGCCGTGCTGGTCGCCTCGGGCACGTCCAGCGGTCTGCTGCTCGTGCTGGCCGGGGCTGCGTGCACCGTGGCCGCGCTGCGTGGTGCCCAGCGTCGGCGGAGGCTGACCGCCGGCGACCCGGGGCAGCGGATCACCGGGGCGTGGCTGGAGTTCACCGACGCGTTGCGGCTGGCCGGGCGGCCGGTTCCGGCGCATCTGTCGGCCACCGAGGCGGTACGGCACGCGGCCGTCCCGCCCCGGCCACCACAGCGCACCGGACTTCTCCGCAGGGCGGTCCCGGACGGCACGGCGCTGCCGGAAGGAACGCCGGAGAGTGCCGCGCTCCAGCAAGGAACGCCGGAGGGTGCGGCGCACCAACGAGGAACGCCGGAGGGTGCGGCGGTGCCCGGTGCTACGGGGGACGCGTTGCCGCTGCCGGCGCTCGACGCCTTGGTGGACGCGGTGAACACGGCCGGGTTCGCGCCGGAGGCCGCCGACGCGGGACAGGCCGATCGCGCGGCGGCCCAGGTAATCGCCTACTCGGCGGCGCTGCGGGAACGTCGTTCCTGGTGGCGACGGATCTGGTGGAGCGTACGCCCGGGCCCGCTGCGCTGGAATCGCTGATCGGCAGCCGCCTCAGGGCAGGGCGGCGGGGGTGATCCGGGCCGGGCCGAGTTCCGGGCCGACGGCCAGCCGGGCGCCCGGTTTGCGCCCGCGCCCCCAGCCGATCTCCCGCCGGTAACTGCCCAGCAGCCCGGAAGCGGCCAGATGCGCCTCGTCGCGCAGCGGGGAGCCCTCCGGTACCGGATGGGTCATCGGGGCGACGAACAGCGCGTCGGCCGGGCAGTGCGCCTCGCACATGAAGCACGTCTGGCAGTCACCCTGCCTGGCGATCACCGGGATGCCTCCGGCCCCGGCGTCGAACACGTTGGTGGGACAGACGGCGATGCATACGTCGCAGCTCACGCAGCGCGACTCGGAGACCAGTTCGATCATCAGGCGGCCGCCAGCCGGCCGGTGACCGATTCGGGCCGGGTCCAGAGCCGGTCCAGGCCGCCGACGGCCAGGCGGTGGTACTGGTTCGGGTCCTGCTCCGGGTGTTCCTCGCGACGGGCCATCCCACGGCTTTCGGTACGGGCGATCGCGCTGGTGTACATCCATCGGGCGTTCGCGACCATGGCCGCCGCCTGCCGTAGTCCCGGAAGGTCGCCGTCGTGCGCGACCGTCGCGCCGCGCAGCCCGTCCCAGACCTCGTCGAGGTGGGCCAGTGCCGGCCGCAGCCGCGACCCGTGCCGCAGATAGTTCTTGTCGTACGGGTGCACCTGCCGCCGAATGACGTCGAGTGCCTCCCGGCGCCCGGCCGTGGTCGCGGTGGCGCCGGGCCGGATCCCGACTCCGCCGGCCCCGCTGACCTTGCGCTGTCTCGCGCCGGCACCGAGCGCGGTGGCGAAGGCCGCGGCACCGCGCCCGGCGAACGTGCCGGACGACATGGCCCATGCCGAGTTGTGGCTGCCGCCGCCGGTGAACGCACCGCAGATCAGTTCGCGGGTGGCGGCGTCGCCGGCCGCGTACAGGCCGGGAACCGTGGTGGAGCAGTCGTCGGCGACGATCCGGATGCCGCCGGTGCCGCGTACGGTGCCTTCGAGCAGCAGCGTGACCGGGAACTTGTCGGTGAACGGGTTGATGCCGAGCCGGTCGAACGGGAGGAAGAAGTTCGGCTGCCCGAGCCGCATCTGTTCCTGCTGGCCGGCAGTGGCCTGGTCGATCTGGCACAGCACGATCCCGGTGCGCAGCAGTTCGGCGGCGATCACCGACCGGCCGCCCTGGCTGCCGGCGCCCGCGAGCGGGGTGCCGTCGCCGCGGAAGAACGTCGCGAAGCTGTAGTAGGCGGTCTTGGTGACGGACGTGAAGGCCGGGGCGATGCCGTACGCGTTGGAGAACTCCATCCCGGACATCTCGGCACCGGCCTCGGCGGCGAACAGGGCGCCGTCCCCGGTGGCGACGTCACATCCGAGCGCCTTGCTGAGGAACGCGCACCCGCCGGTGGCCAGGACCACGGCACCGGCCCGGACGCGGTAGGCGGTGTCGTGCCGGCGGCGGTGCCCGCGGACGCCGGCGACCGTGCCGGTGTCGTCGACGAGCAGTTCGGTGACGGGGCTGTGGTCGAGGATCCGTACTCCGGCCCGTTTGATCCAGGAGCGCATCCGGCGCATGTACTCGGGGCCTTGAACCCCCTGCTTGTACGGCTTGCCGTCGATGATCGGGAACGGGTATCGGGCCTCGGCCTGGAGACGGTTCATGTTCTCGTACGTCTGGTCCAGTACCCGGCCCATCCAGCGCCGGTCCTGCAGGAAGCCACCGAGTGCCTCCCGGCTGGCCATGGCCTTCTCCCGGGCGGCGGGTTCGGGCTGGACGTACCAGACGCCGGTGCCGCCGGAGGCGGTCGGTCCGCTGGTGCCGCAGTATCCCTTGTCGAGCAGGACGACGTCGGCGCCGGCCTCGGCGGCGGTGAGCGCGGCCCAGGTGCCGGCCGGTCCGCCGCCGGCGACGACGACGTCCGCGGTGAGATCGAGGGTGCTCATGAACCCGAGCTTTAACCCTCAAATCCTATATGTCAACTGGGGTATCGCGGGCTGGGAAGGCAGGGCTGGGAAGGTCGGGCTGGGAAGGCCGGGTGGGGACTCGCCGGGGCAGCCGGGAGGTAACTGGGGGAACCGCGACTGCCCCGGCGAGGATTCAGGGGCCGATCACGTCGCCGGTCAGGGTCCTGCCGTCGATGGTCGGCCGGTCACCGATCGTCCTGCCTCTGATGCGCCGGGAATCAGTCATCCTGCGCCTTTCGTTAGCGGAGACGGGTTTCTGCTCATAGGTACGGATCTTTCGTGGGAGCGGTTCCGTACGAGATCAAGACTTAAGGCTTTCTTAAGGAATCGACGACCGTGGGGCGACGCGGAATACCCTGCGGCGACCGGGAATTGGCAGGAGCATGACCGCTGAAACCTTCGATCCCCGTCAATTGATCGCGGACGCCAAGCTCGGTGTCCTGGCCACCATCAAGGCGAGCGGGCTGCCGCAGCTCTCGCCGGTCACGCACCACTACGACCGCGCCGCCGAGACCATCTACGTGTCCATCACCGCGGGCCGGGCCAAGACCGCCAACCTGCGCCGCGACCCGCGGGCCGCGCTCGAGGTGACCAGCGGCGACGGCTGGGCGTGGGCCACCGCCGAGGGCTCGGTGACGCTGATCGGCCCGGGTGACAACCCGGACGGTCCCGAGGTGGACGCCCTCGTCGACTACTACCGCAACGCGGCCGGCGAGCACCCGGACTGGACCGAGTACCGGCGGGTGATGGTCGACGACCGCCGGGTGCTGATGGCGCTGAAGGTGGAGCACGTATACGGCCAGAAACTCGGGTGACGGTGTCAGAATCGGGGGCGTGCGGCTGGAGATCGAGGAAACAACGGCGCTGACCTTCGACGACGGGTCCCCGGTGCGGGCCGCCTCGGCGGTCGCGGCGTTCGGTGACGGATGGCTGGTGGCACAGGACGACGCCACCCACGCGGCCTGGTTGCGGCCGGGATCGGTCACCCGGGTACGCGTCGCCGATCCGGTCGACGGGCTGGAGGTGTTCAGCTCCGCCGCCGGCACCAAGCACCTCAAACCCGACTTCGAGGCGGCCTGCGCGGTGCCCGGCGGTGAGGTCCTGCTGCTCGGCTCGGGATCCACGGCGGCCCGGATGCGGGCCTCGCTGGTCGGCGGTGACGGGTTCGTCGCCGCCGGCCTGCGCCCGGTCTACCTCGCGGTCGCCGCCGCCCTCGGGCTGCGCGAGGACCAGCTCAACCTGGAGGGCGCCTGCCTGGTCGGTGACCGGCTGCGCTGGTTCCAGCGCGGCAATCCGGCGGCCGGCGCACCGACCGCCTCGGTGGACATCGACGCGGCAGCGCTCCTGGCCGCGGTGCGCGGCGAAAAGACGCCGGACGACATCGGCATCGCTGACGTACGCCGGTACGACCTCGGAACGGTCGGCGGTGTGGGGCTGGCGGTGACCGACGCGGTGCCGATCGGTGACGGCCGGGTGCTGGTCAGCGTCGCCGCCGAGGACACGCCGAACGCGGTCGACGACGGGCCGGTGGTGGGGTCGGGTGTCGCACTGCTCGGCGCGGACGGCGAGCCACCGGTCTTCGCCGCCCTGCCCACCGGCGACAAGGTGGAGGGCCTGGCCGTCCGCGAGGTCACCGCGGACGGTGTCCGCCTGCTGGCCGTCGTCGATGCCGACGACCACGAGACCCCGTCCGTACGGCTCGGTTTGCGGGTCCACTGGTAAATACGTTGTCAGCCGTTGCCGCCGCGCAGAAGAATGGTGATCGGCCCCGGCGGTCTCAGAAGAAAGCGCCTAAGCAGCGGGCGCACTGGCGATCAAACCTTGCTGGTCCGCTGCCATCCTCCGCGACCGATCCTTCACATCGGAACCGCTACGGGGCCACCCTTTCTTCTTTGTGCAATGAGCTTCCTGAGTAATGAGGTGTTTCCCGATGACCGACGAGGTGATCATCCGGAGTGGTTTCCGTGGCCTGCGCTATGTCGACGGCCGATTCGACCAGGTGCTGGAGCCGGGCCGCTACGAGCTGCCCCGGCGCCGCCGGCTGGGTGGCCGGGTCGCGACGGTCGACGTCGTCCAGGTGGATCTGCGTGAGCGTGAGCTGAACATCAAGGGCCAGGAGATCCTGACGGCCGACAAGGTCGCGGTCCGGGTCAACATCATCACGCACTTCCGGGTGACCGACCCGGTCGCCGCCGTCGAGCAGGTGTCCGACTACACCGACCGCGTCTACAGCGACGTGCAGCTCGCCGCCCGCCGGTCGCTGGCGTCGATGACCCTCGAGGCCATCCTCACCAACCGCAATCAGCTCTCCGAGGACATCCTGCGCGACGTCGAGGGCGTCTCGGCCGGTTACGGTGTCCGGATCATCCGTGCCGACGTGAAGGACCTGGTGTTCCCGGGCAACCTCCAGGATGTGATGAACCGGGTGCTGACCGCCCAGCGCATGGCCGAGGCGCAGATGGTCGAGGCCCGTACCAAGGCGGACCGGGAGACCCTGGAGGCCACGTCCCGGGCCAGCGCCGCGCGGCTCGCCGCCGAGGCGGACGCCGAGGCCAAGCGGATCCGGGCCGATGCCGAGGTCGACGCTCTGCGCCGGCTGGCCGCCGCGGCCGAAGCCTACGCGCAGCACCCGGCCCTGCTGCGGCTGCGGGAGCTGGAGACGCTCGGCGCGCTCGGTGCCAACGCCTCGGCCCGCCTGTACATCGGCTTCGACAAGCACGTCAACGAGTAGGGCGAGGCGGCACCGCTCAAGGACCCTCAACCGGGCGATGGCGCGACCGATCTGACAGGTCGCGCCATCACTCATGCCCGGACTGCGGAGGTTCCCCACATGCGTCTCGTCCCGCTGCCGCGCCGCCGTCGTGCCGCCTTCGCGGCCGGTGTCGTCGCCCTGGCCGCGGCCGTCACGACGGCCCTGTTCCTGAACACCGGCCCGGCGGCCGCCACCTGGCAGACCCTGTCCGGCAGCCCGACCTGTGACTGCGTGGTCAAGGACAGCAGCACCGGCAAGTACCGGGCGGTCTTCGGCTACGTCAGCCACTCCAACGCGACGGGCACCATCGCGGCCGGCGCCAACAACCGGGTCGAACTGTCCGGCGGTGCGTCGACCGACGCCAAGGTGACCACGAAGTTCCAGCCGGGCACCCACAAGGCCTCCTTCGCGACCGGCTGGGTCGGCAAGGACACCCAGGTCACCTGGAAGGTCGGCGGCAAGAGTGTGGCCGCCCACTGGAACCGTCCCACCTGCGGCAACGACGTCAGCCTGCCGGCCGGCGGCAACGGGTTCGGCCCGATCCTGGCGTTCCTCGCCGCCGGTGCGGTCGCCGCGGTCGTGGCGGTGTGGCGCCGGCGCCGGGCGGCTCACACGTCATGATGCGCAGCGTGCTTGCGGTCGGGGCACACCCCGACGACATCGAGCTCGGGTGCGGCGGCACGCTCGCCGCACACCGGGCGGCCGGGGACGCGGTGACGATGCTGGTGGTCACCGGCGGGCAGAATGGCCCCGGTGTCACCGCCGGCCGCCGCCGGGAGGCCGAGGCCGCCGCCCGCGCCCTGGACTGCCTGCTGATCTGGGGCAGCCTGGTGGACTGCGAGGTCAGCCCGGACGCGGCGACTATCGCGCTCATCGAACGGGCCGTCGCCGAGACGGAGGCCGACGTGGTGTACGTCCACGCACCCGACGACTCGCACCAGGACCACCGGGCGGTCGCCGCCGCCACGATCTCCGCGGCCCGCCATGGCCGCCGGATCCTGCACTACCGCAGCCCGTCGACGACCCGGTTCGAGCCGAGCCTGTTCGTCGACATCTCCGCACACCTGAACCGCAAGATCGACGCGCTGTCGTGTCACCGCAGCCAGGTCGAGAACTCGGCGATGGTCGACCCGGAGGTGGTAGCGGCGAGTGCCCGGCACTTCGGGGCGCAGGCGCGGGTGCGGTACGCCGAGGCGTTCGTACCGGCGCGTTTCGTCTGGGACCTGGCCGCGCCGCCGAGCCTTCCGGATCTGGTGGAGGTCCCCGCCTTCGCCGCTGTGTCGAGGGCGGCCGCGTGACCGGGCGGGGACGCCGCCGGGCGGTGTCCCCGCACCACCGCCTCGGACTGCTGCTGCACCTGGTCGTGTTCGCGGTGACGGTGGCCGTGCTCGGCCTGGACACCGCGCTCGGCTGGATCGCGACCGTCCTCAACGTCGTCTTCCTGCTGTTCTTCTTCCGGCACCTCGGGTTCGCGGTGTCCGCGGCCCGCTGGACCGAACGTGACCTCGACGCCCCGCTCGTGGGTGCCGAGTCGTTCACCCCGCCGGTCGCCGTGCTCGTCGCCTGCAAGGACGAGGAACTCGTGGTCGACGGCATGGTCGCGGCGATGCTGTCGCTGGACTATCCCGGTCACGCCCTGACGGTCGTCATCGTCGACGACGCCTCCACCGACGGCACCGGCGCCAAACTCGACGCGTGGGCCGCCGCCGAACCGCGGCTGCGCGTCCTGCACCGTGAACCGGGTGCCGGCGGCGGCAAGTCGGGAGCGCTCAACGACGCGCTCGCGCTTGTCGACGACGCCCAGGTCGCGGTGATCTTCGACGCCGACCACCAGCCCGAACCAGACGTGCTGCGCCGGCTGGTCCGTCACTTCCGCGACCCGAAGGTGGGCGCCGTGATGGGGCGGTGCGTGGTGCGCAACGGGGTCGAGTCGGGACTCGCCTCGACGATCTTCATCGACTACCTGTCCGGCTACCTGGTCAACGAATACGGGCGGCAGGCGCTTTTCGAGCTTCCGGCGTACGGCGGCGCGAACTGTGCGGTGCGCACCGACCTGATCCGGGCGCTCGGCGGATGGAACCCGCACACCGTCACCGAGGACACCGACCTCACGCTGCGGCTGCTGCTCGACGGGTGGCGCGTGCGCTACGACCCGTCGGCGGTCGACTTCGAGGAAGCGGTGCTGTCGTCGCGGCGGTTCTGGAAGCAGCGGTACCGGTGGGCCCGCGGACATCAGAAATGCCTGCGCGACTACTGGCGGCCGATTCTGCGTACACCCCATCTGTCCTTGATGGAAAAAGCCGAGACGATGCTCTTCCTGTGGGTGTACCACGTGCCCGTACTGTGCGGCCTGGGTCTGCTTCTGATCCTTCTCCGCGCCTTCGGCATCGGTGACCAGTCGGCCTTCTCGATGGTGGCGCTGTCGGCGCTGCTGTTCGCCGGCCCGTTCACCGAACTGGCCGTCGGCCTGGTGCTGGGCCGGGTCGAACGGCGCGCCGTCTGGATGCTGATCGGTTTCATCCCCGCTTTCGGCATGTCGATCCTGACCGCGACCAAGGCCTACCTCGACGGCATGTGGGGCACGTCCTACACCTGGTCGAAGACGGCACGTTCGGGCGCCACCTCGACGCCGGTCGCCGTCCTGGAGCCGGCCGCGTGAACGCCTTCGACCGCCGCCTGCGGAAGACCTATCAAAATCGGACAACCACCGCGACGGTACGGCGACGCAGGCTGGTCCTCCTCGAGATGATCGGCGCGGTGATCGCCTGCGTCGGCGGTTACGTGGCCTTCGTCGACCCGGTCCGCCGCTTCGAGGTCGGCCTCGCCTCGAAGATCATCGACGTGCTCGGCGTCGACCAGATCTCCGGGGCGCTCGGCGACTCGTTCGTCGTCTTCGGACCGGACCTGGAACCGGTCGTCGCCGAGATGACCGGCTCCTGTTCGGTCTGGAGCAGTGTGCTGGCCCTGGCGGCGCTCGCCGCGGTCGCCCTGCGCCAGCGGCCGCAGGCACTGACCGGCTTCCTCGCCGCGGCCGCCTTCGTCCTGGCCGCCAACCAGGTCCGGCTGCTCGGGTCGCTGCTCGCCGGCCGCTACTTCGCCGTCGACGCGCTGGTCTTCTTCCACGACTGGATCGGCGCGGTCCTCAACTTCGCCTACACCCTCATCGGACTCCTCATCATGATCGGACTGACGATGTACGACGCGCAGCGCGCAGAGCAGGACCGTGCCGGCCGGCACACCGCCGACCGCCCCGCCGCCTGGGCCCGCCCCGGCCTCGGCCACCGCGTCGCCCTCGAGGACGAGGCCGCCGGTCAGCGTGACCCCGGTCTGCAGATCGCCGCCGTCGTGCACCGGCGCATCCTGCCCAAGGCCCTCTCCCGGCGCCTGGCCCGCCGCCGTGAACAGCGCCGCATCGACTACCGGGTCGGCCACGAGACCCCGGCCCGGCGCGCCGAGGTGGTCCGCGAACTGGCCGCCAAAGGGCTCGGCGTGCACACCGCCACGCTGCTCGCGGTCGCCTCCTACGAGACGGACCCGCTCGTGCTCGACGCTCTCGCCGGTGCGGTCGCGGCCCGCCAGTGGGAGCCCGTCGCGGGCGGTGACGTGATCGCCCTGCGGCTGTGGGCCCGCGCCTGGCTGATGCGCGCGCCCCGGGAACGTACCGTCTCCGAGACCGGCCGCCTGATCGCCGTGACCGGTGCCGGCGGCCCGGCCGGTGTCGCCGTGATCCGGGCGTTGCAGGCCGCCGGCGACCACGTCCTCGCCCTCGACGCCAACCCCGACGCGGTCGGCCTGCGCCTGGCCGGCCGAAGCGCGGTCCTGCCCCGCGCGGACGCACCCGGTTACGGCGAGGCGCTGCTCGCGGCCCTGGCGGAGCACCGTCCGGCCGCCCTGATCTGCACGGTCGCCGAGGAGTACGGCGCGCTGACCCGGCTCGTGCCGCACCTGGACGAGCTCGGCGTGCGCACCTGGCTGCCGGACCCGGCCGCCGCCGACGTCTGCCTCGACAAGATCGCTTTCGCGACCGCCATGCACGCCGCCGGCATACCGCACCCGGCGACCGCCTGGACCGCCGTCACCACCGGTCACATCCCCGGCCCATGGGTGGTCAAGCCCGCCCGTGGCCGTGGCAGCCGCGACGTGGTCATGGTCGACGACCCGGCCGACCTGGCGCGCGCCTTCGCCACCGTGCCCGGCGCGATCGTGCAGACCCGCCTGTCCGGCCGCGAGTTCACCGCCGACGCCCTCGTCGGCCGGGACGGCACACTGCTCGCGTGCGTGCCGCGCTGGCGCGACGAGACCCGCGGCGGCATCTCCACCCGCGGCACCACCTTCGAATCCCTCGCCGTCACCGAGGTCGTCGGCGCGACCCTCCGGGCGGTACGCCACACCGGTCCCGCCAACGTGCAGGGCTTCGTCGCCGACACCGGGGAGGTCACGGTCGTCGAGGTCAACCCCCGGTTCTCCGGTGGGCTGCCGCTCACCCTGGCCGCGGGTGCCGACGTGGTCGGCGCCCACCTGGACAGCATCCTCGACCCGGACACCCCCCTGACGTCCCTCGGATTCCGGCCGGGCGTACGGATGGCCCGCCACTTCGCCGAGGTGTACTACACGGCCGACGGTGCCGCCCTGCCCGACCCCTTCGACCCGGACACCTCCACGGTCCCCGGCTACCGGCCACCTTCTCCCTCCGGGCACGCCCCGTCCGCCGGGCATGCCATGTCCTCGGGGCACGCCTTGCCCGCCGGGGTTGCCGGGCACGCCGGACCGATCGGGCACCTCGTCGCGGTGCGCGCCGGGACCGTGGCGGCCGGCCGATGACGCGTCGCCGCATCCTCGTGCCGTTCGGCACCCGCCCCGAGGTGATCAAGCTGGCCCCGGTGGTGCACGCCCTGCGCGCGGCCGGGCACGAGGTCATCACGATCGACACCGGTCAGCATCAGGACGCCGCGATGAGCGGGGACGTCCAGCGGGACCTCGGCCTCGTCCCCGACGTACGGCTGCCCAAGCCGGACGGCCTGGGCGGACTCGTCACGGCCGCCCTCGCCACCATCGCCACCCACCCGGCGGACCTGGTCCTGGCGCTCGGCGACACCCACACGGTGCCCGCCTACGCCTTGGCCGCCCGCAACGCGGGCCTCCCGTTCGCGCACCTGGAAGCCGGTCTGCGCAGTTTCAACCCGCGCAGCGCCGAGGAGGTCAACCGCCGGGTCGCGGCCGCCACCGCCCAGCTCCACTTCGCCCCGACCACCCGCGCCGCCGCGTTCCTGCACGACGAGGGCGTACCCGCGGAACGCGTCTTCGTCGTCGGTAACCCGGTCATCGACACCCTCCGGGCGAAGGGCGTCACACCCGTACCCCCGTCGGAGCGAAGTGGCGTCCTGGTGACCGCCCACCGTGCCTCCAACGTCGACGACCCGGCCCGCCTGGCCCGCCTCGTCGACGTCGTCGGCCGACTCGCCGCGATCGGGCCGGTCCGCTTCCCGGTCCACCCGCGCACCCGTGCCCGCCTGCAGGAACACGGCCTCGCCGCACGTCTCGCCGCGCTGCCGGGGGTGACCTGCGAGGAGCCGCTGCCGTACGACGACCTGCTCGCCGCCCTGGCGAACGCCCGCGTCGTGGTGACCGATTCCGGCGGCCTGCAGGAGGAGGCGGCCTACCTCGGCGTGCCGGTGGTGGTGCTGCGTCGTTCCACCCCGCGCTGGGAGGGCGTCGAAGCCGGAACCGCCGTCCTGACCGGCATCACGAGCGACGACGAGGCCGACCGTGCGGTGGCCGCCGCCCATCGCTTGAGCACACCTTCCGAGCTGGCCCGGGTGGCCGCCCTGCCCTGTCCCTACGGTGACGGCCGCACCGGCGCCAGGGTGGCCGCCCTGCTCGCCGACCCGGCACTGAACCGCCTGCTGGCCCTCGACGAACCCGACCACACCGACGGCACCCTCCCGTGGACCACCACCCCCGGCCCGGAAGTTCTCCCACCCGTACGACCGGCGCCCTCCCGTCCGGGACGGACGACTTTCTCCCTTCCGGCGCAGGCGGCGCCCTCTTTTCCGCTGCGGGCGGCGCCCTCTTTTCCGTTGCGGCTGCCGTATGAGTGCTGACCGCATGAACACCGAGACCCTGGACGCAGGCACCATGGATCTGATCGAGAACCCGCCCCTGGCCGTCGTCGTCGACCTCGACGACACCCTGTTCCCGCAGGGCAGCTACCTCTACGGCGCGTCCCGCGCGGTCGGCCGGGCGGGGGCGGCGGCGGGCCTCGACCAGGTCCGCCTCAGCCGCGCCGTCCGGCGGCAACTGCTTGCCGGCTCCGACCGGGGCGGAACCATCGACCGCGCGCTGATCGCCTACGGCATCGCCCCGGATCTGGCCGCCGACCTGATCCCGGTCCTGGTGGCCGCGTTCACCACCTACCGCCCGCGCCGGCTGCCGCGCTATCCCGGCGCGCTGGATGCCCTGGCCGCGCTGAGTGCCCGCTACCCGGTGGCCTGCCTGACCGACGGCAACCCGGTGATCCAGCGGGCCAAACTGGCTGCCACCGGCCTGTCCGAAGCCTTCACCACGATCGTCATCACCGACGAGCTGGGTGGCCGTACGCTGCGCAAACCCCATCCGGAAGGCCTGCGGCAGGCCGCCGAGACCCTGGGGGTGCGACCCTCCGACCTGGTGGTGATCGGCGACCGTCCCGGAAAGGACATGGCGGTGGCGGCGGCGCTCGGCGCCCGCTCGATCCGGGTCCGGACCGGCGAGTACGCCGACGCCCCCGATGAACCCGCCGCCACCGCCACGGTCCCCGACCTCGCCGCGGCCGCCGCCCTCCTCGGCGTCTGACCGCCCCACCCCAGCTGTCCCGAACCGCTGTCTCGCAGTGCTTGAGGCAGCGGTGCGCGACGGCCGGGGGAGGGGACGGTCAGTTGCGGGCCGGTCTGGTGGACGGGGCGGCATTCGCCGGGCGGCGTCTGTCTCCGGCGGTGATCAGCCCGACGGCGACGGCCAGCGTGAAGGCGAGCATGATGGCCGCCAGCGGATTGGCGGCCTGGTTGGCGAGCGGGTAGATCCAGTCGACGGCGAGCGGCACGGCGGCGGTGTCCGGATCGGGCCACATGCTGAGCACACTGTCCACGGTGTTGACCGCGCAGATGAGGGCGACCTGCGGCACGAGCAGGACGAGCGTCCACCGCGACACGCCCGGGGTGCGGGCGATCCGGTGTGTCAGCCAGGTCATGAACGGCCACGCCGCGAGTACGCCGAACGCGGCACCGGCGATGGCGGCCGCACGTACCCCGCCCGGCTCGGCCGGATACGCGTTGACGGTGACATGTTCGTAGCCACCGGACATCCGCAGCAGCATCCCGTCGTGATGTGCCCAGAACGTGTCGCCGCCGACGATCGTGCCGGTCTGCCAGCCGGCGTCCGCGAGGGCCCGGTGAGCGCGGGCGAGCACCGCCGGGTCGCCGGCCGGATAGACCCTGGTCCGTCCGACCGGTGCCGGCATCGGCCCGTCCCAGCCCTCGGCCCCGAGCTGCTGGAACTCACCCTCCGCCTGGTACCCGTAGGCGAGGCCGAGCAGGTTCCCGTCGCCGGTCGTGTGCGTGGACGACGGCGTCTTCGCGACGAGCGCGTCACTGAGGGCGGCGACGTCGGTGCCGGCCGGCGGCGCCGCGCTCCAGGCCGCGTACGCTCCGGCGCCGCCGAGGACCAGAGCGGTCCACATGGTGACCAGGACGGTGACGAGTTTGCCGGCCCATCCGGGCGGTACGAGCCGCAGCCTCAGTCCCGTCAGCAGGATCCAGACCGCCTCGTCACGCGACGGCCGCGTCTGTCCGGGCGCGGCCGCGTCCAGCAGGGTGGTGAGCATCTCCAGGCCGCGTTCACGCCGGTAGAAGCGCGGGTACGCCCGCAGCAGGCGCTGGTAGGCCCGTTCCAGATCCCCGGCGTCAGGCATAGCGCGCCCGCAGCCGTGCGCCGGCGACGCGGGCGTTGGACTCCATCCGCGCGACGGCGGCCTCGAGTTCGGCGCGCCCGTCGTCGGAGAGCACGTAGTAGCGGCGGAGCCGTCCGCCCACGGCCTCCTCCCGGTCGACCTTGATCAGGCCGTCGTTGGTGAGCCGGTCCAGCGCGGCGTAGAGGGTGCCGGCCTTGAGACCGACCCGGCCCTCGGAGAGCTCCTCGACCGCCTGCATGATCCCGTACCCGTGCAGGGGTGTGCGGACCAGTGCGGTGAGGATGAAGAACGTGGGTTCCTGCATCGCCATGGCCCGAACTATAGGTCATCTCTATATACAGTCGATCTGTAGCTCCTAGAGGTCCTCGGCCACGGCGCGGGCGGGTTCGAGACAGGCCGCCTCCAGGTCGTGGAAGAGTTGGCCGTGGTCGGCGGCCTGGTCCCCGCCCTCCGCCCCGCTTCGCCGTCCCGCCGCCGTCGTCCGGAACCCGCCACCTCGAACACGTGACGGCGGCGGCAGACCTCAGCCGTACGTGCGCCGGCTACGGCTGACGGGCTACGCGGCCAGGGTCCGGCGGAGGGTGTCGGCGAACGGGCCCGGGTCGCCGTGCTGGCCGTACTCGCCGCCCAGGAAGCCCGCATGGTTGCTGGGGAAGACGACGGGCTCGAGGCCGAGCCGCTCGGCGACCGCCCGGCCGCCACGATGGGCGATCTCGTCGGCCGACTCGGCACCGACGGCCACCACGATCCGGGTCGAGGCGGCCCGCAATGCGGCGAGGTCGGGCTGATAGAGGCAGCAGGTGACCAGGTTCTGCCCGAGCAGCGCGTCGTCGCGGGAGCCGTCGTCCTCGCCCGGCAGGCCGAAGGCGGCCGGATCGGGGCCGGGCTCGTCGGCGAAACCGGGCGGGACCGGGCCCTTCAGCGACACGATCTGGATGAACTTCACCATCGCCGGGCCGACGCCGGCCCGCTCGTACAGCGCGCGGATGCCCCGTACCGCGGCCACCGCGTCGTCCTTCTCCGGCAGCAGACCCACCAGGGGCGGCTCGTGGGCGACGAGAAGGCGTACCAGATCGGGGTGTGCCGCCACGAGGGCCAGTGAGTTGACCGCGCCGCCGCTGCTGGCGAAGAGGTCGACCGGGCCGCCGACCGCCTCGATGACCCGGCGGACGTCGTCGGCGTGCTGCTCGGGGGTGCTCTCCGGCGCCGGGTCGGTCCGCGTGCTGCGGCCGGTGCCGCGCGGGTCGTAGGTGATCACGAGCCGGTCGGTGAAGTGGCCGGCCAGCGTCACGAACCCGCTCGCGTCCATCGGCGAGCCGATCAGCAGGAGCGGTGTCTCGGAGGACTTCTCCACGGGTTCGCGTACGTCATAGGTGATGATCGCGCCGGGGACGTCAAGTGTGTGGGTCACAGGCTGAGTCATGGACCGAAACTACCGGTCGAGCCGCCGCCGCAAGGGCTTTCCCGCAGGAGGCCCCGGGCCGCTCCGAAGTAGATTACCGGCTGGTCGGATTCCGGATCGATTCATGCAACAGCGGCGATGTACGTTACGGAGCGCCAGAACGAACGCAATGGGGGTAATCGTGACGACATCCGTGGAACCGGCACCGCCGGTCGAGGCCGCGCCCGCGCCGTTCAGCGCACGGGAACGGTGGGTGCTTCTCGTCGCGAGCGCCTGGCTGGTCATCGGACTGCAGCTGGACGCGTACGCCCACGCCACCACACCGGACCTGGAGACGTTCTGGACCCCGTGGCACGGCGTCCTCTACTCCGGGATCGCCGCCTCAGGCTTCACCCTGCTGTGGATCATGCGGTCCCGGCTGCCCGGCATCCCGACATACCGGTCGGTGCTGGCCCTGCCCAACGCGCTGCGCCTGCCGCTGGCCGGCATGGCGTTCCTGCTCGTCGGCGGTGGCGTCGACACCCTGTGGCACAACATCTGGGGCATCGAGCGGGACATGGAGATCTTCGTAAGCCCCAGCCACGAGTTCATCATCCTCGGCATGGCGCTCGTCGCGATGGGCCCGACCCTGATGCTCGCCACCGGCCCGGAGAAGCGGCTCGGCGTCGGCGGCGCCTTCCTGGTCGGCATCTCCACCCTCTTCGCCACGCTGCCGGTGCACATCTACTCGCTGCACGCGTCGGCCATCGGCTTCCGGCACCTCGGCAGCGGAACCGTCGACCCGGTGCCGATCTTCTCGCCCGACGCTCAGCTCATCCACGGGTACGTGTTCAGCACGATCCTCCTGCTGGTGCCGTTCATCGCGATCGGCCGCCGCTGGCCGCTGCCGATGGGGCTGGCCTCGGTGCTGGTGGCGGTCATCGCCGTACTCATGCATCTGATGTTCGACTCGCAGGACGACTGGTGGCCGGCCCTCACCCTGGCGGCCGCGGCGTTCGGCCTGGAACTCGTGCTGCGCCTGGTGACCCCGCTGGTGAGTCTCTCCGCGAACGGCCGCTGGGTGCTGTTCGGCCTCATCACGCCGCCGGTCGCGTGGGGTGCCGTGCTGCTCGTCGGCCAGATCCAGGAGGGCAGCACCGGGTACAACATCCACATGGTCACCGGCCTGCTCACCCTGACCGCACTGACCGGCGTGGGCACGGTCCTGGTCGTCCGCAGCGTCCAGCACCTTCCCGAGTGAGAGTTCTCGTCCGGCTGCTGCTCGCCCTGATCACGGTGGGTGCGACGCTCATCGGTAAGGGCGGGCCGGCAGCCGCGCACGCGGGTGGCCTCACGGCCACCGACGCCCGGGGCACGGTGGTCTCGGTGACTCCCGCGATTCCCGGGCTGACCATCACCGCGATCGAGGAGGGCGCGCGGCTGCGTCTGCGCAACGGCACCGGTGGTCCGGTCACGATCAGCCCCGGCGGCGGTACGGCCACGCCCGCCGTGATCCCGCCCGGCGCCGAGCTGACCTGGATCGACGAACGCGCCACCCCCGACGGTCGATCGGTGGCGGCCGGGCAGACCGTCCCGTGGACGATCGCCCTCGACGCCGCCGGTGTCCCGGTGGTCGTCACCGGATCCCTGGTGGGGGAGGAGCGCCCGCTCGCGGCCGGATGGTGGGCCGCGGCCGGGCTCACCGGGGCGGCCCTCGTCCTTCTCGCGAAACGGTGGCGCCGTGCCGACCTGCTGCTGGCCGGTGCTGGGACCGTCGCCGCGGCCGCCTCGATCGTGCACGTGGCCGGTTCCACCCTCGCCGTCGAGTCGGCGCCGCTCGCCGGGACGTTCCTCAGTGCCGCCGGGATCAACCTGCTCGCCTGGCCGCTGATCATCGGAGGCGCGGTGACGGCCCTGCGCGGGCGCGCGGCCGGTGTGCTCGCGGTGTGCGCGGGAGCGGCGTTGACCGCGGTCTTCGTCCTGCCCGATGTGACGTCGTTCCATCGTCCGGTCCTGCCTTTCGCCGGTCCGGCCGTACTCGAACGGATCCTCGTCGTCCTGGCCCTCGGTCTCGGTGCGGGCGTCGCGGTCGCGGGCGCCGGAGTGCTGCGCGGCCTGGCCCAGAAAGCCGCCGCCGACTCCGCCGACTCGGCTGACTTCGCTGACTCCGCCGATTCCGGTGACGATGTCGCGCGGCAGCCGCCGGCCGCCGGGCCGGCGTGAGGTCACCGGTCATGCCGCTCGCGCACGGTGTCGGCAGCGATGCCGGGCTGCCGCTGCCGCTCGATCTCGTGCTGCAGGCCGGCGCCGCGACCGTCGTACTGTCGTTTCTGATCGCTGCCCTCTGGTGGCGCACGCCGCGGCTCAGGCCGTCCGAGCCGCGCGAGCACGGGCGGCTCGGACGATGGCTCCGGTATCCGGTGCTGGCATTGGCGTTGTACATCACCGGGCTGGCATTGGCCGGTCCACGCGGAGCGGGGAACCCGGCGGCGCACGCGCTGTTCGTCTGGCTCTGGGTGGGACTGATTCCGATCAGCATCGTCCTCGGGCCGGTCTGGCGGGCGGTCAACCCGCTGCGCACGATCTTCACGCTGCTGGGCCTGCCGCGCCACGGACTCCGCCCGCTTCCGCCCAGACGAACCGGGCCGTCCTGGCCGGCGGCGGTGTTCCTGCTCGTCTTTGTCTGGTTCGAGCTGGTGGTGCCCCATCACGGCGATCCGGTCCCGGTCGGTCTCTTCCTCCTCGGGTACGGGTTGAGCCAGATCCTTTTCGCCATCCTGCGTGGTGAGGAGTGGTTCGCCCGTGGCGACTGCTTCGAGGTCTACTCCGAGCTGGCCGGGCGTCTCAGTCCGCTCCGGCATCGGCAGCCGCTCTCCGGCCTGGTCGAACGGCCGGCCCCCGCGCCTGCCGGTCTGTCTCCCGCGCCTGCAGGCCCGTCTCCGGTTCCCGTCGGCCCGTCTTCGGTTCCCGTCGGCCCGTCTCCGGTTTCCGCGGGCGCGTCTCCCGTTTCCGCTGGTCCGGCTCTCGCCTCCGCCGGCCTGGCGGGGTTCGTCGCCGTCTGGTGGGGCTCGACGGTCTTCGACAGCGCCTCGGCGTCACCGGTCTGGACCGGTTTCGTGGACCGCGCCGGCGCACCGGTGTTCTGGGGCACCTGCGGTCTCGTACTGCTCTGTGCCCTGGTCTTCCTGGCGGTCCGCTGGACCGCGGGCCGCCTCGACGTGACCCTGTCGCTGATCCCGATCGCGGCCGGCTACACCCTCGCCCATTACCTGTCCCTGCTGATCGTGGAGGCCCCGCGCGGTTTCCTGCTGCTTCTCGGGCTGTCGATCGAGCGGTGGGACCCGTCACCGTCGCCGGTCGTGATCGCCGGAGCGCAGATCGCGCTGATCCTGATCGGGCACGTCCTCGGCGTGATCGTCGCGCACGACCGGGCGCTGGCGGATGCCGGGCCGAAGCCGGCCACGGCCGTGCTGGCCGACGAGTTCCCACTGGTGCTTTTCATGATCGGGTGCACCTGGGCCGGTCTTTTCCTGCTCTTCGTGCGCTGATGTCCTGATCTGGCTGACTTCTCACTGACAATAGCTATGAGAAGAAGTCTTTGCATTGGTATCTTCTCATTCATGCGCCGGAACCTCACAGACGTCGACTCCCTCAAAGCCCTGGCCCACCCGCTACGGCAGCAGATGTTCAGCCACCTCAACCGCTTCGGGCCCGCCACCTCCGCCGACCTGGCCGCCAAGTTCGACGCCGATCGTGGCGCCACCAGCTACCACCTGCGCCAGCTCGAGCGGTACGGCTTCATCGAGGAGGACACCGAGCGATCGGCCGGCCGCCGGCGCTACTGGAAGGCCGTCCCGCTGGACCTGCGCCTGCCGTACGCGCCGAAGGATCCCGAGATCGCCGCGGTGGCCGACGAGATCAGCGCGCAGTGGGCGGACCAGGCCGAGCGGGAACGGCGGGCATTCCTCGCCGACCCGGAGTCCTTCGGCGAGTTCGGTGAGGCCGCCATGCACTCGTCCAGCACCACCACCCTGACCGCTGAGGAACTGGCCCGGTTCACCGAGGAGTACGTCGCCTTCATCACCCGGTGGCACCGCTACCCCTCCGAGGCCACCGACGGCGCCAGGCCGATCACCGTCCTCTTCGACGCGTTTCCGACGCCGTCATGAGCGGGCTCTGGCGCAACCGCGACTTCACCCTGCTCTGGAGCGGCCAGATCATCTCCAGCCTGGGCGCCGCGATCAGCAGCACCGCCACCCCTCTGCTCGTCCTGGCTGAGACGGGCTCCCCGCTGGACGCCGGGCTCGTCGGAGCGGCCGGCACCCTGCCGCACCTGATCGCCAACCTGCCGGCCGGCCCGCTCGTCGACCGCTGGAACCGCCGCCTCATCCTCCTGTTCAGTGAACTCGTCGCGGCGATCGCCCTGCTCACCGTCCCGCTCGCGATCTGGTCCGGTGTGTTCACCGTCGCCCAGCTCTGCGTGGTCGCGTTCGTCCAGGGCCTGTGCTTCGTCTTCTTCGGGCTCGCCCAGGACGCCGCCCTGCCGATGGTCGTCCCGCCGGCACATCTGGCCACCGCGATCGCCGCCAACGAGGCCCGCAGCCGCGGTGCCACGCTGGCCGGCCCGCCGATCGGGGGCTTCCTGTTCGGCCTGGACCGGGCCGCACCGTTCCTGGTCGACGGCATCTCCTACCTGATCGCCGCCGCCGGGCTGCTCTTCCTCCGGCGTGACCTGCAGAAGCCACCGGAGGGCCCGGCCGAGTCGCTGTGGCGGGCCGCCGGCACCGGTATCAGATACATCTGGCACCAGCCCCTCATCCGGGTGTCCATCCTGCTGATCGCCGCCAGCAACTTCGTCTTCCAGGCGCTGATCCTGGTCCTCGTCGTGCTCGCCGAACGCCGGGGTGGCAGCCCGTCCGACATCGGGCTGATGCTCGGCCTCTACAGCGCGGGCGGTCTGGCCGGCGCCTTCGTGGCCGGCCGGCTGCACCGGCAGCTGTCCTTCCGTACCGTCCTGATCGGCATCAACTGGGTGTGGGCGGTCCTGCTGCCGCTCAACGTGCTGACAACCGGCACGATCCAGATCGGCGTCCTCGGTGCGCTCTGCGCCTTCGTGGGCCCGCTGTGGAACGTGGTCATCTTCACCTACGCCGGCATGGTCGTCCCGAACGAGCTGCTCGGCCGCGTGATGAGTGCCGTCGGCACCCTGACCTGGGGTGTCATGCCAATCGCGTCGCTCACCGCCGGCCTACTGCTCACCGCGATCGGGCCGACGGCCTCGATCTGGTCACTGTCGGCGATCATGCTGGCCGCGGCGATCACCGCGACCCTCAGCCCTTCGGTACGCCACGCGCCCACCCTGGAACCCGTCGAGGAGGAGGCCCGGGCCCTCTCGTAGGCGGCAGCCGGTGCCGGTCCTCTATGGATGACCGGTACCGGCTTCGTGCCAGCCGCCGCACGGAACCCCGCCCGTGGTGGATCTTCTCGGCAGAGTGGCCGGCATGACACGGAACAGGTCCCGCCGAAACGTCACCCGGCAGCTGACGGTCGCCACCACGGCTCTGCTCGGCGTGGCCGTCGCCGTGGGGCTCATCGGCGGTACCCGGGCTCGTGAGGCGTCCGCCGGTGCCGTCCCGCTCGCCTCCGGCACCGCGTCCGCCCCGGTTCCGGGCACGGTCTCCGCGTCCGTGCCGGCCGGTCTCGCTTCCGGCCCGGCCGCTTCCGCCTCCGCCTCGTGGTCCGTGCCGGCTGGTTCCGCTCCGGCCTCCGCTCCCGTCCCCGCCTCTGTTCCGCCGGCCGGGACGGACCCCGGCTGCCTGACCGACGACCTGGCCGGGACCCTCATCGGGCAGGATCGGGCGGCGGGGCCCGGCGTACGGGACGCGGTACTGCGCCTCACCAACACCTCGGGCCGTACCTGCCGGGTCGAGGGCTGGGCCGACATCGCCCTCGTCACCCCGCCCGGCGAGCTGGTCCGGGTGCCCACCGGCCGGACGGAACAGGCCGGCGGCGGCGCGGTGATCGTGCTGAAGCCGCAGGCCAGTACCTGGGCCAGGGTGCAGTGGGACACGTGCGCCCCGGGGCGTGCCGGCTGCGGTGTCGGGGTCGCCGTGCAGTACATCGTCGACCCGGACTCCACCGGGGCCGCCGCTGACAACGCCGAGGTGCCCGAGGCCGACCGGGACGGCATCGCCATGAGGGCCCTGCGGGTCGGCCCGCTCCGGGCGACCCGGGCCGCGGCCCTCGCCTGATCCGGCCGGCGGGCCGTGTCGTGTAGTCAGACGATGGCCGGGCCGAACGTGTCGGACATGGCGGCCACACCGAGGCAGAGCAGCGGACCGGGGAAACTCTCGTCGACGTCGGTGAGGTCGTGCCATTGCTGCACCACCGGATCCGCGGAGTGCCGTCGCAGTGACCGCGGACCGGGCTCCGGGATCTGGTGTCCCGCCTTGCGGAGCATCCCGGCGACGTTGTCGAGCAGCCGGCGGACCGCGGCGGCGATGTTGCCGGGCGCCGCGCCGGGATCGGGCAGGGCGTGCTCGGTGACCCAGGCCGCCAGTTCGGGACCGGAGACGATGTGACCGTGGATCGAGGATCCGTAGGTCCGGCCGTGGACGACCAGTGCCGTCGTCTGGACGAGCACCGGATGCACCGGTACCCGTCGGGGCAGGGCGATCACCGGATGGGTGGGGGCGAGAAGGATGGCGGCGCGCCGGGTGGAGGCCAGCCAGCAACCGCTGTCACCCGCCGCGACCTGGCCGGCGTACTCCCAGATGGTCGGCATCGGATGATCTTGGCTATCAACGGGCCGGCGGACATCGGTCGTCGGGCCGGGCCTGCCGTCCCCCGAACGTGCGGTTTCCGGTGACGATTAGTACATCTGATCTAATCATGGGGTAGGGTGCGGCCATGAGCATCGACAGCGGTGCAGATTCCCATCCGCCTCTGACCGCCCGCCAGCTGCGCATCCTCGCCGTCATCGAGGAGTCGGTGCGCTCGCGCGGCTATCCACCGACGGTTCGGGAGATCGGCGCGGCCGTCGGGCTCGTCTCGCCGTCGTCCGTTTCCTATCAGCTCGGCGTCCTGGAGAAGCACGGCCTGCTCCGCCGCCAGCCCCACAACTCCCGGGCGGTCGAGCTGCGCAAGCCACGCTCGCCGGCTGACGACGCCGCGGCACGGCCACCCGTCGCGCAGACGGCGGCCTCCGGGCGTGTAATCACGGTTCCGGTGCTCGGTGCCATCGCGGCCGGTGCACCGATCCTCGCCGAGGAGCACATCGAGGATCACCTGACCGTCTCGGCGGGAATGGTCGGCGGCGGCACCCTCTTCGCGCTGAACGTCAAGGGCGACTCGATGGTCGACGCCGCGATCTGCGACGGTGACGTCGTCGTGGTCCGGCAGCAGCCGGTCGCCGAGACCGGTGAGATCGTGGCGGCGATGATCGGCGACGAGGCCACGGTCAAGGTCTTCCGCCGCCGGGACGGACATGCCGAGCTGATCCCACGGAACCCGGCCTACCGGCCGATCCCCGCCGACGACGCGGTCATCCTCGGCAAAGTGGTCTGCGTCCTGCGCCGCCTCTGACATCCAACGGCGGACCGTGCCGATCCGGTGCCGTGCACCCGCCACGGCACCGGCCGGGACCCGCGAGGCGCGATGGGGACTACGGGGACGCGTTTGTCGTACGTGGCCAGGCCCGGTGGAACGAGCCGACGCAGCCGGATGCCGGCCGGATCTCGATGCCGGCGGCGTCGGCGGTGACCGACGGGATGGCGGTGACCCGGCGGATCTCCGAGAGGCACGCCTCGAAGCGCGGCCCGAACGCGGCCGTGTCGTCACCGGCGGCGAACCGGGCGCGCAGTGTCTCCCAGGTGAACTGGCGGGCGTCGTCGAGGTAGGCGCCGACCAGGGTGAGCCAGGCGTAGACGTCGAGGGCCATGCAGGAGTGGCCACCCAGGACCCGGACGACGTCGGCGTCCAGGGGCAGCCAGCGGAGGGCCGATTCGGCGAACGACGCCTCCAGGGTGATCACCGGCGGGCACTCGGTGCTGGAGTCGAGGAAGCCGCGGCCCTGCCGGGTGCGGCCGCTGACCAGGGTGCCGGTGGAGCCGGGAGCCTCGCCGATCCAGCCGTGCCGGAGCGTCCGGTGCAGCTGGCCCTCGAGTTCGGTGAACCAGCCACCCCGGACGGTCTGCTCGGAGAGTGAGCCCAGCGCGGCCAGGAACGCGTAGACGCGGTGCGGGTGCAGGGTGATGGTCCGGCTGCGGCACCGGTACACCTCGGTGCACAGGAACATCACCAGGTGACGCCCGAGGAGGCCGTACGGGATGCCCGCGTACCGCGCGAACTCGCCCTCACTCAGGCCGGAGCGCCAGCTGCCGAGGCCGGGGCGGTAGTACAGCTCGACGTCGCCGGGGTCGGTGACCGGCAGCACCAGGTCGGCGTGGACCGGCGGGTACAGGACGGTGCCCGCGCCGGACGAGCCGGGCAGGCGGCAGGCCGTGTGGCCGTCCGGCTGGTCGACGGTGATGTGGACGGCTACGTCGCCGTGCCGGAACGAGAAACTCACGTCGTCAGCAACGACTGATCATGGAGAAGGGAAGCAGCGGGCGATCAGGCGGCGGGCAGCATGCTGTGGTCGTACCGCATCCAGGTGCCCTTGCCCTCGTGCTTGGCCGCGTACATGGCGGTGTCCGCGGCGTGGAGCAGCGTTCGCAGGTCGTCGGTCTCCTCGGTGGACGCCACCCCGATGCTGGCGTTCGCCCGTACCGGCGCCCCGTCGATCATGATCGGTACGGTCATCGCCTGCAGGATCCGCTGCGCGGTGCGTTCGGCGTCGCGGGGGTCGCAGTCCCGCAGCAGGACGGCGAACTCGTCGCCGCCGAGCCGGGCCGGCAGGTCCACGCCGCGTACCGAGGCGCGCAGTTTCTCGGCGACCCCGGCTAGCAGGGAGTCACCGGCCGCGTGCCCGAGGGTGTCGTTCACGCCCTTGAACCCGTCCAGGTCGAGGAGCAGCACGGACACCGTTCCGGGGGAGGCCCCGGCGAGGGCCGCGTCGACCTCTTCGCGGAAGTGGGCGCGGTTGGCGAGCCCGGTCAGGTCGTCGAAGAGAGCTTGCCGCCGAAGCCGCGTCTCGTGTTCGCGCAGTTCACTGAGGGTGGTGTCGAGCTGCGCGATGAGGCTCTTGTTGTCGTGGAAGGCGAGCAGCTGCCGGGCCACCACGAGCCCGACGATGACGCCGAGTCCGCCGACCGTGCCCCACAGGCGGGCGTCCTTGTCCTCGTTCTGCGACAGCATGATGATCATGACGGAGAAGACGATCAGGATCGATCCGTACGGCAGGAGGCTGTACGGCTTGCGGCGCCGGGAGCCGAACGCATGCTCGTCGAATTGCGCCAGGATCTCCTGGATCCGTGGCCCCATGGCGATCAGCAGCGACGGCAGGAAACGGATGGCGTAGGCGTAGGCCGGCAGCGATCCGTCGGCGTCCGGTGCGATGAAGAGCCCGAGCGCGTTCACGACAGCCGCGAAGATCAGCGGGACGGCAGCCTTGCGGTGCATCGGCGCGTTGCCGCTGAGAATCATCTTCACTGCGGCGAACGCCGAGGTCAGCACGAGTGCGGCGCCGAACAGCGCACCGACCAGGTTGGTCTCGCGGTCCTCCGAGTTGATGGCGAAACACCAGGCCACCACGGCGCCACCGACCAGCACGGTCGCCGAGTCGAGCCAGAACGCCAGACGTTCCTTGCCGCTGCGTCCGGAGTGCGGGTGGACGAGCATGCCGATCACGATGAGGGCGATGCCGATGGTGAAGCACACCGACTGGACGGTGCCGCCGGCGGTGTTCCACTGGCTGCCCTCGAAGAACGAGGTGACGGTCTGTACGGTGTCGCCGGTGGTGAACAGGGCGCCGGCGATGGCCATGAACCGCCAGAACCGCCGGACGGCGCCGGTGGCGAGCCGGAAGACCCGCCACGAGGAGTACGCGAGCAGCGCGTCCAGCGGCACCTGGAACAACCAGAAGAGGTCGACCTGGGTGTCCGAGTGGCCCTGGAGCACGAAGAGCAACGCGACGCCGAGGAGGGTCCACGCCGTGGCCACCGCGAGCAACGGGTCCTGCCGTATCGATCCGTTCCCGTTCACTCCGGGACTATCGGCTCTTTCCCGCTGCCCCTGAGGAAGTCGGCGCCGCCTTCACCGGTGGAGGTGAAGGCGGCGCCGGTGATCAGGACGGCGTGCAGGTGAGCGTGGCGGGAGCGGTGTTGCTGCCACTGAACGAACCGGTGAAGCCCCAGGTCGTCGAGGCGCCCGCGGCCAGTCGCCCGTTCCAGGCGGCGTTCTTGGCCACGACCAGTGCGTCGGTGGTGGTCACGGTCGCGCTCCAGGTGTTGGTGAAGCGCTGCCCGCTCGGCCAGGTCCAGCTCACGGTCCAGGCGCTGATCGGGGCGCTGCCGGCCTTGACGGTGACGGCGCCCTGGAAGCCGCCCGGCCAGTTGCCGGTCACCGCGTACGTGGCGGTGCAGGCGCCGGACGGGACCGACGGCGACGAGGACGACGGCGGCGGGTCGGACGGCGGGCCCGAGGACGACGGCGACGACGGGTTGGTGCCGCCGTAGACGGTCGCCTGCTTCGCGGTGGCCTTGATCCCGTTCGCGCCGTTGAACAGCCGCTGGCCCCACGAGGTCAGCTGCGTCGCGTCGAAGCCGGTGACCATGTCCAGGTATTCGACGCCGCCGCCGTTACCGCTCCACGACCAGCCGAGGTATCCGATGCCGAGCTGCTGGGCGGTGGCCAGGATGGTGTCCTCGTCCGGGTTGCCGTCGGAGTGGTTGTGGCCGAACTCGCCGACCACGATCGGCAGCCCCGCCGTCTTGAACCGGCCCAGGTAGTCGGTGATCTCCGCGGCGGTGTCGAAGACCCCGTACATGTGCACGGAGAAGACGGTGTTGCGGTTCGGGTCGGTGGCGAACACCGAGGCTGCGTTGTCGCGCATGGTGAAGGACCAGTCCTGGCCCCAGTTCGGTGCGTCGACCATGATCTGGTGCGCGAAACCGGCGGCCCGCAGCCGGGTGATGGCGTTCTTGGTGTCGGCCACCCAGCCGGACGCGTTGGTGTTGCCGTACGGCTCGTTGCCGATGTTGAGGATGACGTAGTTCTCCTGGCCGTCCAGGGCACTCTTGATCGAGATCCAGTAGTCGACGGCCTGGGCGAGCGATGCGGCGGCGCCCTCCTCGCCGTACCCGGTGGTGTCGTGCACCTCCAGCACGCAGATCAGCTTGTTGGTCTTGCACTGGCTGATCACGGCGGACACGTTGGCGGCGCTGTCCGGTCCCCAGCGCTGCCCGCTGCCGAGCACCACCCGCACGGTGTTGGCGCCGAGGGCCTTGATGTCGGCCAGGGCCCGGGGAGTGCGGTCCTGGTACCAGGTGTGCGCGTGGTTGACGCCGCGCATGACGAACGGTGTGCCGTTTCCTTCGAGGATCTGGCCGCCGGAGACGGTGAAGCCGGTGGCCGCGTGCGCCGGCGGGGCCACGAACAGCGCCGTGACGCCGGCGACGAGTGCCGCCACGATGGCGGCCCACCAGGCGTGCCGCTTCCTCGGGATGGGGACGGTCATGCTTCTCTCCTGGGGATGGGAGTAGTGGGAGCGCTCCCAATGTCCCTCTTTTAATTTATGTTTGTCAACGTCTTCGAGGTGACCTTCCATCTTGGTTGCGCTCCGTGGTCTTGACAGATTCGGCTGCTGACGGCCAGAGTGCCTCTGGCCTGGGAATTCTGGCGCTGTGAGGGGCTGGCGAGCATGGAGTTGCATCCGGATGATCACGAAGAGCTACTACGTGGCAATTCGGTGGTGGAGCTGTGGCGACGCAGCGACCATGCGATCCAGGTGGCCGGCGAGCTGATGCGGATGCACGGCGGCACCGTGCCGATGAGCGATCTGTTGTGGCTGGGAGCCGAGGCGATCCTGCCGCGCCAGTGGAAGGCCGGCCGCGCCCCGGAGCCGGTGGAGGCCGCCGTCGAGGTCTACAACCGCTGGCGCAGACTCGAGGAACGCCGCGTGGAACGGCGCATGCAGGCCGACGAGGAGCGCCGTCAGCAGGCGGGCGAGACCGGGACGGCCTGACCCAGCGCCCCGGCGGCCACCGCCTCGGCGGAACGGCACGCCTCCGGCAGATCCCCGGCCGGAACCGGGTGACTCAGCACGAACCCCTGAGCGTGGTCACACGTCATCTGCCGGAGCCGGACCAGCGTTGCCGCGTCCTCCACGCCCTCGGCCACCACCTCGAGCCCGAGGTTGTGCGCCAGGTCGATCGAGCTGCGGACCATCACCTCGTCCGGAGTACCTCCGGCCAGGTCCCCGACGAAGATCCGGTCGATCTTCAGCTCGTCGGCCGGCACATCACGCAGCTGCAGCAGTGAGCTGAACCCGGTACCGAAATCGTCGACCGACACGGTCACGCCGCTGCCGCTCAACCGGCGCAGCGTCGTCCCGGAGTCGGCCATGATCCCGGTCTCGGTGAGTTCCAGCCGCAACAGCTCGGCCGGCAGCCCGGCCGCGCCGATCGTCGCCAGCACGGTCTCGGCGAACCGGTCGTCGCGCAGCGCACCGGGCGCCACGTTGAACGAGAGCCGCAACCGCCACCCCGAGGACAGCCACGCCGCCCCCTGCCGTGCGGCCGCCGCCAGCAGGTGATAGGTCAGCCCGGTCTCCAGGCCGCCGCGCTCGGCGACCGGCAGCAGGGTGGCCGGCATGATCAGCCCGCGGGACGGGTGCTGCCAGCGGACCAGTGCCTCCGCCGCGGTCACCAGACAGTCGCTCAGGCGTACCACCGGCTGGTAGTGCAGCTGCAACTGGCCGTCCGGATCACCGGTCTCGAGCAGCAGGCGCAGGTCGGCGAAGAGCTGCATCCGGTCGTCCTGCTCGTCGGCGTCGGTGCCCGGGTCGTACACCGCGACCCCGCCGCCGTTGCGTTTGGCCCGGTACATGGCAGTGTCGGCGTGCCGGAACAGATCGTCGGCGTCGACGGCGCCGCCCGCGGGGCTGAGGGCCACCCCGAGGCTGCCGCTGATCGCGGCCGGCCGGTCACCGAGCACGAAATCACGGTTCAGTTCGGCGACCAGCCGCTCGGCGAGCGCGGTGGCCTCGGGCAGACCCGTCACCCGGGGAAGCAGCACCGCGAACTCGTCACCGCCGAGCCGGGCCACCACGCCCGGCGCACCGACGTGCCCGGCCAGGCGCCGTCCCGCCTCGATCAGCACCTGGTCACCGGCATGGTGCCCGATCGTGTCGTTGACGGCCTTGAACCCGTCCAGGTCGATGACCATCATCGCGGTCCGGCCGCCGCGTTCGGCGTGGGTCACGGACTTCTGCAGCTTCTGCTGGAACAGGGCACGGTTCGGCAGGCCGGTGAGCGGGTCGTGCATGGCCTGGTGCCGGCTGTCGGCCGCCTGGGCCACGAGCCGCCGCTGGTAACCGAGGACCATCCGCATGATCATCGCGACCAGGGTCAGGCCGACGCCGAAGCCCATCGCGGTGCCCAGCAGCAACCGTCCCTGCGCTTCGCCGAGCCGGGTCACCTGCTGCTGGGCGTACTCGTGGTACGCCCGGGACACGTCGTCCACGTCGTTCTGCAGCGAGTAGAAGGCCGGCGTCACCTGGAGGCGGTCGAACTGCATGAAGTCCGGATCGCTGTCGGCGACCTTCGCGATCAGCTCCTCGGCGAGCCCCCGGTAGGTGACCTGGCCGGTCAGCAGCCGCCGGGCGTCCTCCCGGGTCCGCTCGTCGGAGGATCCGGCGATCTCCGTCAGGTTCCGCTCGGCCTCCTCGGCCACCTTCTCGAACCGGCTCCGTACGGCGACCGACGGCTCGACCTGGTAGTGCCGGAGGTTCACCTCCTGCATCGCGACGGCGATCCGTGCCTCGGTGAACTTCATGTCCACCACCAGGGCCGCGCTCTGCTGTTCGGTGGCACGCGTGGTGTCAGCCGTGCCCTGCAGCACGTAACCCGCGAGAGCCAGCAGCACGACGGCAAGCGACGCCGTCATCAGCAGGCTGCGGCCACGGCCCCGGATGTGCCCCAACACATCCCCTCATTCGGCAGGGAAGGCACCGGATCAAGGAAACCGGTTCAGCTTCGGCCGGTCGAGGTCGATCGGACCGGTGGACCCAGCGAACGGAGTTGCAGGTGCGTGGCCCCAGAATCCTCGCGGTAGCCGCCGCGGCCGTCATCCTGGCCGGGCTGTCCGCCTGCGCCGGGACGGACGACCCGAAGCCGGCCGCTTCCACGCCGGGCGTGATCCGCCTGGCCAGCCTCCTGCCGCTGACCGGGCGCAGCAGCCACTCCGGCGAGGCCATGCTCAACGGCGCGAAGCTCGCGATCAGCGAGGTCAACGCCGCGGGCGGGGTGCTCGGCCGGCAGCTCGAGCTGGTGGCCGAGGACGACGCGTGCGATCCCGGCACCGCGGTCACGGCCGCGCAGACGGTGATCAAGAAGGACGTGACGCTCTCCGTGGGCGGCTACTGCAGCAGCGCCGTGGTGCCCACCCTCAAGATCTTCCGGGACGCCGGCATCCCGATGATCATCGCGCAGGCGAACTCGACCGACCTCATCGAACCCCGTTACGACAGCGTGTTCCTGATCTGCGGCACCGTCACGGCCGAGGCCGAGTTCGCGGTCGACTGGATGAAACAGCTCGGCGGCAGGCGCCTGTCGGTGGTGCACGACGGCACCAGCTTCCCGATCACGCTGGCCGAGGCGACCGCCGAGCAGGCCCGCAAGACCGGCGAGCTGACCGTGGCGAACGTGCTGAAGCTGAGCCAGGGCGCCACCGGTTACGAGCGCATCGCAGGGTCGATCATCGGCTCGAAGGCCGACATCGTCTACTACACCGGGTACTACGGCGAGGCCAACCAGCTGATCAAGGACCTGCGGGGCAAGGGTTTCACCGGCCGGATCGTGGTCGGCGACGGCGCCACCGACGGGCCGCTGCTCGCCGATCTCAGCGAGGCGCAGGCACGGGACGTCTACGGTACGGCTCTGCTCGTACCCGCGTTCATGCCCGAGCTCAAGGACTGGTCGCAGCGTTACCAGGCCGCAAACGGCGCCGAGCCGGGCCCGTCGAGCGCCGAGGCGTACGACGCCGTCATGGTGGCCGCCGACGCGATCAAGCGAGCCGGGAACACCGACCGGGAGGCGGTCCGGGTCGCGCTGAGCGGCACCGACCACGCCGGCCTGTCCGGGCAGGTCGCCTTCAACGCCGACGGCACCCGGACGGTGCCGAAGTTCCTCCTGCTCGAGGCGAACGGGAAAGCGTTCCGCTTGCGGCAGTGACCGGTCCAGGGTCGTGGACCGGTCACCGCCACCCATGGTCAGTCCCGGGGTCGCGCCGGGTGCGGCAGCGTGACCGGGAGGAGGTCGACCGGCGCGGTGCTGGTGCGCAGTGCGGTCGTCCCGGCCGGGTTGCGGCGGAAGAGCCGCCCGCTGAGACGCAGCCATCCCACCGAGCCGTCGGGGTCACGGACGAAGTCCGCCCGGCTGTGTGCGTCCGATCCGTCCGGTCCCCAGACCAGCACGTGATCCCGGCGGTAGAACGGCAGCAGCAGCGCCTCCCGCCCGTCGGCACGCCCGCTCAGCCGCCCGCCCACCCCGACCAGGTCGATCGCGAGACTCTGCGGCTCGCCGGCGAAATCGATCTGCTCGGCCACGTAGTGGCCCTCGTAGCCGGCCAGCTGCGCCTGGGAGAGGGACCGCGGCGTGGCCGGCAGGTTGTGCAGGCCGGTGAACCGGCTGAGCGCCCAGTCGTCCGCGAACACCTCGGCGGTCAGTGACGGGCCGCCCGTCGAGTTGGTGAGTACGGTCAGCGCGAAGTCCCGCTCCGGCACGATCATGAACCCGGAGTGCTGTCCGGGCAGGTCACCGCCGTGCTGTACGACGCGCGGGCCCTCGGCGGTCGGCCGCAGCATCCACGTCACCCCGGCTCCGTCGATCTCCACGAACAACGTCCCGCCGGGCCCCGGACGCCACCGCATCGCCCGCAGCGACCGCCGGCTCAGCAGCGGACTGCCGTCCCCGAGATGGAACCGGGCCCACTTCAGCTGGTCCCGCGCGCTGGAGAACAACCCACCGGCGGGGTGCAGGCTGCGCGGGATGACAAGCGCCTCCGGCGCGGCGACGACGTTTCCGTCCGGATCGAACGCATGTGGTACGGCCACACGCGCGCCCGCCAGCTCGTCGAGGCGGAACGCGCTGTGCCGCAGCCGCAGCGGATCGAGGACGAGGTCGCGCATCGCCTGCTCGAACCCTCGGCCGGCGGCCACCTCGAGGATCCGCCCGGCCACATTGATCGCCGTGTTGTTGTAGGTGAACACTTCCCCCGGCTCGGTGAGTTGCCGCACCGTGGCCAGCGACTCGACGTACCGCTGCAGGAACGCGTCGTCGCTGCCGGTGTCGGTGTAGACGTCCCCGAGCCAGCCCGCGCTGTGGTTCAGGGTCTGCCGCAGTGTCACCCGCCGGGACGCGGCCTCGTCGCTGGTCCGGAAACCCGGCAGGTATGCCCGCACGGTCCGGTCCAGGTCCAGCCGGCCCCGCTCGACCAGGCGCATCACGGCCGTACCGACGAAGGTCTTGGTCGTCGAGGCGATCCGGAACACGGTGTCGGCGTCGACCGGCGCGGGTTCGGCCACGTTGGTCACGCCGAAGCCGCCGGTGTAGTCGCGGCCCTGATAGCGCAGGCCGTAGGCGACGCCCGGGATGCCGTACGCGGCCATCCCGGCCTGGATCTTCTCCTCGAGCTCCCGCACCGCGCGCGGCACCCGGCTCCCGGCCGCCCGGGCGGGTGATGCGGCGGTCACTCCGGTGGCCACAGCGGCGGCGCCACCGGCAGCGGTGCGCAGAAACGTCCGGCGGGACAACGGCTCGGTCATCGCACTTCCCCTCGTCGTCGACGGCGCCGTCCGGCGCACTCCGGCGACTGTATCCACTGAGGACATCCCCGGATTTCCCATTGACGCTGGCGAGTGGCTGCCCTACGGTGCTGAGGAAAGCGCTTTCCCCCAGCGCAATCCCCACATAAGGAGAGTGGTATGCGTCGGCGTACCTTCCTCGGCATGTCGTCCGGGCTCGGCATCGTCGCCACCGGGATGGTCGCCGGCCCGGCCGTCGCGGGCGGCCGCCGGCCCGATCTGATCGTGGCCACGGACGGCAGCGGTGATCACAGCGGGATCCAGGCGGCGATCGACGCCGCACCCGCCGGGGCCACCGAGCCGTACGTCATCGGCGTGCGTCCCGGCACGTACTCCGGTCAGGTAATCGTGCCCGCCACCAAGCCGAACATCGAATTGCGCGGGCTCGGCCGCCGGCCGGCCGACGTGGTGATCGCGGACGACCGCGCCAACGGCACCCCCAAGCCGGGCGGTGGCACCTGGGGCACCTCGGGGAGCGCGTCGGTCACCGTCGACGGTGCCGGTTTCAAGGCGGCCAACCTGACCTTCGCCAACCTGTTCGACGAGGCGGCGCACCCGGAGATCACCAACCGGCAGGCGGTGGCCGTGCTGACCCGGGCCGACCGGCTGGTCTTCGACCGGGTCCGGTTCCTCGCCAACCAGGACACGCTGTACGTCAACAGCAGCGCGGCCGGCGTGATCGCCCGGGTCTACCTGCGCGACTGCTACGTGGAGGGTGACGTGGACTTCATCTTCGGACGGGCCACCGCGGTCTTCGACCGGTGCCGCATCCACTCGCTGGACCGGGGCACCACGCCGAACGGGTACGTCACCGCGCCCAGCACCGACATCACCAATCCGCACGGGCTGCTGTTCCACCGATCCCGGTTCACCTCGGACGCCGCGGCCGGGACCGTCTTCCTCGGCCGGCCGTGGCATCCGAGCCAGGATCCGAACGCGATCGGGCAGACCGTCATCCGGGAGTCGTGGATCGGTGCGCACATCCCGGACGAGGCCTGGTCCGACTTCGGCACCTGGCCGTGGGAGGAGGCCCGGTTCGCCGAGTACCGCAACTTCGGCCCCGGTGCGATCGTCTCGGCGAACCGTCCGCAGCTGACCGCCGAGCAGGCCGCATCCAGCACCGTCGAGGCGTTCCTGCGTGGCTCGGACGGGTGGGACCCGGCGCGGTGCTGAGACGCCCGTGCGGGTGACGCCGGGAGGCCGCCGGAGAGAGCGGCACATATTCTCGGCCCGTGCCCGTCTCACGTAAACGCAAGAAGTCCCCGAAGTCGGCGGCGGCGGTCAAGGCGGACCGCCGCCGCGACAACGTCCGGAGGATCCAGCGCGAGAAGTCGTTCCGTGACATGGAGGCGGGCTGGGATCGCGGCCGCCTCATGCGCACCGAGCTGGCCCGGCCGCATGCCGCGGAGCTGGCCGGCCGGCTGCTCGCCTCGCCCCGGACCGGAACCGCGCTGGAGGACGAGTTGTGCGCGAGCCTCGGCCCGTTGCTCGCCGAGCTGGGTGACCTTCCGGCGGACGGCGGCTACGTCGGCCCGGACCACCTGGCCGCCGCGCTCGCCGACGATCTGCGCGATCGGCCGGGTGAAACGGCCGGGCGGGTGCTCGCCGCGCTGGCAGCCGTTCTTCCCGCACCCGCCCGGGAGCGCGCCGGGCTGACGGTGCCCGCTCGCACGGTCGCCGGCGAGGTGATGTGGACCCGCGACCGGTACGGCAGCCGGTTCGCCGTGGTCGCCCCGTTCGGTACGACGGAGGGCCCGGTCCGCTGGTACCTGTGGGACGTCGACGCCTGCACCTTTGCGCCGATGCCGGTGCACGCCGGCTTCTACGCCTCCCCCGAGGAGGCCCTGGCCGCGTGGCAGGTCGGCGTCGGGGCGGTCGCGGCCGGTGGCACGACGTGGCGGCGGGTCGACGACTCGCGCCTGCTCGCCGATCTGCTGCCGAGCCCGGAGGAGTTCGCCGCGCTGGGCGGGGAGTCGGCGGAGCAGTTCGCCGAGTACCACCGGTGCCGGAGCCTGGCGGAGGCGGTTCTCGCCCTGCCTGCGGTGCTGTCGCCGGAGGCGCCCGAGACTGCGTCGGACGCCGGTCCGGCTGTGTTCGCGGCATGGTGGCGCAAGCGGGCGGACCGGCCGGAGCCGGACGACCTCCAGGACCTGATCGAGATCCTGTTCGACGCCTGGCCCTCGCTCGCGCCGGATCTGTTCGACACCTGCTCACCGCACCGGGCCGAGTCGGTGGCCGCGCAGATCCGCGCCGACTACCGGGGCGACGTGAGCGAGCTGATGGCGCTGCTGCCGGACTGGGCCGCCTACCTGGCCGAGCGTTCCGGTATGCCCGCGGACCTGCTGGACCGGGTGCTGTCCCGGCTCGGCGCGGAGCCGGACGTCCGGCCGAGCTTCGAGCAGGCCCGGGTGGCCGAGTAGCCGGGTAATCGAGTAGCCGGGTGGTCGAGCAGCCCGGTGTTCGTGCAGCCGGGGGTCGAGCGGCTCAGCCGGCGCGGGACTCCCGGTTGCGGCCGATGACCTGGCCGAACAGCCGTTGTGCCTGCTCGGCCCGCAGCGCCACGAAGACGCCGGTCGCCTCGACCAGGACCTCGCCGGGTTCGTCGGCGGTGGCGATGCGGCCGGTCGCTGTGACCCGGCGGCCCTCGATCGCGGCGACCTCGGCGGTCAGCCGCAGTGGCGTGTACAGCGGCACCGGCCGGCGGTAACCCGTGTCGAGCCGTACGGTCATGCCCGGGTGGCCGGAGACGGTGACCGCGTACCCGAGCATCTGGTCGAGGAGCATCGCGCTGACGCCACCGTGGGCGTAACTGGGCGGGCCCTCGAAGGCGAGGCCGAGCGTGCAGGTGCCGATCGCGAGGCCGTCCTCCCGGCGGATCTCCAGCGGCGGGGCGAAGGCGCTGCCCGCGCCGGTCACCGGGTTGTAGAGCCGCACCCCGCCGAGCAGGTCGTCGGCGGCCGCGGACTCGAACCGTCCGCGGACGCGCTCGCCGAGCGGTGCCGCGGCATGCCGGATCCGTTCGGCGGCCCGGACCAGTTCCTCGGTCGGCGCCTCGGTGGCGGTGGCGTTCTCGATCAGCAGCCGCAGTGCGTCACCGAGGCCGGCGATCGCCTCCCGCCGCCGGGACAGCCCGTCATCGACGGCACGCAGCCGCCGCCCGTTGTCGACATCGCTCACAGCAACAGGCTCCTATACGCCAGGGCATCGGGCCTAGTGAATCTCATCACACTGCTATAACCTGTTCTAGTTATTGCGGAGGCGTAAACGGCGCGGCGAATGGGGATGCCATGGCGGGCACCGTGGAGTACGACGTGGTCGTAGTGGGTGCCGGTGCCGCCGGCATGACGGCCGCACTCACGACGGCCCGGTCCGGACTGAACACGGTTCTCGTCGAAAAAGCGTCCGTCTACGGTGGATCGACAGCCCGATCCGGGGCCGGGATCTGGGTGCCGAACAACGACGTGCTGCTCGCCGCCGGAGTGCCGGACACCTTCGGCAAGGCCGACACGTACATGGCCGCCGTGGTCGGGCCCGAGGTGTCCGCCGCCCGCCGGCAGGCCTTCCTGACGTACGGCCCGCGCGCCATCGCGTACCTGCAGAAATGGACGCCGCTGCGGTTCGCCTGGATGGAGGGCTACCCCGACTACTATCCCGAACTGCCCGGCGGGATGCCGGACGGCCGCTCCATCGAGCCGCTCGCTCTCGACGCCAACGTCCTCGGCGGCGAACTGGCCCACCTCAACGGCCCCTACCAGGCGAGCCCGCCCGGCACCGTGGTCTACACGGTCGACTACCGGTGGCTGTCCCTGGTCGCCCGGCACCCGCGCGGCCTCGCCGTGGCCACCGAGATCGTCTGGCGGTACCTCCAGCTCGCCGCCCAGGGCAAGAAGCCGGTCACCATGGGCCAGGCACTGGCCGGCGGGCTGCGGGCCGGCCTGATCGCGGCCGGTGTGCCGGTCCGGCTGAACACCCCGCTGCTCGACCTGCACTCCGAGGACGGCCGGGTGGCCGGGGTGCTGACCCGCCACGACGGTGCCGAGACCCTGATCCGGGCCCGGCGCGCCGTGGTCGTCGCCAGCGGCGGGTTCGAGCACAACGAGCGGATGCGCAAGCAGTTCCAGGCCGCACCGATCGGCACGGACTGGACGATCGGCGCAGACTCCAACACCGGCGACGGCATCGAGGCGGGTCAGCGGGCCGGGGCGGCGCTCGGGCTGATGGACGACGCGTGGTGGGGCCCGATGATCCCCCTGCCCGGCGAACCCTGGTTCTGTCTTTCCGAGCGCACCCTGCCCGGCACGATCTTCGTGAACCAGGCCGGGAAGCGGTTCGTCAACGAGGCCGCGCCCTACAGCGACGTCGTGCACACGATGTACGAGAAGGGCCACATCCCCTGCTGGATGATCACCGACCAGGACTACCGCAACCGGTACCTGTTCAAGGACCTGGCCCCGCTGCTGCCCTACCCCGCCGACTGGTACTCCTCGGGGGCGCTGGTCAAGGACTGGACGATCGGCGGGCTGGCCGCGAAGATCGGCGTGCCGGCGGCGGCGCTGAGCGCGACGATCAGCCGGTTCAACGCACAGGCCCGTGCCGGGCGCGACCCCGACTTCCACCGCGGTGACAGCGCCTACGACGCCTACTTCGCCGACCCGGCAAATCGGCCGAGCCCCTGCCTGGCACCGATCTGGCTGCCGCCGTACTACGCCTTCACGATCGTGCCCGGTGACCTGGGCACCAAGGGTGGCCTCACCACCGACGCCCGCGCCCGGGTACTGCGCCCCGACGGCACGGTGATCGGCGGACTGTACGCGGCCGGCAACGCGAGCGCCGCCGTCATGGGCCACAGCTATGCCGGCGCCGGTTCGACCCTCGGGCCGGCGATGACGTTCGGCCACGTGGCCGGACTCGACATCGCGGCCACGGCTCGGTAGGAACCGTGGCCACGACCCGTCAGGACACCGCGGCTACGCCCATCAGGACCCCGCGGCCACGGCTTTCAGGACATAGCGGCCACGGCTTATCAGGAGGTTGACAATGCCCAAGGTGACCGTCTCGGCGACCGCGACGGCGGAGCCCGACAAGGTGTGGCAGGTCGTCACCGATCTGCCCCGTACTCCCGAGTGGAACAGCATGCACCAGGGCTTCACCGGTGACGTGCCGGCGACGGTGGCGGAGGGCACCACGTACAAGCAGAAGGTGAAGTTGATGGGCATGCCCGCCGAGATGGCCTGGAAGGTCGTTACCGCGGACGCCCCGATCCGCCTCGAGATGGCCGGCGACGGCCCGATGGGGGTCAAGGCCAAGAACCGCTTCGTCATCGAACCTGCCGGCGCCGGTTCGATGATCACCTACGAGATGGAGTTCGCCGGGCCAGCCCTCAACGGCCCGATGGCCGCCATGCTGGAGAAGCAGGCCGGTCCCGCTGCCAAGCAGGCCCTCGAGAAGCTCATCTCCCTGCTCGGCTGACGCCCGCCGCAGTCCCGCGTGGTGTCCCGCGCCCGCCCACGAGCCGCGGTTCGCCACGCGGGTGGGGAGGTCAGTGCAGCAGGAGGCGGGTGGCCAGTTCGAGGTGGTTGACGACGTCGTTCGCGGAGGCGCGGCGGGTCACCCAGGCCACCAGGTTGGACAGCCACACGTCGCCGATGACTCGCGCCTTCGCCCGGTCGTCGGCGGTCGGCTCGGCGCCGTCGCCGTCGTGCATGGCGCGTGTGAACATCTCCTCCATCAGCCGGGCCACCGCGTTGACCTCGGCCGACGCTGACGGGTCGGCGAACATGAAGGCCCGTGTCATGGCCTCGGCGAGCAGTGGCTCACGCTGCATGGCCCGGGTCATCCGGCCGAGGACATAGAGCATCCGGTCGTACGGCGTATCGCCCGGAATGGGTTTGCGCCCGAGCTTCTCCTGAATGGACTCGAACTCGGAGGCGAGCGCCGACACGAGCAGGTGGATCTTCGACGGGAAATAGCGGTAGAGCGTGCCCAGGGCGACCCCGGCCCGCTCCGCGACCGTGCGCATCTGCACCGCGTCGTAACCGCCCTTGGACGCCAGCACCAGCGTCGCCTCGAGGATTCGGCGCCGCCGGTCGCGCTGCGCCGCCGACCCCTGCTCGGTCTCCGCGCCGACGAGAGTGTTGCGCGTGTTGGTACCCGTTCTTGCACTCGCCATGATCGCCCCTCCGCTCTGAATCAAGCCTAGCAACGGCGAGTTGCGTCCTCGTGTCACCCGGCGGTGGCAACCACAAACTGAAACGTGTTCTAATCGGTGCCATGGATTTCCGGCTGGACGAGACACAGGAGGCGATCACCCGTCTCGCCGCCGACGTGCTCGACGGCGTCACCGGCGAACCGGACAAATCGTGGGCGACGCTCGGTCAGGCCGGACTGCTCACCCTCGCCGTCCCGGAACGCCTCGGCGGCGCCGGGCTCGGTGTCCTGGAGACCGCGCTCGTGCTCACCGAGATCGGCCGCCGTGCCCTGAGTGTTCCGGCGTTGCCGCATCTGGCGCTCGGCGTGCTCCCGGTCGCCCGGTGGGGCACGCCGAGCCAGCAGGAGGAACTGCTGACCGGCCGCACTCTCGGAGCGGCGGTCGCCGAACCGGGCGACCCGTTCCCGCCGGCACCCCGCACCATCCTCGCGCCGGACGGTACCGTCACCGGCGTCAAGACCGGAGTGATCGCAGCGGACCGTCTCCTGGTGACGGTCGCCGGGCCGGCCGTCGTGATCGTCGATCCGTCCGGCCCCGGAGCGCTTCTGGCCGGCGGCATCCTGACCCTGGACCGGGCCCCCGCCGAAATCCTGGGCGGTGCGGCCGGTAACCCGAGCGGTGCGGCCGATGATCCGAGCGGTGCGGCGGCGCGCTACCCGAGCGGGGCGGCGAGCCACCCGAGCGGTGCCGGGTGTCACGCTGACCTGCACCGGTATGCAATCGCCGGTGCCTGCGCACTCGGTGACGGGGCCCTGGCCGGAGCGCTCGGGCTGACCGCCGAGCATGTGCGGAACCGGCACCAGTTCGGGCGGCCGCTCGCCACCTTCCAAGCCGTGGCGCAGCAGATCGCCGACGTCTGCATCACCAGCCGGACCCTGCATCTGGTGGCGCTCACCGCGGCGTGGCGGTTCGGCACCGGCCGGCCCGCCGACGACGACCTGGACGTGGCCGCGCAGTGGCTCACCGCCGAGGCGCCGCCTGCCGCCCGCACCTGTCACCACCTGCACGGCGGGCTCGGCCTGTCGGTCGACTACCCGCTGCACCGGCACACCGCGCTGATCCGCGACCTGGTCCGGTTCCTCGGCGGCGGCGAACACCGGCTGGCCCTGCTCGCCGACCGGGTGACAGCCGGGAGCCGGCCGGCGGCGGGCGGGGAGACGGCCGCGAGCCGGCGGCCGGCGGCGGGCCTCAACACAGCCGGGAACCGGCGGCCCGGAACCGGCCCCGAGGCGGACGGGGGCCCGGCGTGTTCGTCGAACTGACTGCGGAGCAGCGCTCACTACGGGACGAACTGCGGTCGTACCTCGGTGGGATCCTGACGCCCGTGGAGCGCCGCGTGCTGCTGCGCGAGAGGCACGGTGACGCTTTCCGTGACCTGGTGGCCCGGCTCGGCCGCGACGGGTGGCTCGGGCTCGGTTTCCCGGACCAGTACGGCGGCCGCGGCCTCGGACCCGCCGAGCAGCAGATCTTCGTGAACGAGGCGGCCCGCGCCGACGTGCCGCTGCCCGCGGTGACACTGCAGACGGTCGCGCCGACACTGCTCGCGTACGGCACCGACGAGCAGAGGCGCTACTTCCTCCCGCGGATCCTCGCCGGGGAGCTGCACTTCGCGATCGGGTACACCGAGCCGGAGGCCGGGACCGACCTGGCCGCGCTGCGGACCCGTGCGGTGCGCGACGGCGACGGGTACGTGGTCGACGGGCAGAAGACGTTCACCACCGGCGCGCACGAGGCGGACTTCCTGTGGCTGGCCTGCCGGACGTCACCGGAGCGGTACCGCGGGCTGTCGATCCTGATCGTGGACACCGGCGACCCGGGATACTCGTGGACGCCGATCATCACGTGCGACGGCACCCACCACGTCGACGCCACCTATCTGAGCGGGGTACGCGTGCCGGCCGGACGCCGCGTCGGTGCCGAGGGCGACGGCTGGCGGCTGATCACCACGCAGCTCAACCATGAGCGCGTCATGCTGGGCCCGGCCGGCCGGATCGGTGCCCTGCTCGATCGGGTGCGGCTCTGGGCGTACGACATCGGGGTGGAGAACGAGGCGGACGTCCGCCGCGCCCTGGCCCGGACCCACGCCGCACATCGCGTGAACGAGCTGCTCAACTGGCAGGTCGCCGGTGCGGCGCCGGAGCCGGCCGACGCCTCCGCCACCAAGGTCTTCTCCTCCGAGCGGCTGCTGCGGCTCGAGCAGGAACTGTCCGAGGTCGTGGCGCGGCACGGCGACCCGCGCGACCCGGTGACCGCGGAACTGCTCGAGTGGCTCGACGTGCACGAGCGGCGTGATCTGGTGCTGACGTTCGGCGGCGGCGTCAACGAGATCCAGCGGGAGATCATCGCGAGCGCGGGCCTCGGCCTGCCGAGAGTGCCGAGGTGAAGCCGGATGACGTGCCGAGGTGAAGCCGGATGACCGTGTCGCCTGATGTCGAGTCCCTCATCCGGGCCACTGCGGAGCGGCTGCTCGCCACGGGGGACACCGCTCCCGCCGCGGCGCGGGATCCGGTCAACCTGCCGATGATCCGCAACTGGCTGGAGGCGATGGGGGACACCAACCCCGCCTACGAACGGGACGGGATCGCGCCGCCCGCGATGATCCAGGTCTGGACCATGCGCGGCCTGACACCGCCGACCCGGACGGATCCCCTGCAGGTGATGTCACAGCTGCTCGACGAGTCGGGCTTCGACGCCGTGGTGGCCACCGACTCCTCGCAGACCTATCACCGTTACCTGCGGATCGGCGAGGAGATCACCGTTCGCAGCCGCCTCGTATCGGTGACGGGTCCGAAAAGGACGGCTCTCGGCGAGGGCTGGTTCGTCACGACCGCCACCACCTGGACAGCCGGCGACGAACCAGTGGCCGAGATGACCTTCCGGATCCTGCGGTACCGGCCGGCCGGTACCACCACGAGCCGGCCCGCCGCCGAGCCCATCGCGCCGGTGCTCACCGCCGACAACGCGTTCTTCTGGGCGGGCGTCACGGCCGGCGAGCTGCGCCTGCAACGCTGCGGCGCATGCGGCACCGTGCGTCATCCGCCCGGCCCGGCCTGCCCGGGGTGCGGTTCCTTCAAGCCGGAGTACGCGGTAGCGACCGGCACCGGAACCGTCCACAGTTTCGTGGTGCACCACCATCCACCGGTGCCCGGACGGCGAGCACCGTTCACGGTCGCGCTCGTCGATCTGCCCGAAGGCGTGCGCCTGGTCGCCGAGTACCGCGGCCCGCGTCCTGGGATCGGCGACCCGGTGCGGATCGCGTTCGACGGGGGCCTGCCGATCTGGCGTCCCGACGTGCCGGCCCTCGAACCGTGGACGCTCGACGTCACACCGACCCTGATCGTGAGCACGGCCCTCGCGACCCGTGACTTCCAGAACGTCCACCACGACCGCGACTCGGCGGTCCGGCTCGGCGGCAAGGACATCTTCCTCAACATCCTCACCACGACCGGCCTGGTCCAGCGCTTCGTCACCGACCGGCTCGGCCCCGCCCGGCGCGTCCGCTCGATCAGCATCCGCCTCGGAACGCCGTGTCACGCCTATGACGTGCTGACCTTCACCGGCCAGGTGTTCACCGATCGCGTGGACGTGGTCGGCCGCACCGCGCACGGCGTGCACGTCACCGGCTCCGTGGAGGTGGCGTCGTGACCGCCGCGATCGCCGGCATCGGCGCCACCGAGTTCTCCAAGGATTCCGGCCGCAGCGAACTCCGGCTCGCCGCCGAGGCGATCCGCGCCGCCCTGGACGACGCCGGGCTGCGGCCCGCCGACGTGTCCGGCCTGTGCACCTTCACCATGGACAGCAACAGCGAGATCGCCGTCGCCCGTGAGCTCGGCATCGGCGAGCTGACCTTCCTGACCCGGATCGGGTACGGCGGCGGCGCCGCGTGCGCGGTCGTCCAGCAGGCCGTTCTCGCCGTCGATGCGGGCATCGCCGACGTGGTGGTCTGCTACCGCGCGCTCAACGAACGGTCCGGCCGAAGGTTCGGGCAGGCCTACGTGTCCCCGGACCCGGACTCCGCCTGGCACGTCCCGATGGGGCTGGCCACCCCGGCCGCGCAGGTCGCCATGGTGGCCCGGCGCTACATGCACGAGCACGGTGCCACCGGCGAGGACTTCGGGCGGGTCACCGTGGCGGCGCGCAGGCACGCGGCGACCAACCCGTACGCCTGGTTCCACGGCCGTCCGATCACCCTCGAGGACCACCGCGCCTCCCGCTGGATCGCCGAGCCGCTGCGCCTGCTCGACTGCTGCCAGGAGAGCGACGGCGCGGTCGCCGTGGTCGTCACATCCCTGGAACGGGCCCGCGACCTGGCCCGGCCGCCCGCGGTGATCGCCGCCGCGGCCCAGGGCAGCGGACCCGGCCAGTACGTGATGACCAGCTACTACCGGGCGTCCACGGCGGCGGTGCCGGAGATGGGGGTGGTCGCCCGGCAACTGTGGGAGCGGTCCGGGTTCCGGCCGGCCGACGTGCGGACCGCGATCCTGTACGACCACTTCACCCCGTACGTGCTGATGCAGTTGGAGGAACTGGGGTTCTGCGGCCCGGGGGAGGCCCGGCACCTGATCGCCGGCGGTGGGATCGAGCTCGGCGGACGGCTGCCGGTCAATCCGCACGGCGGGCAGCTGGGGGAGGCGTACATCCACGGCATGAACGGCATCGCCGAGGCGGTACGGCAGGTCCGCGGCACCGCGGTCAACCAGGTCCCCGGCGACGGCCCGGTCCTGGTGACCGCCGGAACCGGCGTTCCCACCAGCGGAATGGTTCTCGCGCCTAATCTGTGAATCATGAGGTTCGCGCTGCTCACGGCGTTGACGGCCGCCCTGCTGGCCGGGTGCACCGATGACGGGAAGACACCGGCCGCGACACCCGCCTCCTCCCCGGCGCCGGCTCCGGCCGTCTCCGGCGAGCAGCTGCCCGAGGCCGAGAACCCCGCCGGCAACCTGGCGAGCGTCGGCAAGGAGGCCGACTGGGACGCCTTCGTCCTGGCCTGTGACGACCCGGAGCAGGAGGCCGTCGTCCAGCAGGTCACAACCGGTGACGTCACCGGCGACGGGGTCGCCGACAGCCTCGTCGCCCGCACCTGTGACGGTGCTGCTCCTTACTTCCCGTCGACCGTCGAGGTCTTCGACGGATCCTCCCCGGCCCAGCGACCGTGGCGGATCGGCACCCCGCTGCTCAAGGACGTCGCCGCCGCCGACAAGCCCTGGGTGACCGCCGTCGCCGTACGCTCCGGCGAGATCGTCGTCCAGGCCCACGGCACGGCGGGGAACGGCTGTCCCAAGCTGAGGATCACCTATCGGTACGCCCTCGAAGGCACCGCGCTGAAGCAGAAGGCCCGCGACGAGGTGCCGAGCGGCGCCTGCCTGCCGGCGGGGACGTGAGACGTCCCCGCCGACGTGGAACGACTCAGTCCTGGATCTTCGCCTCGACGGCCGGGTGGTCGCCGTTGGCCTTCGCCGCACCGCCCAGTTTCGCCAGCAGGCCGGTCAGGTCGATACCGGTGAGGTCGGTGCCGATCTGCAAACCCTGCGCCACGTTGCCGGCCACCGACTTCGTCAGCGACGTGGCACCGTCGGTCGAGATGACGGTCAGCTTGTCGACGTTGGCGAGCGGAGCGCTGGCCGCCTCGACGACCTGCGGCAGCACCTTCACCAGCAGGTCGATCACGGCCGCGTCGCCGTACGCCGCGAAAGCCTCGGCCTTGCGGGCCATCGCCTCCGCCTCGGCCTGACCCTTGGCGAGGATCGCCGCGGCCTCGGCCGAACCCTCCCGCTCGATTGCCTCGGCGATCGCGGTACGACGCCGCTGCTCCGCCTCACCCTCCTTGGCACCCTCGATCGCATTGGCCTCGGCCAGCGCGGCACGCCGTGCCCGTTCACCCTCACCGGTCAGGCGGGCCTGCTCGGCCTGCGCCTGCGCACCGGCGATGGTGGCCTGCCGCTGCGCGTCGGCGTGCAGCACCGCGGCGCTGCGGGCCGCCTCGGCCTCCTGCTCCACCCGGTACCGGGCGGCGTCGGCGGGCTTGCGCACCTCGGTGTCCAGCTGGCGCTGCTTCAGCTCGGCGTTCTGCTCGGCCACCTTCTGCTGCTCGGCGAGGATCTTCTGGTCCCGTTCGGCCTGGGCGAGCGGCCCGGCGGCGGCCGACTGGGCCTTCGCCGCGTCGATCTCGGCCTGGATGCCGGCCTGCTTCAGCGCGAGGTTACGGTTCGCCTCGGCGATCGCCTCCTCGGCGAGCAGCCGCTCCTGCTCGGCGGCCTGCCGGGCGCGGGCCTCGGCGATGGCCGCGTCCTTGAGCACCCGGGCCGCCTCCGGACGGCCGAGATCCTGCAGGTACGAGCCTTCGGCCAGGATGTCCTGCAGCTGGAAGGTGTCGAGCACCAGACCCTGGTTGGTCATCGAGTGCTCGGCCTCCTCGGCGACCGCGCTCGCGAACGCCGCCCGGTCCCGGATGATCTCCTCGATGGTGAGCCGGCCGACGATCGACCGCAGCGCGCCGGCCAGCACCTCGCGGGTGAAGTCCTCGATCTCCGACTGCTGGTGCAGGAAGCGCTGGGCGGCGGCGCGGATCGCGTCCTCGGTGCCGCCGACCTTCACGATCGCCACGCCGTGCAGCTCGGCGCGGATGCCCTGCTTCGACACCGCGCCCTTGATGCCGACGTCGATGCGGCGGCTGGACAGATCGAGCGACTGCAGCTTCTGCACGACGGGAAGCACGAAGACCGAGGCGCCCATGACGACCTTCTGTCCCGACATGTCGGTGCTGCTGGTGCCGTCCAGGCCCTGGGTCGTCTTGCCCTTGCGGCCGGTGATGATGAACGCCTCGTTCGGCCCGGCCACCTTGATCCGGGACAGGATGAACACGACGAGCAGCACGACCAGCAGCACACCGCCGCCGATCGCGATCAGCAATGGACTCATTCAGACCTTCTTATGTATGGGGTGCTTCTTCGGTGTGGGGTGTTTCCTCGACGACGACACTCGTCTCACTGGGCGCCTCGACCACGAAGATCCGGGCGCCGGTGGGGATGGCACGATCCGCGCGCGCGTAGAGCTTCACCGGCTGGCCGCCGAGCCGGACCCGCACCTCGCCGTAACCCGTTCCGGCCGGGACCGGCGTGACGACCACACCGAGCGAGCCGACCAGATGCTGCCGCTGCGGTGTCGCGTCGGTGCGCATGTTCCGGGCCGCCCGCGACAGGCGCCACGCGAGCCAGGCGGCGGGCACGGCGGCCAGCGCGCCGACCGCCACGGCAAGGGCGATCGACCCGGCGGTACGGGCGGTGAGCAGCTCCGAGGCGGCGGCGGCCGCGAAGCCGAACGCCCCGGCGAAACCGGCGACCACCTCGGTCGAGACCGGTCCGCCGGCATCCGGGTGGCCGAGGTGCAGCAACTCGCCGCCGAGCAGCGCGACGGCCAGGACCGCCACCGCCACGCCGCCGATCGCCAGGAACACCACGGTCGCGGTCAGCACGGGCCACCATCCCTGAGTTCAGGCCGGCACGCCACCGGCTGCGTCAGGGTAGTCCAGGCCGTCTACCTGCACTGTCGTCCGAACGATAGTCAGTCGGAATAGACCGGGACCGGTGGGCTGGCCGGGCCGAGCCGGGGCTTCAGCCATCGGTCGTAGATGCGTGTCCACGTACCGTCGGACCGCATCCTCTCCAGCACCCCGTTGACGAACCGGACCATGTCGGCGTGTTCTTTGGGGATGCCGATCCCGGCCGGCTCGTCGGAGACGGGTTTGCCGGTCACCTCGGTGGTCGGGTCCTGTGCGGCCAGGCCGGCCAGCAGGATGTCGATCGTCGAGACGGCCTGCACCTGGCCCTGCTGCAGCAGCACCAGGCAGTCCAGCGTGCTGTCGGTGCTCACCGGGACCGGCCTGGACGGCTGCTCCGCGATGGTCACGATGCTGGTGCTGCCCCGGGTCGCGCACACCTTCTTGCCGGCCAGGTCGGGGAAGTCCTTGATGCCGTCGGCCTTACGGACCAGCAGCCGCTGCCGGGAGGCGATGTACTCGGCCGAGAACGACACCTGCTGCCACCGCTCGCATGTCATCGACATGGTCCGGATGACCAGGTCGACCTCCTTGTTCTGCAGCACCGGGATACGCTCGGCCGTGGTGATCGCCCGGAACTGCACCTTGCGCGGATCACCGAAGATCGCCCGCGCCACCTCGCGCGCGAAGTCGATCTCGAAACCGACCAGTTCGCCGCTCGCCGGATCGCGGAACCCGAACAGGTAGGCGTTCTGGTCGATCCCCACCACGAGCCGGCCACGTTCCGCGATCCGCGCCATTGTGCTCTTCGCCGGCATGGCACCGGCCTTCGGCATCGAGGCCGGCGGCCGCAGACTCGCCCGGTTGTCACAGGTGGGCACCGGCGCCTTGCTCGGGACCTCGGCCGGGTCCTGCACGTTCAGCGGCTGCGGAACCACCGCCCTGGCGTCCGCCGCGACCGGCCGCTGCTCCTCGGGCGTGCCGCAGCCGGCGGCCACCAGAGCGACCATCAGCACAGCCGCCGTCACCTTCGTCGTCGTCCTCATCGGTACTCCCCGATCCGCGGCCGGAATCCGAACACCACCGCGGCCACCAGGCCCACGGTGAGCAGGACGACACCCGGCAGCAGGCCGCGGAGCGCGTTCGCCGCCTGTTCCGCCTGGCCGTCGACCCGCGCGTTGCCGACCGCCAGCGCCTCGGCCAGGCCGCTGTCCAGCCGGGCGAACACCGCGGGCAGGGCGTCGTCGCCGGGCGCGGTGGCCAGCTCGACCGCCTTGTCCCAGTCACCGCCGTTGTCCGCCACCCGGACCTGCTCGTGCAGTGTGCGCCAGCGGACCGCCTCGTCGCGGGCGGCGGCGATCGCGCGCCGATCCGACGACGGGGCCTGAGCGAGCGCCCGGGCGAACAGGCCACGCCGCCCGTCCACGCCGATCAGTTCGTCCATCCGGGCGGTGAAGTCCTTCTCGAGCGTGGCGCCGCCACCCCGGGCCACCAGGGTGAGCGATTCGTTCGCGCGGGCCTGCAACGCCGCCCGCCCGGCGTTCGCGAGCAGTGACACCAGCACCGAGCCGTCGCGCCGGCCCGTCTCCAGCCGCGCGGCCGAGGCGCCCAGCGCCACCACCGACCAGAGCAGCGCCAGCACCGTGATCGCGCTCGCCGCCACCAACCCCAGGTTGAAGGTCCGCCGGCTGCGGCGGGCCACCAGCACCTGCGCGGCGATCAGCGCCGCACCGGTCGCCAGCACGAGCAGCGTCACCAGCCACGGGAAGCCGGCCGCCTCATCCTGCTCGGTGACCAGTCGCCGGTGCGTGCTGTCGAAGACCCCGGCCGCGGCCGGCAGGATCGTCTGCTGCATCAGCCCCGACGCCTCCCGCAGGTAGGCGCCGCCCAGCGGGACACCGAGCCGCTGGTACGACCGGGCCGTCTCGACCAGGCCGGTGTAGGCCGGCAGCTGATCGGCGACCACCCGGAGCAGCTCCGCCTCCGCGTCGTCGGCGTCGCGCAGCGCGATCGTCAGGGCCGAGGTCGCCCGGGCCAGGTCGTCGAGATAGCGGGTGCGCAGCTCCGGTGACTCGCCGTCGGTGGCCAGGAACGCGGTCGCCGCCGTGGCGTCGGCGTCGGCCAGGTTCCGGTACAGCGTCTGCGCGTCGACACTGATCGGGCCGCTCACCTCGGCGACGTCGGTGATCAGTGCTTCCCGCTGCCGTACGTCGGCCACCGCGGCCGCGCCGGTCGCGAGTGCCAGCACCACCAGTCCGGCCGCTGTCAGCCAGTACAGCCGGGGCGTGTTGAGCCTGGCCCGTAACCGGGCGGCGAGTCCGCCGGGCTCCGGCGGCACCGGCACGACCTCGGCGGGCCGGGTCTCCGCGGGCTTGGTCGCGACAGGCGCGAGTCGGGTCGGCACTCTCACCCCCTGTGATCCACGTGGGACGGTCACCATACGGCGCCATCGGTCACGGTAGGGAACCGAGTCCACACACCCCGCCCATCCCGCACCGGCCGTGTCGCACGCCGGCCACGGGCTGTCCGGACCTGCCTCAGGTACGGCCGGCGATGTCCAGGGCGGCCAGGTAGCCGAATGTCATGGCCGGGCCGAGGGTGGCGCCGGCGCCGGCGTAGCCACGGCCCATCACCGAGGCGCTCACGTTGCCGGCCGCGTACAGGCCGGGGATCGGGGTGCCGCCGGGACGCAGGACCCGGGCCCGCTCGTCGGTGCGCAGCCCGCCCTTGGTCCCCAGATCGCCGGGGACCAGTGAGAACGCCAGGAACGGCGGCCGGAGCAAGGGCCCGAGGCAGGGGTTCGGCCGCTGCCGTGGGTCACCGTAGTACCGGTCGTACGCCGACTCGCCGCGCCGGAAGTCGTCATCGTGCCCGCGCCCGGCGAACCCGTTGAACCGCTCCACCGTCGCCCGCAACGCCTCGGCCGGCACCCCGATCCGGCCGGCCAGCTCCTCGAGCGTGCCCGCCCGGTGCGCGATCCCGGCGTCGAACCAGCGGCGCGGCAGCGGGGCCCGCGGCGCCCGCCCGGCGAACAGGTACCGGTCCCGGTAGGAACGGTCGGTGACCAGCCAGCACGGCAGGTGCGGGCCCGACCCGGCCCGGCCCAGCATGGCGTGCACGACGTCGACGTACGGCGCCGCCTCGTTGACGAACCGGTGGCCGGTGCCGTCGACGATCAGGCTGCCCGGCAGGTTGCGTTCGGCGAGGCAGAAGTACGGCCCACCGGTCAGCGGCAGCGTCGGCCCCCACCAGGCCTCGTCCATCAGATCCAGGGCCGCTCCCAGCCGCTGTCCCGCCTCGATGCCCGCGCCGGTGTTGCCGGCCGCGCCGACCGTCCAGCCGGCGCCCAGGCCGTGATGTTGACGGCGCATCGGCTCGTTGTGGTCGAACCCGCCACTGGCCAGTATCACCCCGCGCCGGGCCCGGAACCGCGTCCCGGCGCTGTCCGCGCCGGTGACCCGGCCGTCCTCGGTGTGCAGCGCGGTCATCGGCGTACCCAGTCGCACCGGCACCCCGGCCGCCCGCAGTCCGGCCCGCAGCCCGGCAGCGAGCGCCTGCCCCATGGTCAGCCGTTTTCCCCGGAACCGTCCGGCCGCGAGCTTGACGGCGGTCAGCGCCGACCGTGGGTGCCGCAGTCCGAGCGACAGCCAGCGGTAGTCGACGGCGGTCACCGCGATCCCGTTCGGCGCGGCCCGGTACGGCGGGGCCAGCGCCTCGAGGTCGTCGGCCACCAGGCGTGCGGCCAGGGGCCGTGGCTCGACCGTCCGTCCCTCGGCGAGCCCGCCGGGCGCCTCCGGGTGGTAGTCGGGGTAACCGGGCACCCGGGCGAACTCGAGCGGGGTGTGCTCGCGTACGAACGCGAGCACCGCGGGCCCGTGCTCGAGCAGCGCGTCCCGCCGGGCCGGCGACACCTCGTCACCTGCAACGTGTTTCAGATAGGTAGCCGCTTCCGGTCCAGGCAGCCACAGCCCGCCGCCGGAGCGGGCGGTCGAGCCGCCGTACACCTCGGCGCTGTCAATGACTACAGCACTGAGCCCACGGTGTGCGGCAGTGAGCGCGGCCGTCATGCCGGCCGCGCCGCTGCCCACCACGACGACGTCGTATTCCTCCTCGCGCAACACTAGAACAGGTTATAGTTATTCGGCCGATGCCGCCATCAGGAGGTGTGTATGGAGGCCACCGTCGTGATCGTCGGCTTCGGCGCGGCCGGGGCCTGCGCCGCGATCGAGGCCGCCGAGTCCGGAGCCGACGTCCTGGTCGTCGACCGTTTCAGCGGCGGCGGCGCCACGGCTGTCTCCGGCGGCGTCGTCTACGCCGGCGGCGGCACCCGTCAGCAGCTGGCCGCGGGGATCAAGGACGACCCCGGGATGATGTACGCCTACCTGCGCCACGAGACACGCGACGCCGTCTCGGCCGCGACCCTGCTACGGTTCTGCGACGAATCCGCCGGACTGCTCGCGTGGCTGGAGGACCACGGCGTCCCGTTCGACGCGACGCTCTGCCCGTACAAGACGTCCTACCCGACGAACCGGTACTACCTGTACCAGTCGGGCAGTGAGCACGCCCACCCGGACGCGGCACCGCGCGGTCACCGTACCCACGCGCCCGGCACCTCCGGTGGCACCCTCCACGCCGCCCTGGCCGCGGCCGCGCTGGCCAGGGGTGTCCGCTTCCTGCCGCAGACCCGCGCGGTCACCCTGGACATCCCCGGCAGTCGCGCACCGCTGCCACAGTCCGGCCGGGACAGCGGTGCACCACAGCCGGGGGTGGTGGTCTGCCGGACTCTGCGGGATGCGCCCGCGTGGGCCCGGTTCGCGCATCGCACGCTGCACCGATGGTCGGTCAAGCCGGGCGTCTACCTGCCTTGGCTCGGGCGTGCACTGCACCGGGCGGTCGCCCGGATCGAGGAACGTCACGGCCGTGAACTGCGGATCCGCGCCGATGCCGTGGTGCTGGCCGCCGGCGGTTTCGTCTTCGACCGGGAGATGATGCGCGACCACGCACCGGGCGTGCGCGGGCTGCGGCTCGGGACACCCGGCGACGACGGTTCCGGCATCCGGCTCGGGACGCGGGCGGGCGCGGGCGTCCGGCACCTCGACCGGATCAGCCTCTGGCGGTTCATCACCCCGCCCTCGGCGCTGCTCGGGGGGCTCCTCGTCGACCGGGACGGGCGGCGGGTCTGCGACGAGTCACGGTACGGGGCGGCGATCGGCGACGCGGTCCGCGCCTGCCCGGACGGCAGGGCCTGGTTGCTCCTGGACGCGGACGTCCTCCGGGAGGCGCGCCGCCAGCTGCCGGGCCAGACCCTGTGGTTCCAGCGCTGGCAGTCGTGGTGGCTGTTCACCGCCCGCCGGACGTCGGCTCCCACCCTGGCGGCACTGGCCCGCCGTGCCGGTATCGACCCGGACGGCCTGGCCGCGACCGTGTCGGCCACCAACCTCGCCCGCTTCACGGGAGCACCCGACCCGGCCGGCAAACCGGCGGAGCTGACCCGGTCGCTGGACAGGGCACCGTTCTCGCTGCTGGACGTGTCGTTGCGGGCGTTACCGGCGCCGATGCTGACGCTCGGCGGTCTCACCGTCGACGAGGTGACCGGTGAGGTGCTGCGCCCGGACGGATCCTCGATCCCGGGTCTGTACGCGGCGGGGCGTACCGCTGTCGGCATCTGTTCCGGTTCGTACGTCAGCGGCCTGTCCCTGGCCGACTGCGTGTTCTCCGGCCGCCGGGCCGGCCGCCACGCCGCCGGCCCGGCCCGCCCGCAGCCCCCGCAAGCCGTACCCGAGAGCGGCTCCGGGAGCGGAATCACCGGTGCCGGGCACGGCCGGCCGGGTGGGGCGCGGGATCACGATGCGCCCGGAGCGGAGCGGGCCGAGAGGATGGAGGACCGCGATGGTCAGCGCTGACGAACTGCGGCGGATCGCCGGCCGGCTGCGGGACGCCGAACGGGACCGGGCACCGATCGCGCCGGTCACCGCGGAGTTCCCGGGGCTGTCGGCGAGCGACGCGTACGAGATCCAGCTGCACAACATCCGGCGGCGCCGTGCCCCGGTCGTCGGGCACAAGGTGGGGCTCTCGTCGAAGGTGATGCAGGAGATGATGGGCGTCGACGAACCCGACTACGGGCATCTGCTCGCCGACATGCGACTGTCCGAGGACGAACCCGCCGACGCGTCACGGTTCTGTTTCCCGCGGGTGGAGATCGAGGTGGCGTTCCTGCTCGGCGACGACCTGCCGGGGGCGGACTGCACCGAGGACGACGTGCTCGCGGCGACCGAGGCGTTCGCCCCGTCGATCGAGCTGATCGACAGCCGGATCGCGGACTGGCAGATCAGCCTGGCCGACACGATCGCGGACAACGCCTCCTCCGCCGAATTCGTGGTCGGTGCTCAGCGCGTACGACCGGATGAGATCGATCCTCGCGGCATCGCCGCGGTGTTGCGTCGCGGAACCGAGATCGTGGCGGCGGGCCGGTCGGACGCGGTGCTCGGGAACCCGGTGACCGCCGTGGCGTGGCTGGCGCGGACGGTCGCGCGATTCGGGGTCCGTCTGCGGGCCGGGCACCTGATCCTGCCGGGGGCATGCGCGCGGGCCGTGGACGTGCGGCCGGGAGACGAGTTCCGGGCCGAGTTCGACGGGCTCGGCACGGTGGGACTGACCTTCGCGAGGGAGCGGGCATGACATGGCGAGCGGCGATCGTCGGGTCCGGCAACATCGGGACCGACCTGATGTACAAGCTGCTCCGGTCGCCGGCGATCGAGCCACTGTGGATGGCCGGCGCCGATCCGGACAGCCCCGGGCTGCGGCGGGCGGCGGCGGCCGGGCTGGCGGTCAGCAGCGACGGCGCCGGGTGGCTGCTGCGGCAGGACCCGCTGCCGGACCTGGTGTTCGAGGCCACGTCGGCGGCGGTGCACCGGGCGAACGCGCCCCGCTACGCGGAGGCCGGCATCCGGGCCGTCGACCTGACGCCGGCGGCGATCGGGCCCGCCGTGGTGCCGGAGGTGAACCTCGGCGAGCACCGCGACGCGCCGAACCTGAACCTGATCACCTGCGGCGGGCAGGCGACGATCCCGATGGTGCATGCGGTGTCGCGGGTGACGGCGGTCGGTTACGCCGAGATCGTGGCGACCGTGGCATCACGCTCGGCCGGACCCGGGACCAGGGCGAACATCGACGAGTTCACCCGGACCACGAGTCGCGGGCTGGAGACCATCGGCGGCGCGGCGCGAGGGAAGGCGATCATCGTGCTGAACCCGGCCGACCCGCCGCTGATCATGCGGGACACCATCTTCTGCGCGGTGTCCCCGGACGCCGACCGGGCGGACGTCACCAGGTCCGTCGAGGACCGGGCGGCCGCGATCGCGTCGTACGTGCCGGGCTTCCGGCTGCTCGACGAACCACAGTTCGACCTGATCGGCGATCAGCTGCGGGTCGGGATCTTCGTCGAGGTCGAGGGGGCGGGCGACTACCTGCCCGCGTACGCCGGGAATCTGGACATCATGACCGCGGCCGCGACCAGGGTAGGTGAGTGTCTTGCCGGATCTGAGGATCACTGACTCGTCGTTACGGGACGGGTCGCACGCCAAACGGCACCGGTTCACCGTGGACGAGGTCACCGCGATCGTCGCCGCCCTCGACGACGCCGGTGTGCCGGTCATCGAGGTCGCCCACGGCGACGGGCTCGGCGGATCGTCGTTCACCTACGGGTTCAGCCGCACCCCCGAGCAGGATCTGATCAGCGCGGCGGTCCGGACGGCGACCCGCGCGCGGATCGCGTTCCTGATGCTGCCCGGCGTCGGGATCTTCGACGACATCCGGGCCGCCGCGGGCAACGGCGCCACGGTCTGCCGGATCGCCACCCACTGCACCGAGGCAGACATCTCGGTGCAGCACTTCGGCCTGGCCCGCGATCTGGGACTCGAGACCGTCGGGTTCCTGATGATGGCCCACTCGATACCGCCGGAACGGCTCGCCGCGCAGGCCCGGATCATGGCCGACGCCGGGTGCCAGTGCGTCTACGTCGTCGACTCGGCCGGGGCGCTCGTGCTCGACCAGGTCAGCGACCGGGTCGCCGCACTCGTCGCGGAACTGGGCGCGGACGCGCAGGTCGGCTTCCACGGGCACGAGAACCTGGGGCTCGGGGTCGCCAACTCGGTGCTGGCGTACCGGGCCGGGGCGAGACAGATCGACGGCAGCACCCGGCGGTTCGGGGCCGGCGCGGGCAACACCCCGGTCGAGGCGTTCGTGGGGGTCTGCGACAAGCTCGGCATCCGTACGGGCGTCGACTTCTTCAAGATTGTCAATGCGGCCGAGGACGTGGTCCGCCCGGTGATGGCCGACGAGTGCAGGCTCGACCGGATGGCTCTGATCATGGGCTACGCCGGGGTCTACTCCAGCTTCCTGATGCACGCGTACTCGCTTGCCGAACGCTATGGCGTCTCCGGTGCCGAGATCCTGGTGCGGGCCGGTGAGCGTCGCCTGGTCGGCGGCCAGGAGGACCAGTTGATCACCATCGCCCGTGAACTCGCGGGCGGGCGGTGAGGGGCCGCCTCAGCCCCGGCGGTCGCGCTGGGGCCGGTGCGGCGGGCAGCCTCTCGCGTCGTAGGAACGGCACTCCTCGTAGCCCGTACGATCTAGTAGTAGGTGACCGAGACGTGCCCGGTGACCGGAACCGCCTGGCAGGCCAGGGTGTAGCCGTCGGCGAAGTCCTCGTCCTCGAGGATCTCGTTGTTGACCAGGCTGACCTCGCCACTGATCAGCCGGACCGCGCACGCGCCGCACTGGCCCTGCCGGCAGGAGTACGGCGGGTTGAGCCCGGCGTCGATGATCACGTCGAGGAGTCGCTTGCCGGGCGCCCACGGCAGTATGTGCGTCTGCCCGTCGATGGTGACCTCGGCGATCGATTCCGGACTGTCGACCGGGGCCGTCTCGTATCTCTCGATCCGGATCCGATCGGCGGGCACGCCGGCCAGCTGCAGCGCCTTCTCGGCGACCGCGACGAACGCCTCCGGGCCGCAGACGAAGGACTTCCTGCCGATGTACGGCGTGAGCAGCACTTTCAACGAGTCGGCGGTCGGCACGCCGCGCTCGTCGTCCATCCACCAGGTGACCGGCAGCCGGCCGTCGAGCTCGGCCCGGAAGATGACCGACCCGGCATCACGGTTGGCGTAGACGAGGACCGGATCGCCGCGCGTCGCCTTGATGATCCCCATGATCGGGGTGATGCCGGAGCCCCCGGCCAGCAGCAGCAGATCCTCGTCGAGCGAGTCGGGCGTGAACCGGCCGGCCGGTCCGGCCATCTCCAGGACGTCGCCGACCCGGACGTGGTCGCAGATCCAGTTCGACACCTGCCCGGAGCGCACCCGCTTGACGGTGATCCTCGGGGCCTCGCCGGTGCCCGGCGCGCTCGCCAGCGAGTAGCAGCGGTCTCCGGCCGGGGTGCGTACGGTCAGGTACTGGCCGGGCAGGTAGTCGAGCGCCGTGTCGAGCACCAGGGAACACGCGTCCGCGGTCTCCGGGATGACCGAGGCGATCCGGATCGGACGGAAGACGGGCATCAGCTCACCTCCAGGCGACCCTCACGTACCGCTCGGTCGATGCTTTCGCGAAGTTTGGTGCAGGTCGGCACGAGCGCCGCCGGCCGTCCGCCCGCCTCGGCGGTGAGCAGCGCGCACGCCCCGCCGGTCCATTGGACGCTGGTCTGCATCGCGCTGCGTTTGCCGGCCCGGACCGGCATCCCGCACTCGTCGCAGCCGACGCCGGTCAGGCCGCCCTCCAGGTATTCGGCGCGCTCGGTCATGACGCGGCGGTCCGGGCCTGGTTCTCGGCGACCTCGGCCTCCCACGTCTGCACCGCGCGGGTGGTGTCGACCTCGAACTCGTACCGCGCCACCATGTCGTCGGTGATGTCCTCGACGTCGACGTAGAACTGCTCGTACCACCGCCGCAGCTGGTAGACCGGCCCGTCCTCGGCGCAGAGCAGCGGGTTGTCGATCCGGGTCTTGTTCTTCCAGATCTCCACGTCCTGCAGGAACCCGACGCCGATGCTCTTGGAAAACTTGGCCGCGGCCTTGGCCGCCTGCTCGGTGGTCAGGCCGGGCAGCCGTTTCATGATCACGCCCCACTGGAGCACGAACGAGTCCGGGCTGACCGGGTAGTGGCAGTTGATCAGCACCGACTCGATGCCGATGCCGTTCCAGTCGTTGTACAGATAGTCGATCATGTAGGCCGGCCCGTAGTAGGCGGCCTCCGACCGCAGTGACGCGTCGCCCGACTGGCTCGCGGCGGCCGGCACGTCGGGTCGCGGGCGGGTGTTCAGGAACTGCGCCGCCACGTGGCCCTCGAGCACGTTCTTGAAGAACGTCGGGAACGCGAAGTGGATGTAGAAGAAGTGGGCCATGTCGACCACGTTGTCGATGATCTCGCGGCAGTTGGCGCCGTCGATGCGCACCGAGTCCCAGGTCCAGTCGCTCCACTCGTCGGAGAAGGCGCCCTCGATGCGGGGGATGGCGACCTCCGGCGGCGGCGGACTGCCCTGCGGATCGTTCCAGACGAACAGCTGACGATTCTGCTCGCAGGTGGTCCACGACCGGGTGCGGGCGCGCATCGGGATGCGATGCGCGTACGGCACCTCGACGCACCGGCCGTCACCGTTCCACCGCCAGTCGTGGAACGGGCAGGCGATCGCGTCGCCCTTGACCGTCCCCTGCGTGAGGTCGCCGCCCATGTGCCGGCAGTAGCCGTCGAGCACGTGCAGCTCACCGTGCGAGTCGGCGAACACCACGAGCTTCGTGCCGAACGCCTCGATCGCGTGCGGCCGCCCGTCCCGGAACCCCTCGGCCAGTCCCAGGCAGTGCCACCCCCGGGCGAACCTCGCCGGTGGTCTGCCGACGTCGATGGTGCGCGGTTGCTGGCTGATGGTCATGAGCCGCTCCTGGTCGTCAGGTAGAACGTGTTCTAGTATAGGGGTCGCTCGACACGCGGCCAACCAGCCTGGAGGGATCTCATGGAAGCGGTCCTCGCCGGAGTTAGAGAACTGTTACCTGTTCTGCGCGAGCGTGCCCAGGAGACCGAGGATCGCCGCGCGCTGGCACCGGAAACCGTCAAGGCGCTCGCCGAGACCGGCTTCTTCCGCCTGCTGCAACCGGCCCGGTTCGGCGGCCACGAGGCGCACCCGCTCACCTTCCTCACCTCGGTCCGCGAGATCGCCTCGGCCTGCGGCTCCACCGGCTGGGTCGCCTCGGTCATCGGCGTGCACGCCTGGCAGCTCGCGCTCTTCCCCGACCGGGCGCAGCAGGAGGTCTGGGGCAACGACACCGGCACCCGCATGTCGTCGTCCTACGCACCCACCGGCAGGATCACCAGGGTCGACGGCGGCTATCGCGTCGACGGGCGCTGGAGCTTCTCGTCCGGCTGCGACCACGCCACCTGGGTGCTGCTCGGCGGCATCGTCCCGCCCGGCGACGACGGCACCCCCGCCGACTTCTGCACCTTCCTGCTGCCCGCTGCCGACTACACGATCGAGGACGTCTGGCACACCGTCGGCCTCCGCGGCACCGGCTCCAACGACATCGTCGTCGGCAACGCCTTCGTCCCGGCCCACCGCGCGCTGAGTTTCAACGACACGGCCCGCTGCGTCTGCCCCGGCCAGGAGCAGAACCCCGCACCGCTCTACCGGATCCCGTACGCGTCGCTGTTCTCCTACGCGATCACCACCCCGATCATCGGGATGGCGACCGGCGCCTACCAGGCCCACGTCGACCACACGCGCTCCCGCGTACGCGCCTCCTACGTCGGCGTCAAGGCTGCCGAGGACCCGCACTCGCAGGTACGCGTCGCCGAGGCGGCCGGCGACATCGACTCCGCCTGGTTCGCCCTGCAGGCGAACATGCGCGACCTGATGGACCTGGTCACCGCGGGCAGCAGACTCCCGATGCCGCTGCGGTTGCGCGTCCGCCGGGATCAGGTACGCGGCACCGAGCTCGCCATCCGCGCCGTCGACCGGCTCTTCGAGAACTCCGGAGGTCGCGCCCTCGCCGTCGGCACCCCGATCCAGCGCTTCTGGCGCGACGCCCACTCCGGTCGTGTCCACGCGATCAACGACCCGGAACGGGCGCTGTCCATGTTCGGCCGCGGCGAGTTCGGCCTGCCGCTCAACGACGCGATGGTGTGAGATGACACTGGCTTTTCACCGCGACGGCGCGGGGTCACCGGTGGTTCTGCTCCACGGGGGCGGTCCCGGTGCGTCCGCCCGGAGCAATTTCGGCCGTACGATCCCCGCGCTCGCTCCATTCTTCGATGTCATCGCAGTCGACCAGCCCGGATACGGTGGCTCGCTCGGCGACCCCGTCGAAGGGCAGTACTTCACCCACGCCGCGGGCCGGCTGGCCGCCCTGCTCGACAAGCTCGGCATCGAGCAGGCCGACCTGATCGGGAACTCGCTCGGCGGTGGAACGGCCGTGCGGTTCGCCCTGACACATCCGGAACGGGTCCGGCGGCTGCTCCTGATGGGACCCGGCGGTCTGTCACTGAACGTCTTCTCCGCCGACCCCACCGAAGGGGTCAAGCGCCTCGCCGCGTTCGGCCGTGACCCGAGCCGCGAACGGCTGGCCGCGTTCCTCCGTACCCTCGTGTTCGATCCATCCCTGATCACCGGCGAACTGATCGAGGAACGTCTCCAGGCCGCGAGAGACCCGGCCGCCATGCGTGCGATGCGCGAGATGGGGGCGTCGTTCAGCGACCCGCGGACGTACGAGGAAGGGATGCTCTGGCGCGACGCCCACCGGCTGCGCCACGAGACCCTGCTCGTCTGGGGCCGCGAGGACCGGGTCAACCCGCTCGACGGCGCCCTGGTGGCCCTCAAGATCCTGCGCAACGCCCGCCTGCACGTCTTCGGCGGCTGCGGCCACTGGGCCCACCTGGAGAAATTCGACGAGTTCAACCGCCTCGCCATCGACTTCCTGTCCTCGCCCGGAGGGAACCGCTCGTGACAAACCTGATCCGATCCCTCGGCTACCTGCGTGTCGAAGCGACCGACCTGCCCGCCTGGCGTGACTTCGGCGTCAAGGTGCTCGGTATGACCGAGGGCCGCGGCCCCGACCCGCAGGCGGTGTACCTGCGCATGGACGAGATGCCGGCCCGCATCGTGGTGGTGCCCGGCGAGAAGGACCGGCTGGCCGCCTCCGGCTGGGAACTCGCCGGCCCGGCCGCCATGACCGCACTCGTCCGGGTCCTCGACGCGGCCGGCGCAGCCGTCGAACCGGCCGGTGCCGACGAGTTGGCCGACCGCCGTGTCTCCGACCTGATCAGTGTCGACGACCCGGCGGGCAATCGCCTCGAGTTCTTCTGCGGCGCCGCCCTCGACAACCGCCCGTCACTCAGCGCGTACGGCACCCGGTTCGTCACCGGCACCCAGGGCATGGGGCACGTGGTGCTGCCCGCTCGCGACGACCCGGCGTCGCTCCGGTTCTGGACCGAGGTCCTCGGCTTCCGCCTCCGCGACTCGATGCGCCTGATCCCCGAACACCTCGGCCTGCCGCCGAGCGACCACCCACTGTGGATGCGTTTCCTCGGCTGCGGCCCCCGCCACCACAGCGTCGCCCTGGCCCCCATTCCGGCGCCCACCGGACTGGTCCACCTGATGATCGAGACCGAGACTCTCGACGACGTGGGCCGGGCCATCGACCGCTGCGCACGCAACAAGGCGCCGATGATCTCCACCCTGGGCCGTCACGCCAACGACGAGATGGTCTCCTTCTACGTCCGCACACCGAGCGGCTTCGACATCGAGTACGGCTACGGCGGCCTCACCGTCGACGACACGACGTGGGTGGCCCGTCAGACCACCGCCCACAGCGTCTGGGGCCACCGCTTCTCCGGTGGAGGAGGCCATTGACCAGCCCGCCGCCCGCCTACTCCCGCCCCTCCGGCGTGGACAGCCGGCGGTTCCGGCACGTGTTCGGGCACTTCGGCACCGGCGTCACCGTCATCACGGTGGCCGATGCCGACGGCCCGGCCGGCTTCGCCTGCCAGGCGTTCGCGCCGCTCTCGCTCGACCCGCCGCTGGTGCTGTTCTGCCCGCAATCCGGATCGGACACCTGGCGCCGCATCCGTGCCGCCGGAACGTTCTGCGTCAACATCCTCGCGTCCGACCAGCGTGACATCTCCCGGCTCTTCGGCACCCGCGGCACCGACCGGTTCGCCGCCCTCGACCTGACCTCGGCACCCTCCGGTGCTCCCGTCCTGACCGGAGCCCTGACCTGGGCGGACTGCACCGTCGACGCCGTCCACCCGGGCGGGGACCACGTCGTCGTCATCGGCCGGGTGACGTCGCTCGGCCCCTGCCGCGACGCCGCGCCGCTGCTCTTCCACCGCAGCCGCTACACGACGACCACCCCGGTCTCGCCGTACGAGCCACCCGAGGTGGTCGACACCCTGCTCTCCTGGCCCCGCCACACCGACTGGATCTGACCCGGCCGGCGGGCACCCTGCGCTCCTGGCCTCGCCACACCGGCTGGATCTCACCCGCCGGCCATACGTCGGGCCTGTCGACCGCCCGCGAGGCCTGACTGTCGTACGGCCGGCGGGTTGGTTGTGCCATGTTCGGCGGGAGGATGACATCTGGCTTGGTGTCAGCTGGGCGTGCGACTATAGTCGTTTGCAGGGGTCGTGGACGCCGGAGACGCGAGTGTCACGCGGAGCCGGCCGACGTGAATTCCGTGTCGCAAGCTGCCAGATCCGCATCCGGCCTGGCCGGGTCGATCGCTGCTGAGGGGGTGCCCACGTGGGTAGGCTTCGGGAACGGCAATTCGTCCGCAGAGGAGGCCGGTCCGTGAGCGTCGAGTCAGCGCCTGAGTGGCATCGTCCGCCCGTGGAGGGGTACACCGCTGATGACCTGGATCGGATTCCCGATCTCCCGCCGCATGCCGAGCTCATCGACGGGAGTCTTGTCCTCGTGAGCCCGCAGAAGGTGTTTCACACTCTTATGCTCGACCTTCTGACCCAGTCTCTAAGGTCAGCCGCACCTCGGCCGACCTATCGAGTCCGCAGGGACATGTCGGTGGTTCTCAACAACAAACAGCGTCCGGAACCAGATGTGGTCGTCTTGCATGCCGACGCTGAAACAGACCTCACCGCCACGTGGTATCCGGCTCAGGCGGTCGTGCTCGCGGTCGAAGTCGTGTCACCCGAGTCGCTCATCCGTGACCGGTCCCGCAAACCACAGCTGTATGCCGAGGCCGGTATCCCGTATTTCTGGCGGGTCGAGGCTCAGGAGGGCAAGCCGGTCGTCTACGCCTACGAGCTCGATCCGGCCAAGGGGGAGTACGGCTCGCTCGGCATCTTCCACGACCGGGTGGTGCTGACCGTGCCGTTCGAGATCGACATCGACCTCACCGAGATCGAGCGCATGTGACGGTCAGCTGCAGTGCGACCATTCGCTGAGGAATGTCAGGCCGCCCACGGTGCCGCTCCAGCGGATGCAGGTCGCCGGAGCTGCCGCGCTCACCGGACCGGCGTAATACTGGAATGACCCCTTGTCCGCCTTTGTCACGTCGCCCTGCACCTCGAGGATCGCGGCCATCACGGTCTTCTGGTCCAGGGTGTTCGCCTTGATGGTCACCACGCAGTTCATTCCGCCGGATTCCCGGTGGAGCAGGTAGACCGTGCCTCGTAGCACTCCCGCACCGGTCTTCAGCTTCTTCGAGTCGATCACCGCGTAGCCCTCCCCGCAGAGCTGAACCGGATCGCTGTGCGGATTCGTGGCCGGAGCGGTCGAGTCCGGGTCACCGCTCGCGTCCGGGTCGGTGGTCGCCGTGGTGGTGGGCTGATCAGGGTCGGTGGCCGGGTCATCGCCGGGAGCGGTTGTCTCCGCCGGTTTCGCGGTCGTGCCTTTCGGGGACGGCTTCTGCTTTGCGGGACGGGTACCGGCCTCGCCACGGGGCTCGCCGTCCTCGCCGCCGGCCTGCATCTGCGCACCCGGGGGCCCGCCGGCCTGTGATTCGATGACCGGGTCACTGGTACCGTGCCGGTTATCGATGATGATCCCGACACCCGAGAGCAGGGCAACGACAGCGACGGCCGCGAGTACCACGGTCATGTTGCGCCGCCGCGGCGGCACGGCAGTGGCATCACCGCCGACCGAGCCCGTCGCGGCAGTCCCGGCCGCACCGAAAGCGGCAGCGGCAGACCCGGCGGACGCTGAGCCGGCCGGCGCCGCGCCCACGGCGTAATGCCCGCGCGACGGCCCGTCGACCCGGGCGGACCCGGGCGCGACCGAACCTGCGGCTCCGGGCGCGAACGAACCTGCGGCTCCGGGCCGGGCGGGCGAGCTCGGAGCCGGCCGGAAAGCGGCGGAACCGGGCGACGGGGCCGGCGGTGGCGACGCGACTGAGCCGTACGGCGGAGGGTTGCCGCCGGAGGCCGCCATGCCGGGCCGGGCAGATGCCGCACCCCGGGCCGCCGCAGCCAACGCGGACGCGCTGGGGAAACGCTGACCCGGGTCCTTGGCCAGCGCCCGCAGGACGACCGAGGCCACCGCGGCGGGAACGTCGGCCGGCAGGACGGGCGGCAGGCCGTGCACCAGCTGGGCGAGGACGGCGAGCGGGTTGTCGCCGACGTACGGCGGCCGCCCGGCCAGGCAGCTGAAGGCGACGGCACCGAGCGCGTACACGTCGGTGACGGCGGTGACCGGCCGCCCCTCGGCCTGTTCCGGTGCCATGTAGTGCGCACTGCCGAGAACCACGTTGGTGCTGGTGATGCCGGTGATCCCGGTGGACCGGGCCACTCCGAAGTCGACGAGCACGATGGCGCCGGCCGGCCGCACCAGCAGGTTGCTGGGTTTGACGTCGCGATGCACGATGCCGGCCTCGTGGGCGGCGTGCAGGGCGTCGGCCACCTGGGCGACGACGGTCATGGTCTCGGCCGCACCGAGGCGACCGGCCTGCTGGATCTTCTTCGACAGCGGGGTGCCGTCGATGTACTCCATCACGAGATAGTCGAGCCGATGCCCGCCGACCTGCGCATTCTCACCGTAGTCGTAGACCTGCACGATGCCCGGGTGGCGCAGAGCGGCCATCATCCGGGCTTCGGAGCGGAACCTGGTGATGAAGTCGGAATCGGACATCAACGCCGGGAGCAGCACCTTGACCGCGATCTCCCGGTGCAGCAGCAGGTCGTTGCCGCGCCACACCTCGCCCATGCCGCCCGCCGCGATCCGCTGCGTCAACTGGTAGCGGCCGTTGAGCACGTCTCCCGGTGAAAGCACCGGATCATGCTAGTGGGAAAAGTCCACCAGCACCGTCGGTGTGAGCCGTGCGACATGCATGTCCGGCGATCCGTAGAGCCGTGCCGAGGCCCACGCCCGCCGGAGGTAGCGGTGGGCGTCGTGTTCCCAGGTGATCGCGATGCCGCCGTGCATCTGCACCATCTCGGCGGCCACCGCCCGCAGCGTCTCCGAGCAGGTGATCTTCGCGACGGCGGCGAGCCGACCGGCTTCGGGGGAACCGCTGACCAGCGCTTCGACGGCGGATTCGGAGGCCGAGCGGGCGGCCTGCACCCGGATGTACGCCTCGGCGAGGCGATGCTGCAACACCTGGAACGAGCCGATCGGCCGTCCGAACTGATGCCGGTCCTTGACGTGGGCGACGGTCAGTTCGAGGGCACGTTCCGCGGTGCCGACCTGTTCGGCGGCGAGCGCGGCACAGGCGAGGTCCCGTAGCACGGGTGCCGGGCCGTTCAGGCGCCTTCCCGGCACCGCGTCGAGTCGCAGAGTGCCCACCTGCCGGGTCACGTCGAGTGTCGCGGTCACCTCGGCCTCGATCTCCACCTCGTGCAACGCCCCGTCCACCGTGACGAGCACGGTCCCGGCCGCGAAGACGTCCGGGAACACGCCGCTGACCAGGCCGTCGGTCACGTTGCCGGAACCGTCCCAGGCCACGGTCACGACCCGTTCACCGGCGCAGACGGCGGGCAGCAGCCGCCGGCGGGCCTCCTCGTCGCCGGACCGCAGGAGCGCCTCGACGGCCAAGAGGGTGCCGAGCATCGGCGCGGGGCTCAGCACCCGGCCGAGCTCCTCGAGCACGATCGCCGCCTCGGCCAGGGTGGCGCCGGCTCCGCCGTACGCCTCCGGGACGATGAGCCCCGCGACGCCGATCTCCTTGCACAGCCGCGCCCACAGGCCCGCGTCGGGTCCGGCGGAGCCGAGCAGTCCGCGCACCGCCTCCCGCAGCGCCGCACGTTCCTCCACCATCACTCACTTCCTTTTCCATCGGTACGGGCAATGCCCGCCCCCGCCGATTCCGGGCAGCCCCGTGACGGCCACGCGACGTCCGCGCCACTCGCGGCCCCAAGGCGGCTCACGGGCTGAGGCGCCGGGTCACCGGCTGTCGCGCGGCCGTCCGGTGCTGTGCCGGTACCGGTGATCGCGGCGAGCACCCGCGCCCGATGCTGGTCCGGCGTCCCCCAGGACAGGTGCAGTGCCCGGACCAGGGTGAGATGGCGCCCGAGCCGGTGCTCGGCCGTGTACCCGATCGCCCCGTGCACCTGCAGCGCCGTCCGCGCCGCGAGCAGCGCCGCCTGTCCGCACGCGACCTTGGCGGCCGACACATCCCGTCCGGCGTCGAGATCCGCCGCGGTGTCCCGGACCGCTGCGGCGCCGGGATGGCCCGCGGTGTCCCGGACCGCTGCGGCGGCGTGATCCGCCGCGAGGTGCCGGATCGCTGCGGCGCCGAGATGCGGCCCGGTCCAGGCGACCGCCGCCGCGTACAGCAGCGGCCGGGCGAAGTCGAGCGCGACGGCCACGTCCGCCAGCCGGTGCCGCACCGCCTGGAACGAGCCGATCGGCCGCCCGAACTGCGTCCGTGTGCGCGCATACCCGACGGACATGTCAAGCAGTGCCTGCCCGGCCCCGAGCAGCTGAGCCGAACACGCGAGCACCCCCAGATCCAGGGCCTGCCGGATCGGCCGTCCCGTCCCGAGCAGGGCACCGCACTCGACGTCGGCGAGCCGCCGCGCCGGATCCGCGGACTGATGAACCGCCCCGGCCCGCCCGAGACGAACGGCGTCCCCGTCCACGAGCAGGATCAGATCCGCACTGTCCCCGTCGAGGGCGTACGGAAGCCACGGCGGCGCCGCGAGCGATGCGATCACCTGTCCCGCGGCGAGCCCGGCCAGCCGCTCGTCGTCCGGCCCGAGCAGCAGCGGTACGGCCGCGACCGACTCGGCGACCGGTCCCGCGACCGCGTGCCGTCCGAGCTGTTCGCACGCGATCACCAGGTCGTCGGCCCCGGCGCCGAGCCCGCCGGCCCGCTCCGGGATCATCAGCCCGGTGACACCGGCGTCGCCGAGCGCGGCCCACAGCCGACGGTCTGGTCCGGCGCCGTCGTGGGCCGGCGCCTCGCTGAGCATCTCGTGCAGCACGGCGGCGAAGTGGTTCTGTTCCCCGGACGGCGCGAGTCTCATCGCGGCAGGCCCAGCACCCGCTGCGCGAGGATGTCCCGCTGGATCTCGTTGGTTCCCGCGTAGATCGGCCCGGCCAGCGAGAACAGATATCCGGCGGCCCACTCCGGATCGATCTCGGCGTCGGGTCCGAGCAGGTCCGACGCGGTCTCGTGCAGGGCGACGTCGAGTTCGGACCAGAACAGCTTGGTGGCACTCGGCGCGACCGGCACGTCAAGCGACGCGAACGCCCGCATCCGGTACGCCCGGGCCCCGATCCACGCGTCGACCACCCGGCTGGCCCCTGCCGTTGTCTCAGCGGCCCCGGGACAGCGCTGGGTGCCAGCCGCTCCGCTCCGGCCAGACCGCAGCGCTGTATCACCGCACCGGATACAGCGCTGGGTGCCAGCCGCATCGGTCCGGCCAGAATCCGGCGCTGTATCACCGCACCGGATACAGCGCTGGGGTCTGGCCGGGCCGGTGGTCTGCCACAGCTGGAGCAGCCGGCCGGCGGTTGCCGTGAACCGGCCCGGCCCGCGCAGCGACAGGCCGCGCTCGTGCCCGGCCGTGCTCATGGCGACCCGCCAGCCGTCCCCGGCCGTCCCGATCACGTCGGAGTCCGGTACGAACACGTCGTCGAGGAAGATCTCCGCGAACCCGGCCGTCCCGTCGAGCTGCCGGATCGGCCGTACCGTCACGCCCGGTGCGCGGAGGTCGAACATCAGATAGGTGAGGCCCTGGTGCCGCGGCTCGCCGGAGTGACTGCGGAACAGGCCGAACGCCCGGTCCGCGACGACCGCCCGGGAACTCCACGTCTTCAGCCCGGACAGCACCCACCCGCCGCCGGTCCGCACGGCTCGCGACCGGATCGCCGCGAGATCGCTGCCCGCCGACGGTTCCGACCAGGCCTGCGCCCACACCTCGTCACCGCGGGCCATCGGCGGCAGCACCCGCGCGCACTGCTCGGCGGTGCCGTGCGCGAGCAGTGTCGGGGCCAGCAGGAACAGCCCGTTCTGCCCGATCCGCACGGGCGCCCCGGCCGCGTGGTACTCCTCGTCGAACAGCAGCGTGTGCAGCGGTGGTGCGGCCCGTCCGCCGTACTCGACCGGCCACGACACGGCCGCCAGCCCGGCGTCCGCGAGCTTGCGCTCCCATTCCCGGTGGGCGGCGTCACCGGCGGCGGTGTCGACGCCGGGCAGGGGAGCGGACGGAACGTTCTCCCGGAGGAAGGCACGCACGAGATCGCGGAACGCGACGGCGGCCGGGTCGAGGTCGAGGTTCACCTCGCGGCCCTCTTCATGGCGGCGGCGTCGAGACCGGCCAGCGGGTCGTCGCTGACCTCGGCGTTGTGCGAATGAGCCACATGATGCAGGCCGAACACCGCGTCCATCCCGGCGCGCATGCCCATCTGGTCCTCGCACTGGTTCACCGCGCGTTTCGCCAGCGCCAGCCCGAACGGCGGCATCGTGGCGATCCTCGCGGCCACGGCGAGGGTCTCGGTCTCCAGCGCGGCGCGCGGCACGATCCGGTTGACCATCCCGATCTCGTACGCCCGTCGCGCTCCCCATCGATCCCCGGTGAAGAGCATCTCCCGGGCGAGACGCGGTCCCACCATCCACGGGTGGGCGAAGTACTCGACGCCGGGAATGCCCATCCGCAGCACCGGGTCGGCGAAGAACGCGTCCTCGGCCGCGACGATCAGGTCGCACACCCAGGCGAGCATCAGCCCACCGGCCACGCAGGCGCCCTGCACCATGGCGATCGACGGTTTCGGGATGTCCCGCCAGCGCCGGCACATGCCGAGGTAGACCTCCGACTCGCGGGCGTACCGCCGATCGGCTCCGGCCTTCGTGGTGTGGTCCCACCAGGTCACCGCCCGTCGCGGGAACGGCGTGTCGGCGTCGCGTTCCGGGGTGCCGATGTCGTGCCCGGCGGAGAAGTGATCGCCCGCGCCGGCCAGCACGATCACCCGTACGTCATCGTCGTCGACGGCCCGGGTGAACGCGTCGTCGAGCGCGTACGTCATGGCCGAGTTCTGCGCGTTGCGGTAACGCGGCCGGTTCATCGTGACGAGCGCGACCGGCCCGCGCCGCTCGTAGAGCACCTCGTCGCTCATGCGGGTCCTCCTCCGGATCGTCCTTCCGGCCCTGGCGTGCGGTGTGGAAGGGCCGGGGCGGTGGGCTCCCGCAGCAGGTATTTGAGGACCTTCCCGCTCGCGTTGTGCGGGAGTTCGGACCGCAGCTCGACCGAGCGTGGCGCCTTGTAGCCGGCGAGCCGTTCCCGGCAGAAGGCGATCACCGCGTCCGGGTCGGGTTCGTGCCCGGGCCGCGGCACCACATAGGCGCGGCCGATCTCGCCGAGCCGTTCGTCGGGCACCCCCACGACGGCCACCTCGGCCACGCCGGGCAGCCCGGCGATCACCCGTTCCACCTCGGCCGGGTAGACGTTGAAGCCGCCGCACACGTACATGTCCTTGAGCCGGTCGGTGATCGTCAGGTTGCCGTGCTCGTCGAGCCGTCCCACGTCGCCGGTGTGCAGCCAGCCGTCCGGGTCGACGGCCGACGCGGTGGCGTCCGGGTCGTCGAGGTAGCCGAGCATCAGGTTGGGCCCGCGCAGCAGCACCTCGCCGTCCTTCTCGGCGATCCGCACCTCGAATCCGGCGGCGGCCCGCCCGCTGGTGCACGCGACGGTCCGGGTGTCGTCGCCGGGCCGGCACATGGTCGCCACCACGGCCTCGGTCAGTCCGTACGCGGTCAGGACCGTCGCGAAGCCCAGCTCGTCGCGGATCCGCTCGACCAGCACCGGTGGCACGGCCGCGGCTCCGGTGACGGCCAGCCGCAGCGATCCGAGCGAGCGCCCGATCCGGCTCTGATGGCCGAGCAGCCCCAGGTAGAGGGTCGGCGGCCCGGGCAGCACGGTGACGTGCTCGTGCTCGATCAGGTCGAAGGTGCGCGGCACGTCGAACACGGCTTGCGGCACGATCGTCGCCCCGCTGGTCAGGCACGCCAGGATGCCGGCTTTCAGGCCGAAGCTGTGGAAGAACGGGTTGATCACCAGGTAGCGGTCGCGGACGCTCAGCCCGGCGATCCCGGCCCACGCGCGCGCCACGCCCAGCGACTGCCGGTGCGCGCTCATCACGCCCTTGCTGACCCCGGTGGTGCCGGAGGTGAACAGGATGTCGGCGAGGTCGTCCGGACGTACCGCCGAGGCCCTTGCGGAGGCCGTGGCCACCGGGACCGCGGCAGCCCGGCCGAGGAACGCGTCCCAGTGCGGCAGTGGGAGCACGAAGGGCGGCAGGGTCCCGGCCGGGAGCGACGCGAGCCGGTCGATGCCGAGGAACGGCCCGGTCACGATCAGGCCCTTCGCGTGGCTGCGGCGGATGATGCCGGCCGCCTCACCGCCGGTGAACCGGGTGTTGATCGGTACGAGAGTCGCTCCGGCGCAGGCCACACCGAGGGCGGCCAGCACCCAGCGCGCGGTGTTCGGCGCCCAGAGCGCGACCCGGTCGCCGGGTGCGATGCCGGACGCGATCAACGCGCGCGCAACGGTCGTCACATCGTCGTGCAGCTCGGCGAAGTTCCACCGCCGCTGATACGGATCGACCAGCGCGGGTTCCCTGCCGTAATCGTGCGCTGCCCGTGCCACCGCCGCCGGAACGGTCTCCATCGGACCTCCCAGGCCGTACCGGGACGGCCATGCCGGGACGGCCGTACCGAAAGCTTTACCAAGCAAGTGCTTGGTCGGTAGCGTGAGCCTACGCGTGATCGGGGAGGCGACGCCAGTGACCGACGACGATGCGTTCCGGCGGGAGATCCGCGAGTGGCTGGCCGCCAACGTGACCGGCGATCTGCGCGGGGCCGGCGGTCCCGGCCGGGAGAACCAGGCCTTCGAGCAGCGGCTCGCCTTCGCCCGGCGGCTCGCCGCGGCCGGCTGGACCACGCTGGCGTGGCCGGTGGCACACGGTGGGCGCGGCGCGTCCCTGTCCCAGCAGGTCATCTTCCATGAGGAGTACGCGAGAGCCGGCGCCCCGAGCCGCGTCGACCACATCGGCACCACCATGGTCGGCCCCACCCTGATCGATCTCGGCACACCCGGACAGCGGCGCCGCTTCCTGCCGGCCCTGGCCGCGGTCGAGGACCTGTGGTGCCAGGGCTACTCCGAGCCCGGCGCCGGTTCGGACCTGGCCGGGGCGACGACCCGCGCGCGGCTCGACGGCGGCCGGTGGGTGATCAGCGGCCAGAAGGTGTGGACCTCACTGGCTCACGTGGCGGACTGGTGTTTCGTGCTGGCCCGTACGGCACCCGCGCCAGCCGGAGGCCCGCGCTCGGCGGGACTGTCCTACCTGCTCGTGCCGATGCGGCAGCCCGGCGTCACGGTCCGGCCGATCCGGCAGCTGACCGGGGACAGCGAGTTCAACGAGGTGTTCTTCGACGACGCGGTCACCGAGGCGGACCTGGTCGTCGGCGAACCGGGACAGGGCTGGAAGGTCGCCATGGCCACCCTCGCCCACGAGCGCGGCGCCGCCACCGTCGGCCAGCAGATCGGCTTCCAGCGTGACCTGGACGACCTGGTCGAGGTGGCGCGGTGCATCGGCGCGGCAGCCGATCCGCTGCTGCGCGACCGGCTCACCCGGGCCTGGATCGATCTCACCGTGCTGCGTGCGCACACCCTGCGGGTCCTGCGTGAGCCGTCGCCGGCCGCGCCCTCGGTGATCAAACTGCTCTGGACCCGCTGGCGTCAGGGTCTCGGCGAACTCGCCATGGACGTCCTCGCCCACGGTGACGCCGACCCGTCGTCGGTGCGCCGCTGGGAGACGTACTTCCTGTTCAGCCGGGCGGACACCATCTACGGCGGCTCCAACGAGATCCAGCGCGGCATCATCGCCGAACGGGTGCTCGGTCTGCCCCGGCAGGCTCGCGGATGATCGGGACCGGACCGCCGGGGCACGACCTGCTGGCCGGAAAGGTCGTGGTGGTCACCGCGGCGGCCGGTGCCGGCATCGGCTCGGCGGTGGCCCGCCGCTGCCTCGACGAGGGTGCGCGGGTGGTGCTCGGCGACAGTCACGAGCGCCGCCTCGGCGAGACCCGTGATCTGCTGTCGTCCGCCTATCCGGGCCGGGTGTGGGCGGTGCCCTGCGACGTCACCGACGAGGCCGCGGTCCGGCGGTTGATCGGCGGAGCGGTCTCCCGGTACGGGCGGCTCGACGTGCTGGTCAACAACGCCGGGCTGGGCGGCAACCGGCCGGTGACCGAGATGGAGGACGGGGAGTGGGAGCTGGTCCTGGACGTCACGCTGACCGGTACGTTCCGGTGCACCCGCGCCGCGCTGCGCCAGATGATCGCCCAGGGCGGGGGCGGGGCGATCGTCAACAACGCGTCGGTGCTCGGCTGGCGGGCCCAGGCCGGTCAGGCCCACTACGCGGCGGCCAAGGCCGGGGTGATGGCGTTCACCCGCTGCACGGCGCTGGATGTGGCGGCGCACGGAATCCGGGTCAACGCGGTGGCGCCGAGTCTGGCCGCCCATCCGTTCCTGGCGAAGGTGATGAGCGAGGCGGAGCTGGACGCGCTGGCGCGGCGGGAGGCGTTCGGGCGGGCCGCCGAACCGTGGGAGGTAGCGACCGTGGTGGCGTTCCTGGCCAGTGACTACGCGTCCTATCTCACCGGTGAGGTGGTCTCGGTGAGCAGCCAGCATCCGTAACCCTTTCCATCGATGTTACGGAGCAGTAGATTGAAACGCGTTCTAGTTTCTGGGCGGGGGGGTTCCTGGGAGGACGCGATGCGGCGGATCACCGGTGCGGCAGTGTTCGGTCTCGGCATAGTGTGTCTGCTCTTCGCGATGGCTCTGGCCTGGGTCATCGTGCCGTCCCAGCGGAAGGTGCCGCTCGATCTGGTGCCGCCCGACGTGGCCGTGGAGACCGCGAACGCGTCGTTCGTACAGGCGAAGGCTCTCCCGAACGGGACGCCGCAGGTGGTCGTGGAGAACGCCGGCCTGCGCTCCGTCACGGGCATCAAACCGGACTTCCAGGCGGCCGCCGGGCTCGACGGCGAGACCCTGGTCTGGAACGTGTACCACGCCACGAACCGGATCGACACCGGCGAGATCATCAACAGTGCCGAGAGCCGCGTCGCCCTCGACCGCCGGTCCGGCGAGGCGGTGCCGTGGGAGGGTCAGTGCCACGTCGAGGTCCAGGCGCCCTGCACACCCGGAAACGTGGCGTTCGCCGGCCAGCTCTACCTCTTCCCGTTCGGCACCGAGAAGCGCACCTACCAGTACTGGGACTCCACTCTCGGCCGGGTGCTGCCGATCGAGTACCAGGCCGAGGTGGAGTACAACGGGCTGCCCGCGTACCGGTTCCTGCAGCGGGTCCCCGAGCAGCGGGTCGAGATGAGCCCGGACAGCCTGGGCGCGTTGCTGGCCTTCCTGGCGCCCGGAGCGACCAGCGGGACCATCTCCTACCGGGCCACCCGCACGCTGTGGGTCGAACCGCAGACCGGCGCCATCATCGGGTACCTGGAGCAGCAGCACCGCGAGCTGGTGCCGGACATCGGCGAGCGGGTCGTCATCTTCGACGCCGACCTGCGGTACGACCAGGCCACCATGAAAGCGGTCGGCGAGCAGGCGGCGAACGGCCGGGACCAGCTCAACCTGCTCGGGAAGTGGGTGCCGGCCGGCCTTGCCGTCCTCGGGCTGGCGGGCATCGTCGCGGGCCTGCTGCTGGCGAGCGGGCCGGGGCGGCGGGGCGGTCACCGGGCGGCCGGCGTGCCCGAGCCGGTGAGGACGCCGGTGCCGTAGGGCGGTCTCCGCGCCACCCGGGTGCGCGTGGCCGTACAGAACAAGGCATTGTCTCCCCCGCCGAAGCGGGGGAGGCGGGCGAACCTATCGTTGTCCGTAGAATTCCGGCGGGAGCATCGGGTCGTTCCCGATGGAGTTCTGGGCGACCTCGCTGGCGGTGGGATTCAGCGCCGTCATCACCGCGGTGACGCCGACGGCGGCCAGCGCCGTCGCGAGGACCGCGCTGAGCAGCATGACCTTGATGGGGACCATGGGTGGCTCCTCTACAGGCGTTCGATGATCGTCGCGGTCGACATCGCCCCACCGGCGCACATGGTGACCAGCGCCGTCGTCGAGTCTGACCGCTCCAGCTCGTGCAGGGCGGTGGTCAGCAGGCGGGCCCCGGTGCTCCCCACCGGATGGCCCAGGGCCAGCGCCCCGCCGTTGACGTTGACCCGGTCCGGATCGGCGCGGTGCACGGCGAGCCAGGAGAGCACCACGCCGGCGAACGCCTCGTTCACCTCGCACCGGTCCAGGTCGTCGATCTTCATGCCGGCCCGGGCCAGGACCCGGTCGGTGGCCGCGATCGGCCCGTCCAGGTGGTAGTAGGGCTCGGCCCCGACCAGGCACTGCGCGACGATCCGCGCCCGCGGCCGCAGTCCGAGACCGCGGGCCCGGCCGGCGTCCATCAGCAGCACGGCCGCCGCTCCGTCGGAGATCTGCGACGAGGTGCCGGCCGTGTGCCGGCCGTCCGGAAGCACCGGTTTCAAGCCGGACAGCCCCTCGAAGGTGGTCTCGCGCAATCCCTGGTCACGGTGCACGTCACCGACCGGGATCACCTCACGGTCGAACCGGCCCCCGGCCCATGCCCGAGCCGCATGACTCTGCGAGCGCACCCCGAACCGGTCCAGGTCGGCGCGGGTGAGACCGCGGCGCTCGGCGATCCGCTCGGCCGCCACGTACTGGTTGGGCAGATCGAGGTCCCAGGAGTCCGGCCGGGGGAGCCCCGCGTCGCCGAGGTTGGCACGCAACGGGACCCGGCTCATCGACTCGACCCCGCAGGCCACGCCCGCACTGATCGCGTCGGTGGCGATCAGGCCGGCGATCAGGTGCGCGGCCTGCTGCGCCGAACCGCACTGGGCGTCGATCGTGGTGCAGCCGGTGGTGTGCGGCAGTCCGGCGTGCAGCCAGGCCGTACGCGTGATGTTGTTCGACTGCTCGCCGCCCTGGGTGACGCAGCCGCCGATCGCCTGCTCCACCTCGTGGTTTCCGGCGATCCGGCGCAGGGCCACCCCCAGCAGCTCGGCCGGGTGCAGGCCGGACAGCCAGCCGCCACGCTTGCCGATCGGGGTCCGGATCGCATCGACGATCACCGGTACGCCCACCGCGACCTCCAGCTAGAACGTGTTCTCGATTGAAGCTACCAAATCTCTCTGTTCCCGTGTTTGAATCGGTAGAACTTGTTGCTGTAGGAGGAGCTGTGGCTGAGCCGCGCACCCGCATCGACCCCACCGATCCGGACATCTACCTGCACGGCATCCCGCACGCCGAGTTCGCCGAGATGCGCCGCAGCGAACCGGTCCGCTGGATCCCGCAGATGCGTGGCAGCGCCGGATTCGACGACGACGGCTACTGGGCCGTCACCCGGCACGCCGACGTGATGGCGGTGTCGCGTAACAGCGACACGTTCTCCAGCCGGGAGAACACCGCGATCGCCCGGTTCCAGCCGGACATGACCCGCGAGGGTATCGAGATGCAGCAGGCCATCCTGCTCAACATGGACCCGCCGCAGCACACGGCGCAGCGCGCCATCGTGTCCCGCGGTTTCACTCCGCGGGCCGTCAACAGCCTGCGGACCGCGCTGGAGGCCCGCGCTCTGAGGATCGTGTCCGGCGCGGCCGCCGCTCCGGGTGGCGACTTCGTCACCGACGTCGCCTGCGAACTGCCCCTTCAAGCGATCGCCGAACTTCTCGGCGTGCCGCAGGAGGACCGCCGCAACGTCTTCGAGTGGTCCAACTCGATGATCGGCTACGACGATCCGGAGTTCAGCGGCGCCGACCCGATGGAGTCCGCCATGGGCCTGCTCGGGTACGCCATGCAGATGGCCGACGAGCGCCAGACCTGCCCGCGCGACGACATCGTCACCACCCTCGTCAAGGCCGAGATCGACGGCGAGCACCTGTCCGTCGACGAGTTCGGCTTCTTCGTGCTGATGCTCGCCGTGGCCGGCAACGAGACGACCCGCAACGCCATCTCGCACGGCATGCACGCGCTGCTGTCCCATCCGGAGCAGTGGGAGCTGTTCAAACAGACCCGCCCGCGTACGGCCGTCGACGAGTTCGTCCGCTGGGGCAGCCCGATCAACGTGTTCCAGCGCACCGCGCTGCACGACACGGTGCTGGCCGGCCAGCCGATCCGCAAGGGCCAGCGGGTCGCGATGTTCTACGGCTCGGCGAACTACGACGACGCGGTGTTCGCCGACCCGTACACCTTCGACATCACCCGCAGCCCCAACCCGCACCTCGGCTTCGGCGGCAGCGGCGCCCACTTCTGTCTCGGCGCCAACCTGGCCCGCCTCGAGATCGATCTGATCTTCCACGCGATCGCCGACCACATGCCCGGGATCAGTCTGGCCGGCGAACCCCAGCGGCTGCGCTCGGGCTGGATCAACGGCATCAAGCACCTCCCGGTCCGCTACCGCTGAGACCCGCCGGCCGTACCCCAGGCCCCGGCCTGAGCGGGCCGGCGGCGGCCACGCCGGGCACTTCCCCGGCAAGCCGGTCAGGTGATCGCGTGACCGAATTCCGCGGCGAGCGGGGCCAGGTCGGGCGCACCGAACCGGTCCACCAGTGACTCGAACCGCTTGACCTTGTCGTCACCGAACCGGGCGACGCGCGCCGAGAAGGTCTCGGGGGAGAGGAACCGCGGCGGGGAGCTCTTGCTGTGGAACTTGTCGGCGTACATGACGAGGTCCTCCTCGCCGCTCTCGGCGAGGTAGTCGCCCGGCGGGAGCGGGAGCCGCTGGCTCAGCACGTCGTCGCGGGTGATACCGACCCCGGTGTGGTGGGCGCAGAACCGGCGCAGCGTCTCCGGCAGACCGGCCTCACCGAGCAGCTCGTAACCGAGCAGGCCGTGCCGCACGTAGTGGTCGCCGGGCTCCAGGCGGTACACCCCGATGTCGTGCAGCAGGCATCCGGCCCGGACCAGCGCCATGTCCACGTCGCCGCCGCCGACCTGCTCGGCGATCCGGCAGACGATCACCGAGTGGGTCCACACCAGCTCGAAGGCCTCGGCTGACGGGGCGAAGCGCTCGTGCAGCGCCCTGATCTCGTCGTCCCCGGGTATCAACATCGCCTCGAGGCTACCTCGCGCCGCAGCTCGGGCGTGCGCGCGGCGATCAGTGCCACCGCAACGACGCAGAGGATCCCGCCGCTGACCAGGGCGGCCGGTGCCGACGTCGACGCCGCGACCAGACCGCCGCGCAGGTTGCCGACGTCCGGGCCGGCCTGGCCGACGATCTGTTCGGCCGCCACCACCCGGCCCAGGTACGCGTCCGGCGTGTGCCACTGCACGACGGTGCCCCGGGACACCACCGCGACCGTGTCGGCGGCCCCGGCCACGGCCAGCAGCGTCAGCCCCGACCAGACGTCCGGCGCGATCCCGAACAGCCCGAGAGCGGCACCCCACGTCAGTGACCCGGCGAACATCATCGGTCCGGGCCGGTTCAGGCGGGTGAACGACCCGGACAGGGCGGACGCCGCCACCCCGCCGACGGCGATCGCACTCAGGAACAGCCCCAGAGTGCGCGGGTCGCCGCCGAACCGGTCCGCGTTCACCATCGGGAACAGGCTGATCGGCATGGCGAGCACGGTCGCCGCCAGGTCGGTGAGCAGCGCACCGCGGACCGTCCGGTGCCCGGCCAGGAACCGCAGCCCGGCGAGCACACCGTGCCGGACGGGGGCCTCGGACCGCGCCGGCGGCATCGGTGGCAGCATGGCGACGGCAGCGATCACGCCCGCGAACGACACGGCGTTGATCAGGTAGCAGGCGCCCGGCCCGGCGAGGGCCACGACCACTCCGCCGAGCGCCGGTCCGAGCAACATCGAGACCTGGAAACCGACCCGTTTCAGTGCCAGCCCCGCGGCGACCTGACCGGCGGGCAGCAGGCGCGGCAGGATGGTCATCCCGGCCGGTCCGCCGCCGGCGGCGAACACCGCGTTGGCCGCGACCAGTGCCAGCAGCAGCACCACTGGGGACGAATCGGCGAAGCCCTGGACGGCCAGCAGGGCCGCGCACGCCGCCTGCCCGGCCGCGGTGAACAGATAGAACCGGCGGCGGTCGGTGCGGTCGGCGAGCGATCCGGCGAACAGGCCGAAGAGGATGATCGGCAGTGCCTGGGCCATGCCGGCGGCCCCGGTCCAGATCGGGCTGCGGGTCGATTCCCAGACCTGGTACAGCACCGCCACCTGGGCCATCTGGCCGCCCAGCCCGGAGAACAGCTGCCCGGTCCACAGCCGCCGGAACTCCGGCGACGCCCGCAGTGGTGCGACGTCGAGCAGGGCCCGTCTCACCGCCGCCACTCCGGATCGCCGGCCAGCCGCTCGGTGATCCGGTCGTGCAGGCTCTTGCGCTCGAGGGCGGCCTCGATGTCGCGGACCACCCGGGTCAGCGGGTAGGGGATCTCCGCCTCGATCTCGGCGATCGCCGCCTCGGTGGCCCGCCACTCGGCGGCCAGCCGCCCGACCACCGCCCGCGCCCGGTCGGTCAGGTCGACCCGCTTGCTGCGGGCGTCCGGCCCGGGGACGGTCCGCACCCAGCCGGCCGAGCGCATGGCCGCCACCTTCTGGCTCATCGCCGAATGGGTGCGCTGCACCGACACGGCAAGCTCGGTGATCGTCATGGGCCCGTGCACCCCGAGCCGGATCAGTTCCATCACCCAGTTCGGCTTGAGCCCGTCGATCCGTGCGTCGGCGTAGACCCGCGCGATCTCGTCGTCCATGGCGGCCTGCAGCAGCCGCCATGGACGCCAGGCACTCTCCTCGGTGGGGTCGGCGAGCCAGTCGTCGGTCATCCGCAGACTGTAACAGCACTTATATAAGCACTGTTACTTTTACCGGAGCTTCAAATGGGGCACATTAGCCTCCGTCGAGCCGTCCGGCGGTGGGGTTGGCACTACCCCGGGATGGCGGGCTTGCTCCATCGTGCAAGGCTTCCGAGGTTCGTACGGTCGATGACAGCACGTCGATGAAGGGGGAGTGCCGGTGCTGGACCCGCTGATGCCGCTGCTCTGCTCGCCGTGGCTCTACCTGATCGTGTTCGTGGCGGTGACGATCGACGGGTTCCTGCCGGTCATGCCGTCCGAGGCAGTCGTGATCGGACTCGGAGCTCTGTCCGCGACCGGGTCACCCGATCTGGTGGCGCTGGGCGTGACCGTGGTGGCCGGTGGAGTCGCCGGAGACCGGTTGTCCTATCTGATCGGGCGGCGCACCGGCGGCCGTTTCCGGACCGGCAAACTGGCGGCCGCGCGGGAGTCCGCCGAGCGAGCCCTGCACCGGTACGGCGCCGTCGCGATCCTGGTCGGACGGTTCCTGCCGTACGGGCGCACCGCCACCACCGTCACCTCGGGGGCGGTAGCGATGCCGCTCGGCCGGTTCCGGGTGCTGACCGTGCTGGCCAGCACCGCGTGGGCGGCGTACACGATCGGGCTGGGTCGCCTCGGCGGTGAGACGTTCGCCGGTTCGCCGTTGATGGGTGTCGGCTTCGGGCTCCTGCTCGGCGCCGGCCTGACCGTCGTGCACACCGTGGTGGTCCGATGGCGTTCGGTGCGGGACCGGCGCCGGGAGAACGCCGCACGCGCCGAGGCCGTGCCGCAACCCGACGTCGAGCAGCACCCCCGGCCGCGCCACCGGCTGGACCATCTCCCGACCGGACACCCCGAGGTCGTTCCCTGCCAGTACTTCGCGATCCGGCAGAGCGCCCCACTGCCCTGAAGCGATGCGCCCTGAGGCGCTACCGCGCTGAGTGCTACCCCGCGAACGCGCGGCGGTACTGCTGGGGTGGAACGCCGACGTGGATGCCGAAGTGGCGCCGCAGATTCGCCGCGGTCCCCAGGCCGCACTGCCCGGCGATCGTCTCGACCGGCAGATCCGTCGCCTCCAGCAGCGCGCGGGCGTGCGCGAGCCGCTGATGCAGCAACCAGCGCAGCGGCGTGCTGCCGGTGGTGGCCTGCACCCGCCGGAAGAAGGTACGCGGGCTGAGACCGGCACGCCGGGCCAGTTCCTCGACGGTGTGCTGCCGGTCCAGGTGCGCGGTGGCCCACTCCAGCACCCCGCTGATCCCGTCGCCGTCGTGGGCGGGCACGGCCAGGTCGATGAACTGGGCCTGCCCGCCGGGACGGTGCGCCGGGACCACGAGCCGGCGCGCCAGCTGATTGGCCACGTGGGCGCCGAAGTCGGTACGGACCACGTGCAGGCACAGGTCCAGCCCGGCGGACATGCCGGCACTGGTCAGAACCGGGCCGTCGTCGACGTACAGCACCGAGTCGTCGACCCGGACCTCCGGATACCGGCCGGCCAGGATCGCGGTGTGTGCCCAGTGCGCGGTGGCCCGGCGGCCGTCCAGCAGGCCGGCCGCCGCGAGTGCGAACGCGCCGGTGCAGAGCGACATCAGCCGTACGCCGGAGTCGGCGGCCTGCCGGAGGGAGTCCAGCAGCGCCTCGGGGACCTCCCGGTCGCCGTGGACGCAGGCCTCCGGCACCGCGGTCACGATGACCAGGTCGGCGCGAGGCAGCTCGGCCAGGGTGTGCGGTGACCGCAGGCTCAGGCCGTGCGGGGCCGGCGGGCCGGGCTCGGCGACGGGGCAGAGCCACATGTCGTACCACTCGCCGGCGAGGTCGGGCTGCGGAACACCGAAGACGGCGGACGCGATCGCCACCTCGTAGAGATCCCACGGGTGCAGGCCGTCGTGGTCCGCCACGACCACCGCCACGGAAGGTCCGGTCATGGGCGCCACTCTATGGCAGCAATTTTGCGCATGCGGGCACTCCTGCCACTCGTCCCGGCGGCCCCGGCTTGGCAGCCTGAGGACATGAGCACATACACGGGGAAGAGAGCGGTGGTCCTCGGCGGCACCCATGGGATGGGGCTGGCCGTGGTGGAGCGGCTTCGGGAGGGCGGCGCCGAGGTGTTGTCGACCGGCCGGTCCGCCTCGCCGGACGACCCGGATGCGGTACGCGCGGACGTGACCCGCCCCGGCGAGATCGACGCGCTGGGTGCCACGGTCGCCGCGAGGTTCGGTGAGTTCGACCTCCTGCACGTCAACGTCGGTGTCGCGTCGGTTCAGCCGTTCGAGGAGGTGACGCCGGAGATCTACGACCGGATGTTCGACGTCAACGCCAGGGGCGCGTTCTTCGCCGTCCAGCGCCTTGCGCCGATGATCCGGGAGGGCGGCTCCATCGTGTTCACCACTGCGGTCACCAACGGCCTCGGCTCCGCCACGATGAGCGTCTACTCCGGGACCAAGGCCGCCGTACGGGCGTTCGCGAAGGTGCTGGCCGCCGAGTTCCTGCCCCGGCGGATCCGGGTCAACACCGTCGCGCCCGGGTTCATCGACACGCCGACCATGGGGTTCACCGACGCCACGGCCGAGGAGCGGGCCGCGATCATGAAGATCGGTGACGAGGTCACGCCGATGCGGCGGCACGGAACCGTGGCCGAGGTGGCCCGCGCCGTGCTGTTCCTCGGCTTCGACGCCACCTTCACCACCGGCGTCGAGCTTCCGGTCGACGGCGGGCTCGGGCACGTCGAGGCCCCGGCATGACGAAAGGGCCGCCCACCGTCGGGTGGGCGGCCCTTCACACGGATCAGAGGCTGACCGCGCGCCCGCCGAGGGTGACCGCGAGGCGGCCGTCGGAGGCGAAGGACCAGCCCAGAGCCCCGCTGAAGCCGGCGCAGCGGGAACCGTTCGTACCGGACCAGAACTGGTTGGTGGCATCGGAGTTGCCGATGATCCGGTCGTTGGTGCCGCTGCCGCTGCGGCACGAGGTGTTGTTCCGGAACACCGAGGTGCCGCCGTCGAAGTTGAAGTTGCGTTCGGCGTTGTCGATGCTCAGGTTGTTCGAGATGGTCATCGATCCCGGGTTGCTGTTGAACGTGAACCCGTGCTTGCCGTTCTTGAAGGCGATGGTCCGCCGCACGATGTGGTTGACCCCGATGTTCTCGCCACCCAGCTTGAAACCGTTGCGGTCGCCGTTGCCGGCCTGCCCGCCGTTGCTGAGCGTGCCGTTGTCGTAGGCGAGCGAGTCCTCGATGGTGACCACGCCGATCGGGCCGGTGTCGGTCTTGGTGTACAGGTCCCAGCCGTCGTCGATGTTGTTGTGCGCGACCGCGTACCGGAAGACGTTGCCCGGTCCGACCGTCAGCTTGGCGGCGAAACCGTCCGCGTCCTCACCGTCGGAGTCGGCGTTGTCGTGCGACTCGGCACTGAGGACCAGGTTGTTGGCCGGCCACTGGGACTGCGGCGTCGTGGACAGCGTCCGGGACAGCTGCAGGCCGGTGTCGCGGTTGAAGCGGGTGACGGTCCGCTCCAGCACGTTGTTGCTGCCGCTGACGAAGATGCCGTTGTCGCCGGCCCGCTCGACCGTGACGCCGTACACCTTCCAGTAGTTGCCGTTGACGGCGAGGCCGCGGTTGGCCGGGTCCTCGGCCTGCGCCGAGAAGTTCAGGACCGGCTTCTCCCCGTTGTACGCCGCGATCGTCTTGAGTGCCCCGGCGGATCCGTTGTTGCCGGTCGGGATGGTGACCGTCGAGGAGTACGCGTAGGTGCCGCCCCGCAGGTAGATCGTCCCGCCCGCCGCGATCCGCCCGATCGCGGAGGTCAGCGTGGTCGGCGCGGTGATGGTCCCGGCGGCGCCGTCGGTGCCGGTCGGCGCCACGTAGAGGGCGTCGGAGGACGGCGGGACGGAGGTCGACGGGCTCGCCGACGCGGACGCCGAGGCGCTGGCGCTGGCACTCGCGCTTGCGGACGGTGACGTGGTCGGGGACGACGTCGGCGTCGAGACACCGTCATCCACCACGATGTCGTCGAACCGGCCCGCCGCGTTCTCGGTGAGCAGCCCGATCCGCCCGGCCGTGATGGTGCTGTCGCTGACCGACCCGACGCTGGTCCCGTTCACCGAGCCGCTGATCGTGGTGCCGCTGAACGACAGCTTCAGGGTGTAGTAGGTGCTCGTGGAGATGGTCTGGCTGAGGCTGCCGAGAACCGTGACGGCGCTGCCGTTCATGGTTTCCAGCTGCACCCGGTTGGCGCCGGTCAGGGACAGCCGGTACATCTTCGTGGAGCCGGCGGCCCGCCCGGTCAGTGCGACCACGCCGGCGCTCGATCCGAAGGACGTCGCCTTGACGCGGGCCTGTACCGAGTAGTTCGCCCAGGTGGTGGTTCCGGCGAACTGGCGGGCGCGTTCGCTGCCGGTGTCCGACTGTTGCAGGGCCCGCGTGCCGTCGCTGACCACGGACCAGGTGCCGCCTGATTTCGACCATCCGGTGGTGCTGCCGGATTCGAAGTCGGCGTTGAAGAGGGTCGCCGCCTCGGCCGTGCCGATCGACACGAACAGGCCGGCTGCCACCAGGCCGGACAGGCCCGCAGCGCCTAGCGATCGGCGCAGCGTACGGCCCCGGGTGAACATTTTTCGAGACGGCGAGGCCGGGACCGCCTGTAGTGGTTCAGCGACCTGGCGCTGTCGGGCACGATGCCGGGTCGAAAAATGTTCATCGGGGGACATGGGGGGATTACTCCTGTCGCAGAATGAATCCGCCGGACACGATGCATCGACCCCGGTTCGCAATTGCAAACCGTGGCAGAATGCAGCGTTGGGGATGGTCCGGCGGACTGCCATCGGGAACTGATTCCTTCAGGAAATCTGCCACGGGCATATATGTGAGTCAACGGAATCCATTTGCAGGTTTGTTGCAGGAATGGGTCAGACGTGTGTGGCCAGGAAGACGTCGAGGCAGCGTTCGGCGTTCGCGGTGATGGTCAGGGCCGGGTTGGCCAGGCACGCGGAGCCGGGCAGCAGCGCGCCGTCCACGCAGTAGAGATTCTGATATCCCGCGACTTTTCCGGCGAAATCGGTGGCTCTGCCCATCACCAGGCCGCCGAGCGGGTGGTACGTGTTCCGCGACCCCAGTCCCATGCCGGTGTTGCGGTCGTAGGACGGCAGACCGGTCAGCAGTGAGCCCTTCGAGCCCTCGGTGGCCCACCACAGCCTGGTCGCCAGGTCACGGCCGGCCTTGTCACCGGAGGTCGCCATCTCCGCGTACGGCCAGTGGACCTTCCCGGCGCCGGTGGCCGCGTCGTACCGGATCTCGCCGCGCTCCGGTGCCAGGGTGGTGATCAGGTGCGCGCTCGACGACGGCAGCCACGACGGGATCGGCGCCGCCTCCCAGGCCATCGCGGCCCTGGCGTACGGGTTCGAGTCGTCGAAGAACCGCACGTTGCCCGGCCCGCCCTGCGCGCTGCCGACGGTCCGGCGCAGGTTGAGCCGGGCAATCAGGAAGTCGCCGTTGTTGCCCCAGCCCTTGCCCACCGCCGTACTGGCCAACCGCGGCAGTCGTCCCCGTGCCCGCGACGTGAGCAGCAGCGACGTACTGCCCAGCGACCCGGCCGCCAGGAACACGTAGTCGGCGTCGAACACCGGCGACGCCAGCAGTCCGCCGCGTTCGTCGATCTGCCGGCAGGCGACCTCGAAGCGTTCCGAGCCGGAGATCTCCCGGATCTCAGCCACCTCGTGCAACGGGAGGATCCGGACATTCCCCGTGGCGAGAGCCCACTTCAGGTAGTTCTTGTCGACGCTGTTCTTGGCGCCGGAGTTACTGCCGAACGGCCCCTCGCCGATGGTGTGGCAGGCCGGTACGCGCCCGGCCAGCTCGTCGCGGATCACGTCCCAGTCGACGCCGAAGTGGACCGGCACCGGGGTACGGCCGAACTCGGCGATGTACTGCAGCCAGGAGCGCGCGCCGACGTACGACGGATGGCTCTGAATGTCCGCGGGGATCGTCGCGGCGCCGAGATTCCGCCGGGCGCGGGGCCAGTAGGTGCTGTCGAACTCCGTGTACGACAGCTCGGCCGGGTAGACGGTCTCCCAGTCGGCGCGCCGCGGCTGCGGCAGGAACATGCCGATGACCAGGGATCCACCACCCACCCCGGCTCCGCACATCACCTGGATGCCGTCGCCGGCGTGCTTCTGGATGAGGCCCGCCCCGCGCGTGATGACCCTGCTGACGTCGAGCCCGAGCGGCGGGCGGTCGCCGAACCAGGCGCAGCGCCAGTCCGGGTTGCTGATCGTGCAGAACGTCGTGCCGGAACCGTCGTCGTCCCAGCGGCGGCCCCGTTCCAGGACCGTCACCGTCATGCCCGCCTCGGCCAGGCGGTAGGCGGCCACCGCACCACCGAACCCGCTGCCGATGACGAGCGCGGTCCGGCCCGCCAGGGCGGGGACGTCCAGTGCGGGCGCGACCGCGGCGGCGGCACCGGCCTGCAACAGGGTTCGACGTTTCATGGGTTTCTCCCAACGACCCACATCGAGAAGAACTGCGACCCGCCCCCGTACGCGTGACCGAGTGCCGTCGCGGCACCCGCCACCTGATGTTCACCGGCCCGGCCCATCACCTGCATCGCGGCTTCGGCGAACCGCAGCAGGCCGGACGCGCCGATCGGGTTGGAACAGAGGACCCCGCCGCTCGGGTTGACCGGCAGCGCGCCGCCGAGCGCGGTCCCGCCCGATTCGACGAGTTTCCAGCCCTGCCCCTTCTCGGCGAACCCGACGTTCTCCAGCCACATGGGCTCGAACCAGGAGAAAGGCACGTAGAGCTCGGCCACGTCGACCTCGTCCAGCGGATCCTTGATGCCGGCCGCGGCCCACAGGGCAGCCGCCGCCTCCGCTCCGGCCCGGGGATCGACGTGATCCTTGCCGGAGTAGAACGTCGGTTCGGTCCGCATCGCCGTGGCCCGGATCCACGCCACCTGGCCGCTCGACTGCTCCGCGGCCTGCTGATCCCCGATGACCACGGCGCAGGCCCCGTCCGAGGAGGGGCACGTCTCGTCGTACCGGATCGGGTCCCACAGCATCGGCGACGCCTGCACCGACTCCAGGGTGATGTCCGGTTGCCGCAGGTGGGCGTAGGGATTCAGGGCACCGTTGCGCCGGTCCTTGACGGCCACCAGCGCGCCGATGTGACCGGGCGCGCCGGACCGGCGGATGTACGACCGGATGTGCGGCGCGAAGTAGCCACCGGCGCCCGCGGTGATCGGCGCGCTGAACGGCGGCTGGATCGACAGCGCCCACATGGCGTTCGACTCCGACTGCTTCTCGAACGCCACCGCAAGTACCCGCCGGTGCACCCCGGCCCGGATCAGCGTGGTCGCCACGATCGCCGTAGCCCCGCCCACCGAGCCGGCGGTGTGCACCCGCAGCAACGGTTTCCCGGCCGCGCCGATCGCGTCGGCCAGGAACAGTTCGGGCATCATCACACCCTCGAACAGGTCCGGCGCCTTCCCGAGCACGACGGCGTCGATCTGCGACCAGTCCGTCCCGGAGTCGGCGAGCGCCCGCTCGATCGCCTCCCGGCACAGCCCCGCCATCGACACGTCGGTCCGGCGGGTCCGGTGCTCCGTCTGCCCGGTACCGAGTACGGCGGCCCTGCGCATCACGCCTCCAGCCCTTCCAGCACGCAGATCAGGTTCTGCTGCAACGCGGGCCCGCTCGTGGCGTGCCCCACCGCGGTCCGCGCGCGCCCGGACATCACTTCGGCGGCGGCCGCCCCGATCCGCGACAACCCGGCCGCGAACATCGGGTTCGTCTCGAACGGCAGGTAGGTGCCGGCTCTGACGACGTGCCGCAGCAGCGACTCCTGATGGGTGAACGGGGCGTGCAGCGCGGCCACGTCCACCGCGCCGTCCAGACCCGCGTCGTGCGCCGCCGCGGCCGCCGACGGCACGGTGGTCAGGTCACGCTCGCCGAGGCCCTGCGGATCGACGCGATGCGCGATGCCGGAGATCCATGCGGCGGGTCTGCCGCGTACCCGGTCCCGCGCGGCCAGGACCACGGCCGAGACTCCGTCCGCGACCCGCACGGCCGTCATCCCGGCCATGTCCCGCTCACTGATCAGTCCGGCCTCGAACACGAGCCGGGCCTGCAGCGCCGCCACACTCGCCGCATCCGGCCACAACGGCGCCACCGTGTACGGGTCGAGCTGCAGCGCGAGCACCCGGTTCAGGTCACCGGCCGTGCCCATGCCGAACCCGTAGACCAGCGCCGTCTCCGCCTCACCGGCCAGGATCTTGAGGTACGCCTCGTACAGCGCCCACGCCGCGTCCATCTCCACATGCGACTCGCTGATCGGCGGCACCGCGCCGATCGCGTCGACGGCGCTCACGAACGAGAACGCCCGCCCGGCCAGATAGTCCGACGACCCGGAGCACCAGAAGTCCACCTCGCGGCGCCCCAACCCGGCCTGTGCCAGTGCCTGCTCGAAGACCGGCACCAGCGTCTCCACCGCGCTCGTGGTGACCGACCGGTCCGAGCGGGCGAACCCGATGACGGCGACGTCGTTCACAGATGCTCCCGGTACGACTCGTAGGGCGCGTCCGGCTCCCCGGACGGCTCGAAGTGACCGATGTTCTCCGGGGTCGTCGACCAGGCGGCCCGATCCCGCCAGACCGCGGCCACCCGCAGCCCCATCCGCACCTCATCGGCCGGCACCCCCAGCACGAGGTGCGGGATCGGGATGTCCGCGCCGTCCAGCAGCACCTGCGCGACCACGTACGGCGGTGTCAGCCGCTGCCCCGCGAACGGCACGTTGACCACGCAGAAGGTGGTGACCGTGCCCCGGTCCTCGACCCGCACCACCTCGGCCGGTGCCACCCCGCACGCCGGGCAGACCCGCGGCGGCACGTAGACCTTGCGGCAGGCCGGGCAGCGCTGCCCGATGATCCGCCCCTCGGCCAGCACCCGCAGGTAGCGGTCCTCCTCGGCCGACGTGGTGTGCCGGTAGTGCAGCCGGATCGGCGTGGTCATGATCAGAACCGGCTGGCTCGCACCGTTGTCTCCGGGTGCTTGAGACAGCGGTGCGGGCCAGCCGGGGTTCCCGCCGGGCGTCCCGCCGGGTCCCTCGCCAGGCGTCCTGCCGGGTTCTTTGCCGGGCATCCTGCTGGGTTCTTCGCTGGGCGTTTTGCCGGGTTCGGCGTCGGGCTCGAAGCACGAGATGTCGCGGATGTGGCCGGTACGTTCGGCGGCCCACCTGATCCGTACCCGCATGCCGGTGCTCATGGCCTCCGGTGAACCGGCGTCGACCGCGTGCAGCATCGCGGTGTCCGCGCCGTCGAGCCGGATCAGCGCCCACCCGAACGGCCGGTCCAGCGGCTGTCCCTCGAGCGGACGTTCCATCCACGTCCAGGTCACCACGGTGCCCGCAGAGGAGACCTCGACGAGTTCGGTGACCGGCTCGTGGGTGGCCGGGTCGTACTCCAGCGGCGGCACGTGCACCCGCCCGTCCGACGTCCGCCCGCCCAGCACCCGCCGATCCCGCAGCCCCGCCATGAACTGGCCGAGCACCGGCCCGAGCGAGCGCGTGTAATCGAAGGCGATGGTCAGCGGCGCCGACAGAGTATCCACGTCAGTGAGTGAAACACGTTCCAACTTTGCCGGGCAAGAACGCCGCCATGATGGCTTTTACATCGATGGAACGAGTTATAGAGTCGCGGCATGACCGGCATCGGGATGTGGACCATCGCGGCCGAGAGACCGCAGCACACGGCCATCGTGGAACCGGGCGGCCGCACCCTCACCTACGGCGAACTGGCCGCCGAGTCCGACCGGATCGGGCGCGGGCTGCGCACGGCCGGCCTCGGCGCCGGCGACACCATCGCGTTGCTTCTGCCCAACGGCGCCGACATCCTCGCCGCCTACTTCGCGGCGATCCAGATCGGACTGCACGTGGTGCCGATGAACTGGCACCTGACCGCCGCCGAACTCGGCTACATCCTGCGCGACAGCGGCGCGGCCGCGTTCGTCGCCCACGACCGGTTCGCCGACACGGCCCGCGCCGCCGCCGACCAGGCCGGCCTTCCGGCCGCGAGCCGCTTCGCGGCCGGAGAGATTCCCGGATTCGGGTCGGTCGCGGCACTCGGCTCCGGCGGCTCCGGAAGACCATCCCCGCGTACGGTCGGCGCACTCATGGTCTACACGTCCGGCACATCCGGCCGCCCCAAAGGAGTGCGCCGCCCGCTGCCCGGCCTCGACCCCGACCAGGTGCCGCCGGTGTCGCTCTGGTTCTTCGGGTTGTTCGGCCTCCGCCCGTTCGACGACCACGTGCATCTGTGCTGCTCACCGCTGTACCACACGGCCGTGATGAACTTCGCTGTCATCTCGATCCAGTTCGGGCACACGGTCGTCGTGATGGATCACTGGGACGCCGCCGAGTTCCTGCGCCTCATCGAACGGCACCGGGCCACCCACAGCCACATGGTCCCCACCCAGTTCCGCCGCCTGCTCGCGCTGCCCGCGTCGTACCGCTCGCAGGTCGACGTCTCCTCGATGCGCGCGATGATCCACGGTGCCGCCCCCTGCCCGCAGCCGGTCAAACGGCAGATGCTCGACTGGTTCGGCCCCGTGGTGATCGAGTACTACGCGGCCTCCGAAGGCGGCGGCACCCTCATCACCGCCGCCGACTGGCTGCGCCGCCCCGGCTCGGTCGGCCGCGCCTGGCCCGGCTCCCGGGTGCGGGTCCTCGACGACGACGGCAAGGACCGGCCGGCAGGCGAACCCGGCACCGTCTACCTGCAGATGGGCGACGCGACCTTCGAATACCACGGCGACGCCGAGAAGACCCGGGCCTCCTGGCGCGACCGCATGTTCACCGTCGGCGACATCGGCTACCTCGACGACGACGGCTACCTCTACCTGTGCGACCGCGCCAGCGACGTGATCATCACAGGCGGCGTGAACGTCTACCCCGCCGAGATCGAGAACGAACTGACCGTTCATCCGGCCGTCGCCGACGCCGCCGTCTTCGGCATCCCGCACGACGAATGGGGCGAGCAGATCAAAGCCGTCATCCAGCCCGCCCCCGGCGTGACCCCCGGCCCCGCCCTGACCACCGAACTGCTCGCCCACCTGACCGGCCGCCTGGCCCGGTTCAAGCTCCCGCGCACCATCGACTACGTCGACGAGCTGCCCCGCGACCCGAACGGCAAACTCTACAAACGCCACCTCCGAGACCCGTACTGGTCCGGCCATGACCGCGCCATCTGACCGACCCACACCGCCCCTCCACCCGCTCCACCAGCTCTCCACCCCGCCTTGCTCGCGGCGCCGGTGGCCGTTGCCATGCCGGCCCGTCTTGCCGGTCCCTCTTGCCCGCCCAGTCTTGCCCGCCCCGTCTTGCCGGTCCGTCTTGCCCGACCCGTCTTGCCCGCCCCGCCTTGCCGGTCCGTCTGCCGCCTCGCTGCCTGGCTCCGGCCTCGCGGTCCGTCTGCTTGCTTGGCGGACGCTTGCTGATCCGCTCGCTAACCGCCGCTCCGTCCGGGACACGTTGGCCCGCCAGTCCGCTCGCCGACCGGCCGGTCCGCCCGTCAGCCGTGCGTCACGCCTTTCCTGCACTCGATAGCGCTTCTGTGGTACGGCTGGCCGAATGGATCGGCTGAGAGTGCATCCGGACACCGTGTGCCTCTCTCGGAATCAACCAGCGGCCGAGCCGGGTTCGGCCGGTGGAGCGACCTTTGGCCCGGCATGATCGCGCCCGAGAAGGGGCTACCGTTCTTCCGGTCGGTCTGTCAGCTGATTCCTGACAACGTGCTGGCGAACGTACTCGAATTGCTGGCGGGTCAATTTTGGCATGATCGAGTTCTTACACTTCAGATCGGGGGTACGGGAAAATTATTGTATGGGACAGGCGTCGTTGTTCAGCAGAGCAGAGGTCGTGGCCATGCGAGACCGGACCGCTTCGCGCAATTATTCTGCCGAGCGGGAGGAATTTCGCCGGGAGCATGAGCGGCGTCGTGAGTGGGGTTTGCGGCGCCGCCATGCCGAGAAACTACGGCGCATTCGGCAGGGCGAATCCGGTGCGGCACAGCCCTCTGCATCCGGTGCGGCACAGCCCACTGCCGCCGGAGGCACCCGCGGGTGCCTCGCTGTCGGCGTCCGGATGCGTCCCGCTGCTGATTCTCCAGCGTGTCCCGCCGCTGACGCTCCGATGCGTCCCGCGTCACCGGCTTCGACGCCAGCGCCAGCGCCAGCGCCGACGCCAACGCCGACGTGCTCGCGGCGAGCAGTACCAAGATCAGCCGCTCCAGCCCCTGGCCGAGCGGAGGAGGGCCGACGAGCAGTTCTTACGCCTCAGTCGACTTCTTTGACATCGCTGCAGCCGTCGCCGCCGGGCTTGCGGCGAGGTGTATCACGATCAACCGTGCCAGTTCCTGTCCGACCGGAGGAAGACCGGGGTACAGCCCTTCTGCCTCGGTCGACTTCGCGGACATCGCTGCAGCCGACGCCGTCATCGGAGCCGCGCCGATCGCCGTCGGCGCCGACCCAGCTGACGCCGTCGCAGCCAGCGTTGTCTCGGTCGGTGTTGTTGTGGTCAGTGTTGCCGCGGGTGGCGTTGGCGCGGTTGGTGTCGTCTCGTTTCGGTGTTGCCACGGCTGACGTCGTTGCAGTCGATTTCGCCTCGGTCGGCGCATTCGATGTCGGCACTGTTGCAGTTGGCGCCGGCGCAGTGGGGGGCCTGGCATCGGCTCCTCTCGTCCACCGGCGCCGGCGTGCGTCGCGATGTCCGGAGTTGCCCTGGCGGTCGTTGACGGCGCGACTCCTGAGATGGTCGGCGGGTTGCGGGGTATGGGTGCTGAAGTCGGCGTTTGTAGCGACCGGCCTGGTGTTTGCTTTATCGATTTGGGTGGTCGATGTAAAGCGGTGGTCGAGCTTTTCAATCGGCGTCGGCGGATACGGTCAAGTTGGTGGCGGGCACCCTTCTATTGAGAGGTCAAGTCGTATCAACTTCTCTGGTCTGATCAGGGTCGGCAGATCACAGCGAGGGGCGTGGAATCTGTAGGCCTTGGTTTCGCGGTTGAGGGATTGGTTTGGCTTTGCGTGAGTGAGAGGCTGGTGATCCGGCTCACGTGGGCGCGGGTACTGGTTGAGTCTTGAATCCGCGCGACGTAATGGCCGGCCTCCCGTTCCTGTTCGGTCTGGGTTCTGGGTGTTGATCTTTCGGCTGTGCCCCAGTTCTGCCTGGACTTATATTTCGGCCCGGCGGCCCTGCCGCTCTTCACGGCACGGACTTGGAAACGGCTGAGCGCAATACGTCCCTGCCTGCAGCGCTGCCTGTCGTCTGCGTCGCGCCCAATGCCCAGGAGACGGGCCGCGCCACCGAGGCGGCCACGGAGATGAGCGGCCAGCGGCTGAGGTGGCCAGGGAGTTGAGCGGCCAGGGACTCAGGCGGCCAGGGGCTGTGGCGGCTGGGGACTCAGGCGGCCAGGGGCTGTGGTGGCCGGGGCCTCAGGTGGCCAAGGGCTGAGGCGGCCAGGGAGATGAGCGGCCAGGGCGTCAAGGCGGCCGGCGGTTGAGGACGGCCGGGAAGCTGCCGCGGAGTGGAGAGGGTGCAGGCGACGGTGGCGGCGGGCTCGAGCGGGACGGATGCGGGGGGATGTGCGCCCGGGCACATGACGCATATCACCGCTTTGGCCTGCTTGGCCGGCTGTGCCGCCGGCGAGCCGGCCATGGTGCCCGCGGCTCAGCAGCAGCCTCCGGCCGCTGTTGTGTCCACTCCGGCCGAAGAGACGGCCGATGTGTCCACTCGGGCCGAAGAGGTGGCCGATGTGTCAACTCCGGCCGAAGAGGCGGCCGATGTGTCCACCGCCGTCGGAGAGGCGGCCGTTGTGTCCACTCCGGCCGAAGAGGCGGCCGGGGCGGCGTCTGCGGACCTTGAGCTGGTCGCGGCCGCGGCCAAGATCAAGTATGCGTTCCCGGTGAAGGCCAAGAACGTGTCGTTTCACAAGACGCACGTCGGTTATCCGGCCACCGACATCTTCGCTGCCTGTGGCAAGCCGTTCCGGGCCACCACGAGCGGTGTGGTGCTGGAGGTCAGCCGGGTCGACCGGTGGAAGAAGGGCATGAAGACCGGTCCGTACAACGGTGGCAAATTCGTCTCGATTCTCGGCGACGACGGTGTTCGCTACTACGGCTCGCATCTGAGCACGGTCAACGCCGGCGTCAAGAAGGGCGTACGCGTCAAGGTCGGTCAGCAGCTCGGCAAGGTCGGCAAGACCGGTAACTCCAGCGGTGTCTGCCACGTGCACTACGGCATCTCGCCGGCGTGCGGGAAGACCGGTGACTGGAAGGTTCGCCGGGGTGTGGTCTGGCCGGCCGGCTACCTCACCTCGTGGCGCAAGGGTGGCCACAAGAGCCCGTCCGCCGCGGTGAAGGCGTGGAACAAGAAGCACCGCTGCAAGGCCTGATCCGGCGCGTGATCCCGTGCGCCGAACCGCCTCCGGCGCACGGGAATCCGGTGACCCGGCGCCTCAGCCCGTGAGTCGCGCCGGGGCCCGGCGCCGGGACCGCGTCGCGGGGTGGGCGCCGGTGCGGAGCGGAAATGACGGCACTGTCCGGACCGTACGATCAAAGGCCTTTGAACTGCGGTTTTCTTTTCTCGATGAAGGCTCGGGGGCCCTCTTTGGCGTCGTCGGAGGTGAAGACCTCCATGCCGATGCGGGACTCGACCTTGAAGGCGTCGTTCTCCGCCAGGCCCTCGGTCTCGCGGATGGTACGCAGGATCGCCCGGACCGCCAGCGGGCCGTTGGCCGCGATGACGCCGGCGATCTCGACAGCTTTCGTCAGGGCCTGCCCGTCGGGGACGACGTGACCGATCAGGCCCATGCCGAGTGCCTCGGCGGCGGTGATGTGCCGGCCGGTGAGCAGCAGTTCGGCGGCCACGGTGTACGGCAGCTGGCGCGGCAGCCGGACCGCTGAACCGCCGAGCGGGAACAGCCCCCAGCGCGCCTCGGAGACGCCGAACCGGGCGCTTTCCCCGGCGATGCGTACGTCGGTGGCCTGCAGGATCTCGGTGCCGCCGGCGACGGCCGCACCCTCGACCGCGGCGATCAGCGGTTTCGTCAGGCGGCGGCCCTTGAGCAGCGCGTCGATGCGGGACAGGTCGGCGCCGCCGTTGCGGAAACCGTCGCCGGGATGGTCGCTGGTCATGGCGCGCAGGTCGGCGCCCGCGCAGAAGGCGCCGCCCGCGCCGGTGAGGATCGCGACCCGGATCTCCGGGTCGGCGTCCACCCGGTCCCAGGCGTCGCGCATCACGGCCAGCATCTCCGCGGAGAGCGCGTTGCGGACCCGGGGCCGGTTCATCGTGACGATCAGGATCGGTCCTTGCTGCTCGACGAGCGCGTCCACCCGGTTCCCCTCCTTCTGTACAGCCCTTGCCCCGGAACGATAACAGGTTCTACTTTGCGTTGATGGCGGCCAATATTGCGGACCTTTTCGAGCACGCGGTCGACGCCTTCTCCGATCGCGTCGCGGTGGCCTGCGGCGAGCGCGAGATCACCTACGCGGAGCTGGAGGAGACCTCCAACCGATTGGCCCATTTCCTGCAAGGTCGAGGAGTGGGCAAGGGCGCCCACGTCGGGCTGTACGCGGGCAACTCGATCGAGGCCGTAGTGGCCATGATCGCCGTCTACAAGCTCCGTGCCGTGGTCGTCAACGTCAACTATCGCTACGTCGAGAACGAGTTGCAGTATCTGTTCGATGATGCCGGTCTGATCGCGCTCCTCCACGACCGGCGGTTCTCACCCCGGGTGAAGGCGGTGGCGTCCGGCATGCGGGCGATGATCGCGCTTCCCGACGACAGCGACTCCGATCTCCCGGACGCCTCGTACGACGAGGCCGTCGCTACCGGGTCGCCGGAACGAGACTTCGAGGCCCGCTCCGGCGACGACGTCTACCTGCTCTACACCGGCGGCACCACCGGCTACCCGAAGGGCGTGATCTGGCGGCACGAGGACGTCTGGCGGGTCCTCGGCGGCGGCATCGACTTCATGTCCGGCATCCCGCTCGAGGACGAGTGGGCGCAGACCCGGCGCGGTGCCGAGATGCCGCCGATGACCCGGTTCTGCCTGGCCCCGCTCATCCACGGCAACGCGCAATGGGCCGCCCTGGCCGCACTCTTCGCCGGCGACACCGTGGTGTTCCTGCCCCGGTTCGACCCCGACGAGGTCTGGCGGCTCATCGAACGGCACAAGGTCAACGTGGTGGTCCTGATCGGCGACGCGATGGCCCGGCCGATCATCGAGGCGTATCTGGCCGGCAGCTACGACGCATCGTCGCTGGTGGCCGTCTCGTCGAGCGCCGCCCTGTTCTCGCCGTCGGTGAAACGGCAGTACCTGCGGGCGCTGCCGGACATCATGGTCACCGACGCGATCGGCTCGTCGGAGACCGGGTTCGCCGGCATCGGCATCGTCGCCGAGGTGGACGGCGGAGCCGTCGACGGCCCGCGCGTCATGCCCGGCCCGGACACCATCGTCCTCGACGAGTACGACAGACCCGCCGGGCCGGGTGTGATCGGCCGGCTCGCCCGCGGCGGGCACGTGCCGCTCGGCTACTACCAGGATCCCGTGAAGACCGCGCAGTTGCTCACCGAGGTGGACGGGAAACGGTACGCGATTCCCGGTGACCTGGCGCGGCTCGAGGACGACGGCACCATCACCCTGCTCGGGCGCGGCAACACGTGCGTCAACACCGGCGGCGAGAAGGTCTTCCCGGAAGAGGTCGAAGGTGCCCTCAAAGCCCACCCGGACGTCTTCGACGCGCTCGTCATCGGCGTGCCCGACGACCTGCTCGGGCAGAGGGTGGCCGCGCTGGTGCAGCCGCGGCCGGACGTCACCCTCGACCTGACCGAGCTCGACACCCACGTACGGCAGCGGATCGCCGGCTACAAGGTGCCCCGATCGGTCTGGCTGGTCGGACGGATCGCCCGCACCATCAGCGGCAAGGCCGACTACCGCTGGGCACACGCCTACGCGAAGGAGCGCGATGCGGACTGACCTCTGTGACGTCCTCGGCGTCGAATATCCGATCGTCGGGTTCAGCCCGTCCGAGCACGTCGTCGCGGCGATCAGCCGGGCCGGCGGTCTGGGCGTCCTCGGCTGCGTCCGGTTCAACGACGCGAGCGAACTGGACGAGGTGCTGACCTGGCTCGACCGGGAGACCGGCGGCCGGCCGTACGGCGTCGACGTGGTCATGCCCGGCCGCGAACCGGCCGAAGGCCCGGTCGCCGACCTCAACGAACTGATCCCTTCCGGGCATCGGGACTTCGTCGAGCGGACCCTGCTACGGCTCGGCGTGCCCCCGCTGGAGTCCGCCTCCGACCGCCCCGGCGTCCTGGGCTGGCTGCACTCGGTGGCCCGCAGCCACGTCGAGGTCGCCCTCCGCCATCCGGTACGGCTGATCGCGAACGCGCTCGGCCCGCCACCACCCGACGTCATCGAGCAGGCCCACGCGCAGGGGCTGCTGGTCGCCGCCCTGGCCGGCCGCGCGGACCACGCCCGCAGGCACGTGGCCGCCGGCGTCGACATCGTGGTCGCACAAGGCTACGAGGCCGGCGGGCACACCGGGGAGATCGCCGGGATGGTGCTGGTCCCGGAGGTCGTCGACGCCGTGGACGTGCCGGTTCTGGCCGCCGGCGGCATCGGCAGCGGCCGGCAGATCGCCGCCGCCCTCGCCCTCGGCGCTCGTGGCGTCTGGATGGGCTCGGTGTGGCTCGGCACCAGCGAGTACCACAGCGGTCCCGCCCTGCGTGACGCCCTGCTGCGGGCCACGTCCAGCGACACGGTCCGCAGCCGGATCTACTCCGGCAAGCCGGCGCGGCTGTTGCGTAACCGCTGGACCGAGGCCTGGTCCGCCGACGGTGCCCCGGCCGCCCTGCCGATGCCGCTGCAGAACCTGCTGGTGTCCGGCGCACACGACCGGCTCATGGCGTCCGGCGACCCCACCGTGGTTCCCATGCCGGTCGGCCAGATCGTCGGCCGGATGAACGAGGTCCGGCCGGTTGCCGAGGTGCTCACCGACCTGGTCACCGAAGCCGACGAGACCCTGACCCGACTGCACAAGCTGCTGTGACGAGGGATCACCCCGACGTGGGCGACCTCGGGGTCGGCCGGCCCGCGGTCGCCCAGCCGGCCGGCCAGGAGCCCGGCCGCGACACTGCCGAGCCTCGGGCCGTGGCGGGTCTCGTAGACGGCTCCCGGCCCGTCGCTCAGATCGAAGAACAGGGTGACCGGCGGGTGCGCGATCATGGCGACGTCCCAGAACCCGGGCACGCGCTGAGGGAACCCGGCCAGGCTCACACCCCCGGCAGCCGGAGGCGCGGGCGCGGGACCGCGACGTCCACGTCGGACCATCGCACGGCGTCAGTCTGATCGGCGGTGAGCAGCAGATCGGCGTTCGATTCGGGCTCCTCCAGCATCGGCAGGTGCCCCACGCCCGGCAGCATTCCGGCCCGGCCTTCCTTGCGGATCATCGCGTCCGACCGGATCCGCCGCAGCAGCGGACCGGCCGGCGGCGACAACAGCATCCGCAGGAGCAGCGGCTGCGGGCGGAACGCGGCCAGGTCGGGGCCGGTGCTGACCAGCGTCAGCGCGCCGACCAGGGCGGGGCGTCGCTCGGCCGGCGCGGTCGCCACGTAGCCACCGCTGGAGTGCGCGGCGAACGCAGGCCGAGGTCGTCGAGCACCGCCGCCACGGCCTCGGCCTGCGCGGGCACCGCGTACGACGGGGCAGGCGGTGACTTGCCGCCGCCCGGCAGGTCGATCCGGATGACGTGCCGGTGCCGTGCGAGCGCCGGAATCACCGGCCCCCAGCAGGCGCTGCCCGCACCGGAACCGTGGAGCAGCACCAGCGGCGGTGCCGACCGGAGGCCGTCGTGTATCACGTGCAGACCATGTCCCATATCGGGGACGATGCGGGAGAGCCGGTCCCCGGTCTTGAACGAATGTCAGTGCGGCGCGGACCAGTTCGGGTCACGGCCGATGAAACCGATCAGGCGGGTCTGCGGGTCGGCGCCGGCCGGCACCGGGACGGCCGGACCGAACTGCCCGGAGGCTCGCAGCATCTCGTCCATCGGCTCCATACCGGACATCAGGTCCGCGCAGAGGGCCGGCTCGAGACGCTCATCCTGACCGGTGGCGCGGGCCAGGTCCCAGGTGTGCATGAAGACGTCGGTGGTGTAGAAGCGGTCGATCGCCTGGTCGAGAGGGATCTCGCCGAGATGCGGGTTGCTGAGCGTACGGCCGGCGGTGCCGGGATCGTCGAGCAGCTCCTGCACGGCCGTGGCATGCGCGTGCCAGGCCCCGGCGGGGTCGGTGCCGGCGTTCGGGCCCTGCGGCAGGGTCACGGCGGCGCCGGACGACAGGAAGCCCGGAAGCCATTCGACCAGGTGACGGACCACGTCCCGGGCGGTCCATCCGGCGACCGGGGCGGGCGCGTCCCAGTCCTTCGTGCCTTCGACACGGGCGGTGAAATCGGTGGCGATCCGGCGATGACGGTCGGCGGGAGACAGCTCGGCGAGGGACATGCGGCGAAGCCCTTCCATGCGGGCGGACGTTTCAACTGGGAAGTTTAAAGCATCCGGCCCGGTCGGGGCTGATCATGATCATTGTTTCGCCGATTTCATCAGCGCCCGGGCGCCGCTTTCATCAACGCCAGTGACAGTGCTGGTAGAAGCACTGAAGATCCGGTGACCCGGCTCTATGAACACCGGGGAAACAAAAACCGGGAGTGCGTGAAAAAGCTTCACGCACTCCCGGTGAAATGTCAGATCGTGCGGATGTTCTCCGCCTGCGGGCCCTTCGCGCCCTGCGACACCTCGAATTCCACCCGCTGGTTCTCTTCCAGGGTGCGGAATCCGCTCGTCGCGATCGCTGAGAAGTGGGCGAAGACGTCAGGACCGCCACTGTCCTGGGTGATGAAGCCGAAGCCCTTGTCGCTGTTGAACCACTTCACGACACCGGTGGCCATGATTTTCTCCTTGCCGACAGGTGGAGCGCCGCACCGTGCGGAACTCCGCGTCGCCGCGTTGTTGACCCCCGGAATCCGGGCACCGACGAAAAACGCCTGTGGGCTCGAGTTGCCCATCAGGCGCCGGATACGTCTGTGTCTAGAGAGATCCCTAAAAATCAGAACTGCAACACGCTCAACCTAACACACGAATCGGGGAGGCGCCCGGGCGAATCATCCTCAAGGGCGTAGGGTCGGAATCGGCAGACCGGTCGTTGGGGGTGGCATGTTCGTCTTCCGCCTGTTCCTGGCCACGGCGCTGGCCGTGCTCGCCGGGGGAGTCGCCGCAGCCCCGCCGGCCGTGGCCGCCGGCATTCCCGGCACCGCCATGCTGCAGCCCGCCGACCTGGGCGGCGTGAAGCCGCTCGACGCCGGCCGCGACGACTGGCTCCGCCTGCGGCCACCCCGGCCGTGCGGGCTCACCGGCCCGGCACCACTGGCCGACCGCGCCGTGACCGCGGTCGTCGGCGGGAGCCGTCCCGACGCCGTCATGGAGTACGTCGCCGTGCACCGCGGGGACGCCGCCGCCCGATACCTGCGCAAGCTTCGCAAGTCACTGAACGGTTGCCGGGACTGGCGGCTGGAGCGGGCCTCGGCGGACCGGCTGACGTTCCGCTGGACCAGGCACTGGGAACACGTCGGCGAACAGGTCACCCACCACACGTACGGCACGATCGCGCACGCCGGCGGCACGCTCGTCCTGGTCGCCGACTCGGGCTGGGAGACCTCCAGCGGCAACCCGGCGACCACCGAGCGACTGATCATCCCCGCACTGCGGCGGGCCGCGACGCTTCACTGAACTGGGTGCGGTACAACTCCTCGTAACGGCCGCCGGCGGCGAGCAGCTCGTCGTGCGTACCCCGTTCGACGACCCGGCCGTCCTCGACGACCAGGATCTGGTCGGCCGCCCGGACCGTCGACAGCCGGTGGGCGATCACCACCGCGGTCCGCCCGTTCAGCGCCTCACCGAGAGCGTCCTGCACCGCCTGCTCCGACGTGGAGTCCAGATGCGCGGTTGCCTCGTCGAGCACCACCACCCGGGGCTGGGCCAGCAGCAGCCGGGCGATGGTGAGCCGCTGCCGCTCGCCGCCGGACAGCCGGTAGCCACGCTCGCCGATCACCGTGTCCAGCCCGTCCGGCAGCGACTCGATCAGGTCGGCGATGTGGGCGCGGCGCAGCACGTCCCACAACTCGCTCTCGGACGCGGACGGCCGGGCCAGCAGCAGATTGGCCCGCACCGACTCGTGGAACAGGTGACCGTCCTGAGTGACCATGCCGAGCGTCTGCCGCAGCGAGACGGCGCTCAGGTCACGCACGTCCACCCCGGCCAGGCGGACCGCGCCCTCACCCGCGTCGTACAGCCGTGGCAGCAGGCTTGCCATCGTCGACTTGCCCGCCCCCGACGACCCGACCAGCGCCACCATCTGCCCCGGCTCGGCCCGGAACGACACACCGTGCAACACCTCGTCACCACCGCGGGAGTCCAGGGTGGCGACCTCCTCCAGCGACGCGAGCGACACCTTGTCGGCCGACGGATAGGCGAACCGCACGTCGTCGAACTCCACCGACACCGGCCCGTCCGGCACCGGCCGCGCGTCCGGCCGCTCCTCGATCAGCGGTTTCAGATCGAGCACCTCGAAGACCCGCTCGAAGCTGACCAGCGCACTCATCACCTCCACCCGCGCGCTCGCCAGACTCGTCAGCGGCGCGTACAGCCGGGTCAGCAGGATCGCCAGCGCCACCACGGCGCCCGGATCGAGCCGCCCCTGCAGCGCGTAGAAGCCGCCCAGCCCGTAGACCAGAGCGATCGCCACCGCCGACACGCTCGTCAGCGCGGTCAGGAACGCCCACTGCGCCATCGCCGTACGGATACCGATGTCGCGTACCCGCCGCGCCCGGGCCGCGAACTCGGCCGACTCCGCCGCCGGATCGCCGTACAGTTTCACCAGGGTCGCGCCCGGCGCCGAGAACCGCTCGGTCATCTGCGTGTTCATCGCCGCGTTGTGCTCCGCCGCCTCCCGCTCCATCCCGGCGAGCCGCCCGCCCATCCGCCGCGCCGGCAGCACGAACACCGGCAACAGCAGCAGCGCCAGCACGGTGATCTGCCACGAGATGCCGATCATCACGATGAGCGTCAGCACCAGCGCCACCAGGTTGCCGACCACACCGGACAGCGTGTCGCTGAACGCCCGCTGCGCCCCGATCACGTCGTTGTTCAGCCGGCTGACCAGCGCGCCCGTCCGGGTGCGGGTGAAGAACGCGACCGGCATCCGCTGCACATGATCGAACACCTTGGTGCGCAGATCGAGAATCAGCCCCTCACCGATCCGCGCCGACAGCCCCCGCTGCACCAGCCCGAGACCCGCCTCGGTCAGCGCGATCACCGCGATCGCGACGGCCAGCGTGATCACCAGCCGCTGGCCCTTCGACTCGACGATCGCGTTGACGACCTGCCCAGCGAGCACCGGCGTCGCCACCGCGAGGAACGCCGTCACGACGCTGAGCAGCAGGAACCAGGTCAGCACCCGCCGTTGTGGTCGCGCCAGCGCCAGAATGCGGCGTAGGGTCGCTCTCGAGAACGGGCGCTTGTCGTCCTGCCGGTTCATGGCGTGCCACATCGAGTTCCAGGCCGCGACTTCCATGCTCATGCCCCGAAACTCCCACCTCACCTTGGGTTGAAGTCAAACCATTTATCGGTACGGGCCACTTATCGGTACGAGCCACTTATCGGTACGAGCCACGCCCTCACCCGACCGCAACCACGCCGTCCCCGGCCACACCGCGACGCGATCCCGGTGCCGGCTCCCCGCACGCCCGCCGGGCTGCTGCCCACTCCCGCCAAACCCACCCGCGCGCGCCGCCAGCGTCGCCGCTCATGGCCAACCGCCGTTTGCCGCCAGCCGCCAGCCGCCAGCCGCCAGCCGCCAGCCGCCAGCCGCCAGCCGTCCCCTGTTTGCCGCCCGCCGCCTGCCGTTGCCCCCGCCTGCCGTTGCCCGCCGCCTGCCGTTGCCCGCCGCCTGCCGCCAGCCGTCCTCCGTCTTTGCTGCCCTCAACGAATTTGGCGCCCGCCTAGCCCGCTTTATCTGCGTTGTGAGCTGCGCCCATATGCCGTCCGCACATCACCACGCACGTGAGGCGCCCGGCGGTGTGGTGATGTGTGGTCCAGCGCGGCGCGGAGGTGGCCATGCCGCCTACGCGCCCGGCGGTGCGTGGTGAGCTGCGCCCATATGTCGGCCGCAGATCACCACACCGCCGATGACCACGCCGCACATCGAACTACGCCGCCAGAGACGGGTGGGCGTAAGACGGTGTTGCGGCGAACTGGTCGCCGGGCGAGGGGAATCCGGGTAACCGAGGGCAGCGTGGTGGTGGTACGGCCGGAGTTGTGGTGGCGACCAGGCACGGGGCGGTGTTGCGGCGTGGTCTGTCACGAGAGCCGGCCGGCCCGGCACCGCATCCCGCAGCGCACTGCGGCACCCTCTCGGCCGACCCGCTGTCCTGCACGGTCCATCAGCTCGCCGGTGCGTTTGCCGGCGTCACGACGCCGGTGTCTGCCGGAGGCGGAGTTGCTCGGGTGGGCGGCTGCCCGATGATGGGTGGATGCCGAGTTTCGTGGTGGCCGCTTTCGTGGCGGCACACCGGTGGGTTCCGCCGGCTCAGGAGTGGACGGACGGTCTGCCCAGCGAGGTGGTGACCGTCAGCGACTGCCTCGCCGACTTCGAACCCGGGGTCCTGGATCCGCTGACGGCGCCGTGGCATGCGGCGGTGGACGATGCTCGCCGCGCTGCCGGTGGCCGGGTGGGTGTGCACGCACTGTCGATGTGCGTGCCGTCCGATCTCGTGGAGACGGTCGAGGAGGCCGTGCGGGAGTGGTTCGGCGATCACCCGTACCCGATCATCGAAAATCTCGGACGGCGGTCCGCGCCTCCTGCCGGGAGGGAAATCGGGTTCGAGGTCCTGGGGTTCGACTCCGGGCGTTTCCACAGCTGGCACTGCTACGGGTTGCGCGATCGGGGCATCCGGCTCGGCGGGTACGGGCAGCTGACCGGGCTGGCCGAAGCGCGGCTGGTGTCCGAGACGGCGAACCGTGATCGCGGGACGCCGGGCGGTACGCCCGAGGACGTGACGTGGTTCCCGGTCCGGATCGCCGAGCACGACGCCGTCTGAGCACGACGCCGTCTGAGCGGGCCGCCGTCCGTGCAGGCCGCCGTGCGCTTTGTTGCGGTGCCGCAGCCGAGCGGGCCACCGCGGCGCGGCCGGGAGTGGGCAAACACCGTGCGGGTTGTTGCGGTTCCGCGGTCGGCTGGCAACCGCGGCGAGGCCGGAGCCGGCAGACACCCGGCGCGGTGACAGGCGGGCAGACGCGCTGGGAAGACAGACGGGGCGCAGAGGTGCGGCGCGGCAGCCGGAGGGCCACCGCGCCGCGGAGTGCGGGCGGTCAGGTCAGGATGCGGCGCACGAGACGCTCGGCCAGTTCCAGTTGCCGTTGGGCTGGACGGTGATCCCGAAATTGTTGCCACTGCCGTTGGGCTTGGCCACCATCTGCTGGGCGGACGGCCAGGTCGCCGTCGTGTTCCAGGTGTTGATGACCTTGGCGGGGGACGGCAGGTTGAGGGTGACGGTCCAGTTGCTGGAGCCGGTGACCGCGATGTTGAGGTTGTAGCGGTCGCCCCACCTCTGGCCGGCCGAGAGGGTCGCGGTGCAGCTGCCGCCGCCGGGGGGCGGGCTGGTCGGGCTGGTCGGGGTGGTGCCGCCGTCGGGTGCGACGGCCCGGCCGGTCGACGGGGAGATCATGCCGGCGCACAGGTTGCGGGCGGCGAGGCCCTGTGCAATGCGCGGGATGGCGGCGACCGTGTTGGCCGGCCAGTCGTGCATCAGCATGACCTGGCCGTTGGTGAGGCGGGCGGCGGCCGCGACGATGGCGTCGGTGCTGGCGTTGTTCCAGTCCTGCGAGTCGACGTCCCAGATGATCTCGGTGAGGCCGTATCGCTGCTCGACCGAGCGCAGTGTCGCGTTCGTTTCGCCGTACGGCGGGCGGAACAGTTTGGGGGTGCCGCCGCCGGCCGCGGCGATCGCCGACTGGGTCCGGGAGATCTCCGATTCCATCGCGGCCTGGCTGAGCTGGGTCATGTGGGGATGCGTGTAACTGTGGTTGGCCACCCACATGCCGGCGTCCACCTGGGCGCGGACCAGACCCGGATTGGAAGCGGCGTATTCGCCCTGGTTGAACATGGTGGCCCGCAGCCCGTTGTTGCGTAGGGCAGCCAGGAGATTCTGGGTGTTGCCCGCCCGCGGGCCGTCGTCGAAGGTGAGGGCGACGTAGCCGTTGCAGGCGGCGGCTTCGGAGGGAGCCGGGTTGCTCTCGGCGGCCACGAAGCCGGTGGCGGCCGCGACGGCGGCGAGCCCGGTGATCATCAGGCGTCTCCACATGGCGGGTTCTCCTCGGGGTTAGCGGCGCGCCGGACGCTGGACGGTGTCCGGCGCGCCGCTGGTGGGGACGGCGTGACATGGCGTTTCGTCCTGGTGACGCCTGGCGGGGAATCCAGGAGTGCGGTCGGAACCATGCCGTGGGGGACGGAAGCGAATCGATGTACGGCGATTCCCTCCCACCGGCGAGTATCAAGTGGTCCGCGGCACACTGTCAACAACTTCCGGAAACATATCGGAATCAAAATCCGCTACATTCGATGGCAGTGGAAGACGAAGTAGCTGGTGAACAACGTTTCAATCGGCAAGCGGGAGGAGGGGTCAACGGCGCTTCCGAAACTGTTGCAGACGGTGTCACCGAAACTTTCGGAAGCCGTGAGATGATCGTTCGTGTGATCGATCGGACTCCGTACGACGCCGACCGGGCGGCCTACTCACGTGTCGCGCTGGCCCGGCTCGTCCTCTCGCAGCGGGCCGCCGCACTGTCCGGCCGGGCCGCCGCGCTCGTCCCCACCAGGCACGACCGATTCAACGGTCCGGGCGCACGTGCCAGTGAGGCCGGATCATTGGCCGCGATCACGGCGGCCGTCCTGACCAGCGCGGTGGTCTACGAGCGCGAGCGGGGCACGTCCTGGGAGCTGATCGGTCACTACCTGGACATCACGGGTGAGGCCGCGTCGGAGCGGTTCACCCCGGCCGTCGAGGAGTGGCACGAGGCTTTCGAGGTGCCGTACCGGCTCGACGAGACGGGCCGCAAACGGATCACGCGGCTGCCGTCCGCCGCCTACGACCCGGCGAGCTATGTCCGTCACCTCGACCTCTGGGCCCACCAGCGGACGGCGCTGAGCGACGACCACCATCCGGTGAGCGGCGGCCTGGACAACGATGGGGACGACGACGACGCCGACATGGCCGACGACCGCATCCATGGCCGGATCCGGGCCGCCGGGCTGCCGGACCTGCTGCGGATCCTGGCCGGATATCTGCGTGCCGAGCCGCCGGCGACGGACCAGCGGAGTTGTACGCTGGCCGGCATCTCCGAGACGGTCGAGGTCGACGTGACGGCCGACGGTGATGCGGTCGACGTGACCGTCAGCGGGGCGCGGGCCGCCGATCTGCGGATTCGCATCAGCACCCTTCTGGACGTCTTCGAGGCGCGAGCGGCGACTGAGCCGGGCTGAGTGACGGCTGTGCCGGACTGAGTGACGGCTGTGCCGGACTGAGTGACGGCTGTGCCCGGCTGGGCGGCGGGCCGGGCGGCGGGCTCGTCAGACGCCGAAGGCCCGGTCCACCACGTCCGGGGTGAGCCCGTAGGCCGCCGGGTCGTAGGTGTGGTCGGCTCCGGGCGTACCCACCTTGACGGCTTCGAGGACCGCGGACCTGGCCGGACCGGCCAGCCGGGACCCCAGGCGTTCGTAGATCGTTTCGACGGTGCGCAACGGATCGGCCACCAGGTCCTCGTGGCGTACGTCGATGAACCGCGATGGGTCGTAGCGGGCCCGGTCGGCGCGGAACCGCCGCAGCCCGCGCGACCACAGCGACAGCTGCGCCGCGCCGAGCACCGGCCCGGTGAAGATCGTGGACCAGCCGGCCGAGGCGCGTTCGTTGAGGCTGCACATCGAGGCGATCACCGTTCGCGGATCGCGGTGCGTCTGGATCACGGTGGCGTCGGGGTATACCGCGAACAGGGCGTCGAGGGCGAACAGGTGACTCGGATTCTTCAGCACCCACCGCCGGTCCGGGTCGTCGAGCCCGATCAGCTGCAGGTTGCGGCGATGCCGGCGGTAGGCGGCGGTCCAGTCGTGCCCGGCCAGCCAGCGCGAGTAGGACGGGATGTGAGCGGTGCACTCGAACGACACCGAGGTCATCGACTGGCACAGCAGCCGCCAGCATTCCTCGACCTGGCCCGGCCCCATGTGGTGCACGCCGTCGAGACCGAGACCCCGGTAGGCGTCCGCCAGGGCCAGGTAGACCGGGTGCGACTCCCACTCGGCGCGCGGCGGGCGCGGCTGCGGGACCTCGGTGAGCCATAGCTCCGGTCCCTGATGCGCGGGATCGGCGGTGAGGAGCCGGTGCAGGGCGGTGGTCCCGGTGCGGGGCAGGCCGGTGACGAACACCGGCCGGGCCAGCGGCGTGGCGGCATGCTCCGGATACCGCTGCCATGCGGCCTCGGCGAGAAGCCGGGAGACCAGGGCGCCACGCAACAGGCCGCGGGTCCACTTGCTGCCGGCGGGGGTCAGGCATGCCTCTTGCGCGTACGACGAGAGCAGCACCCGAAGCCCGCCGGCGTAGTCGTCACCGTCCCCGAAATCGTCCAGCCCGGTCATCCGGGTCGCCGACGCGTGCAGGTCGTCGAAGCTCCCGACATCGGTCCGCGAGGTCGTCGTCAATGGTGGAACTCCCCGCAGTTGACGTCGAGGCACGCACCGGTGATGCCGCGTGCCAGATCGGAGGCCAGGAACACCACGGCGTCGGCGATCTCGTCGGGTTCCGGCAGCCGCCGCAGGTCGGTCGTGGCCGCCACCTCGTCGTAGATCTGCCGGGCCGGCACCCCGCGCTGGGCGGCCTGGAACTCGAACCAGCCGCGCAACTGGTCGGCCCAGATCCAGCCGGGTGCCACCGAGTTCACCCGTACGCCCCGGGGCCCGAGCTCGGTGGCCAGGTTCTGCGCCGCCGCGAGCAGGGCGGCCTTGGTCAGCCGGTACGGCCCGAACGGCCGGCGCGAATGCCGCAGCACCGCCGAGTTGACCACCACGATCGAACCGCGGGACTCGATCAGGGCCGGCGTCACGTGCCGGATCGTGCGCAATGCAGCCAGCACGTTGACCTCGAACGACTCACCCACCGCCGCCAGATCGACCTTGCCGAGGCTGCTCATCGGCGGCATCGCGAACGCGTTGTGCACCAGCGTGTCGATGCGCCCGAACTCGCCGAGCACCCGATCGACGACCCGCCGGACCGCGACGTCGTCGGTGAGATCGGCGGGTGCGGCGAGCGCACGGTCGCCGATGCTCGCCGCCAGATCCTTCACCACCGATTCGGTACGGGCCACGAGCACCACGGAGGCGCCTTGTCCGGCGGCCCGCACCGCGACGGATGTGCCGAGTCCCGGCCCGACCCCGGCGACCACGACCACCCTGCCGTCGAGGAGCATCGGCTCAGCCCAGCATCCGGGCCGCGACCGCGGCCTGCCGTGCGGCGATCCGTTCCCGCCACTGCTCCGGCTCGATCGGTGTGTAGTGGGGCAGCAGTTTCGGCACGTCGTCGACGGCCACGATGTCGACCGACGGCCCGTCCGCCTCGGTCAGCTCACGGGACAGCCGCTGCCAGCGCAACTGCACGTATCCACGGCGGTGCCCGGTGCGTTCCAGCCAGTTCGCGACGTGCGGGTCCCGTTCGCTGATCACGTAGCGGATCATGCCGTCCGGGTCGATCCGTGCCTGGTCGCGCGTGAGGCTCGTCTGGTGGTTGATGTAGTCGAGCGACACGTACCACATGCTGCCGAGCTGGATGCCCTGGTACGGCGCGTCACTGGCGGGGACGGTCACGATCATCGCCTGGTCGTCGTGCAGGTCGTAGTGACCGACCGAGGAGAACTGGGTGGTCAGCCCGCCGGGTGTGGACCGCGGCGGGGTGAGCGTGTTGACCGGCAGGCCGAGGTAGAACCGCTCGGCGAAGGCGAGGAACGTGCGCAGCCGGTTGATCAGGATCTTCCCGGCCACGCCGTACCGCTTGGTCAGCGCATCGAGTGTGGGGGCGGGTGGCGCCGCACCGATGCGATCCGCACGCTGGATGCGCAGCACCCCGGGCCGTTCGGTGGCCCAGTCGCTGAAGACCTCCCGGACCACCAGCATCCCGGCGCGCTTCAGGCCCGGCCCGAGATACATTCGGTACGAGCCGTCGGGCTCGAGGTCGATCCGGCGGTCGTCGAAGGCGGCCAGGCTGCCCGGCACCTGGATCGGCGAGTAGTCGCCGTCGAGGATCTGGAAGCTGAGGTCCACGGTGGTGCCCCGCTGCCCGGTGATCACGTACTCGGCGTCGTCGCGCAGCCAGGCATGGAAATACAAGGTGTCCGGGTTGTCCAGGCCCATCTTGGTGTACGGGCCGGTGGAGCGTACGAAGTAGGGGAAGTCCCGCTCGTAGGCCCACGCCATCTGTACCGACGCGCGGATGCTGCCGGCCAGGTAGTCGTAACCCTCGGCGAGATCCTGGTCGTCCTGGACGTGCGGGGCGCCGGTGATGACCCGCTCGGCTTCCTGGACAGCTTCCGCGAACGGTCTGGTGAGCACCCTCCGACGATAGAACTCGTTCTAGTTTCAGGTCAATGTCCCATTGACCGACCGCGATAACAGGTTCCACTCTGGAGGGCGTGCTGGCGTATCGGATGACGGAGTGGGGCGCCCCACCGCGCACGGTCGAGGTGCCGGAACCCGAACCGGGTCCCGGTGAGGTGCTCGTGAAGGTGGCCGGATGCGGGCTGTGCCGGTCCGACCTCACCATGCGGCACATCCCGGCCGAGGCGGGCGGGGCCCTGGGCTGGCGGATGCCGTTCACCCTCGGCCACGAGACCGCCGGCTGGATCGCGGACACCGGCGAACCGGTCGCGCTCGTGTCACCCGCGTCGTGCGGGACCTGCCGGCTCTGCGTCCGCGGACAGGACAGCGGCTGCCCGCGCGGCCTGGCTGGACGCGGCTACGGCCGCGACGGCGGCCTGGCCGCCCTCGTCGTCGCCGACCGCCGGGCACTGCTGCCCCTCGGCGACCTCGACCCGCGTACCGCCGGACCCCTCACCGACGCCGGAGCCACCGCCCACCACGCGGTACGGCGTGCGCTGCCCCGGATCACCGCCGGGAGCACCGCCGTGGTCCTCGGTGCGGGCGGGCTCGGCGCGTTCGCGGTTCAGTTCCTGCGCGTGCTGACAGCCGCCCGCGTCATCGCCGTCGACCCGCTGCCGGCCCGCCGCTCCTACGCCGGTTCCGTGGGCGCACACTCGACCGTGGAATCCCTCGACGGGATCAGGGCCGACGTCGTGCTGGACTTCGTCGGCACCGACGCGACGATCGCGGCCGGGATCGCGGCGGTGCGGACCGGCGGCGCCTACGGGCTGATCGGCTCGGCAGGCGGCAAACTGCGCGGGCCCTGGTTCTCCACGCTGCCCCGCGACGGCGAGGTGTTCACCTTCCAGGGCTCGTCGATCGCCGACGCCCAGGACGTGATCGCGCTGGCCCGGGCCGGACTGATCCGCAACCAGGTGGAGGAGTTCGGTTTCGGCGAGATCGGCGAGGCGTACGCGACACTCGCGGCCGGCTCGCTCACCGGCCGCGCCGTCGTGGTCCTCTGACGCCTCAGATGCCGGCCACCCCGTTCGCCCACCACCAGCTCTTCAGGTAGCCGTACTCCATGTCGCCCCAGAACCATCCCCACTGGTTGTCCGGGCTGACGTACGGGCCGATCTCGTCGAAGACGACCTTCGCCTCCTTCCGCCGGCGAATCAGGCTGTAGTACGCCGCCATCCACTGCCGTACCTGCGTGAGCTGCTCGGAGGACGGCGGCGCCGAACGGAACTTGGCGATCCAGGCGTCACAGTCCTGCTGCACCTCCGGTTTGCGGAAGTACCTGCGGACCGCCTTCTGCGACTGTTTGCTGCGGTCGTCCCACGCGAACTCGCGCATCGCGTACTCGAAATGCGCGAACAGCGGCAGCAGGGTCGTCCTGTGTCCCGGCGGTGCCGCCTCGGCCGCCGAGTGCGCGACCGCGAACATCCGCTCGTGCGAGCCGTACCACTTCGCGCACGTCAGCATGACGGCGAGCTCGTGCATGTCGAAGTTGTGCGGATCCCTCCGCCGGGCTTCTGCGTAGAACTCGTTGAGCCGGCCGGCACCGGCGGCGAAACACGACGACATCAGCCGGATCACCGGTCCCGGATCGTCCGGATCGGCCAGTTTCGTCCTCGGCCAGGCCGGCGAAGACACCGAGCCGGTAGCCGCGCAGGGCCCAGTCCGTGCCCGCTGCCTCGATCGCCTGCTTCGCGACCCGCCAGTCACCGTCGCGCAGCAGACGCCCCCGGGCGTCCCGCAGCACCGCGTCCCTGATCATCGACTGCTCGTCGGCGTCGAACTCGGGGGTCGGCGGAAACGGCCCGCTGACGACGCGGCGGATCAGGTAACGGGCGACGAATAGCATCGCAGGATCGTACGGGCGCGAAGGTCCGTACGACAGACCCGTCTCCCGTCACGACCGGACCCCCGGCAGACCTCGGCGGCCTCACCGACCCGCGTGATCAGCGCCTGGGAGAAGCGGCAGCAGGCGGTTCCGGTCCCGATGCCGGCGGCCTCGGTCGGCGGCGATGCGAACGAGCCGATTCCCGGTCAGCTCCCGCTGTTCTGAGTGACCCGCCGACGAGTTCGGTCGCCGGCTCCGGCAAGAACCGCCCGAGTGCTGCGTCCGGTGGATCGGGACGCTTTCCGCGTACTAAATGACGGGTTTGATCCGCCAGACGTCGAAGGTCTGCTGGAGCCGCCAGGACCCGCCGGGCTCGCGGGCCTCGTTGCGCCACCGGAACGTCTCCGGCGCGCGGGCGAAGGGGGCCAGATCGGAGAAGATCCAGCGGAGGTCGCCGCCGTCGAGGACGATGCCGTCGCCGGAGGGTGCGGCCAGGAACGTGTGCACCCGGCGGCGGCCCGGGCCGACCCACGTGGAACGCCAGACGCCGGGGCCGGCTGACGGGTCGGGGAAGCGGACGCTGACACCGTGCTCGACGCCGGGCAGGATCCATACGTCGGTCGTGGCGTGGCCGCCGAGGGCGTACCCGAAATGCCACTCGCCGCGCCGGACCGTCGTGGTGCCGTCGGGTGCGTACTCGGTGCAGTCGAGCGCCCACGACCCGGTGAACCGGCCGAACAGGCTCAGGTCGGCGCCGGGCGCCGGTCCGTCAGCAAGGAAAGGCACATCGGTCACCGCACCGAGGCTACCGCCGCCGCCGAACCCCCCGGCCGTATGGCCGGTGTGCGGCACGGCTGGCGGGCTCACCCGCTGCTCAGCGGCTTGATGAACTTCTCGGCGAAGCGGTGCAGGGCGTCCTGTTTCTCCTGCAGGGTCGCGTCGAAGCGGCGCCACGGTACGACGATGGCGTCGGTGACACCGATCTCGGCCTGCTGCCGGAAGCCGTCCAGGCCGGGCCGGTCGATGCAGACCGCCTGGATCTCGAACGGCAGGCCGTCGCGGCCGTGCTCGGTGCGTAGCTCGCGCAGCCGGCCGATGACCGACCGCAGGTCGTCGAAGCCGATCATGGCCGACGACCAGCCGTCGCCGATGCGGGCGGCCCGCCGCAGCGCCGGCTCGGTGTGCCCGCCCACATAGATCGGGACCGGTTCGGCCGGCGCCGGGCTCATCTGGAGTTTCTCGAACGAGAAGTGCCTGCCGTGGAACGAGACCATGCCGCCGGCCAGGATCCGCCGGATGATCTCGATGGACTCGTCGGCGCGGACACCGCGGTCCTTGAACCCGGTGCCGCACCAGTACGACTCCTCGGGCGACCAGCCGAGCCCGACACCGAGACCGAACCGGTTGCCGGTGAGCACCGCGACCGTGCCGATCTGCCGGGCCAGCAGCAACGGGTTGCGCGGGTCGAGTTTGAGGACCTGGGTGTAGAAGCGGATCGTCGACGTGACGGCACCCATCGCCCCGGCCGCGACCATCGGGTCCGGCCAGGGCGTGTCCGCGTTCCAGAACCGGCTGCCGTCCGGTGTGTACGGATACGAGGCGGACACGTGCTCCGAGTAGAACAGCGAGTCCGGTAAGGCGATCGAGGCAAAACCGACCTCTTCGGCGGTACGGGCGAGCCCGGTCAGCTGGTCGAGCGGACTCAGCGCGATCCCCAGGGTGAATTTCACGGCAGCACCTCGGCCAGGTCGAGAAGGTGGGCGGTGGCGCCGCCGAGCAGGAACTCGTGATGTTCGGCGGCCAGGAAGTAGCGGTGCAGCGGATAGTCCAGGTCGATGCCGACACCGCCGTGCACGTGGACCGCGGTGTGCAGAACCCGGTGCCCGGTCTCGGTGGCCCAGAACCCGGCGGTCGCGGTCTCGGCGGGTTCGGGGCGGCAGGCCGCCTGCCACAGGGCCAGCCGCAGCGCCTCCACGTCGATCCACGCGTCGGCGAGGCGTTGCGAGACGGCCTGGAAGGAACCGATCGGCCGCTCGAACTGGACCCGTTCGCGGGCGTAGGCGGCGGTCAGTTCGAGGGCGCGTTCGGCGATGCCGAGCTGCATGGCGGCCGCGCCGATGGTGAGCCGTCTCCGGAGCGGGCCGCCTCCGGGCAGCGTCCCCTCCGGTGAACCGTCGATCTGCCCGGCTCCGGGACTGCCGGACACCTCCTGAGGCAGGCGTGACCGCGGGCGCTGCAGGGTCACGCTGTCCGCTGCCGGGATCAGGACCAGCGCGGCGTCGGCGGCCGCCGGGGTGGACGCGGGGCCCGCAACGGTGAGGACCAGCTCGCCGCGACCGGCCGGGGCGGCCCACTTCTCGACCTGCTCGGCGGTGCCGAACTCGGCGATCGTCGACGCGGCCGCCACGATCGACGGCAGGTACGGGACGGCGGCGGCGTGCCGGCCCAGTTCGACCAGGACGGCGCACTGCTCGATCAGGCCGTAGCCTTCGCCGCCGGCGCGTTTCGGCAGGGCCGCGGCCAGCACCCCGGCCTCGGCCAGCGCCGGCCACAGCGGGCGCCCGGACTCGGCCAGGTCGCGGGTGAGCCCGGACAGTTCACGGGCCTCGCTGCTCAGTTCGAAATCCATGGTCCCTCCTCAGCGCCGGATCGGGAGGCCGAGAGCGCCGGCCGCGATGATGTCGCGCTGGACCTCGTTGGCCCCGCCGCCGAACGTGAGGATCAGTGAGGCCCGGTACATCCGCTCGATCCGTCCGGCGAGCACCGCTCCCGGCGAGCCGGCCCGGATCGTCGCGGCCGGGCCGATGATCTCCATGAGCAGCCGGTACGCCTCGATCGCCAGCTCGGTGCCGTAGACCTTCCCGGCCGAGGCCCGCGGTGCGGCCGGGGTGCCGTCGGTGACGCAGGCCCGCCAGTTGAACAGTTTCAGCACCTCGGTCTTGGCATGCACGCGGGCCAGGTGCAGCCGTACCCACTCCTGTTCGAGGCGCCCGGTGCCGGCCGCCCAGTCCCGGACCTCCCGCAGCGCCCGTTGCAGCGGCGCGGCCGAGGTGAGGGCCACCCGCTCGTGGTTGAGCTGGTCGGTGATCAGGCGCCAGCCCTGGTTCTCCACGCCGACCAGGGCGGACACCGGCACCCGTACGTCGTCGTAGTAGGTGGCGCTTGTCGACGGCCCGGCCACGGTCCGCACCGGTGTCCAGGAGAAGCCGGGGGCATCGGTCGGCACGACGAGCATGGAGAGGCCTTTGTGCCGTGGAGCGTCGGCAGAGGTGCGGCAGGCCAGCCAGACGTAGTCGGCGTACTGGATGAGGCTGGTCCACATCTTCTGGCCGTTGATCACGTAGGAGTCGCCGTCGCGGACCGCACGAGTCTTGAGCGCTGCCAGGTCGGTGCCGGCATCCGGTTCGGAGTAGCCGATCGAGAAGTGCACCTCGCCGGCCTCGATCCGGGGCACGAGTTCGGCCTTCTGCTGTTCGGTGCCGTGCCGGGCGATGGTGGGCCCGACCGTGTAGAGGGTCAGGAACGGCACCGGCACCCCGGCCAGCGCCGCCTCGTCCGCGAAGATCAGCTGCTCGATCCGGGGCCGTCCGCCGAGGCTCAGCCATCCGTCGCGCCCGAGTTGCCGGACCACCTGCCGGTACGCGACGCCGTCGCCGTACTCGCCTCCGCCGCCGTCCAGCCCGGCCCGCAGATCGGGTGTCATCAGGGCGGCGAAGTACTCCCGAAGTGAGGCCCGCAGCTTCTCCTGCCCGGGCGTGTATCCGACGTGCATGGGCCACCCCGATCCCGGTAAGTTAGAACACGTTCTACTCGCTGCGACGGGAGGGCGTCAATGATGGAGGCTTATCTGGCAGGCGCGGTGCGTACCCCGGTCGGCCGTCGTGGCGGTTTGCTTTCCGCCGTGCACCCGGCCGATCTGGGTGCCTTGGTGATCAGGGAACTCCTGAAAGACGTCGATCCGGCCGCGGTCGACGACGTGATCCTCGGCTGCGTCGACACGATCGGCCCGCAGTCCGGCGACATCGCCCGGACGGCGTGGCTGGCGGCCGGACTTCCAGAACATGTTCCCGGCGTCACCGTGGACCGGCAGTGCGGATCGTCGCAGCAGGCCGTGCACTTCGCCGCCCAGGCCGTGATGAGCGGCACCGCCGACCTGATCGTGGCCGGTGGAGTGCAGAACATGAGTCAGGTCCCGATCGGTGGTGCGATGGCCCCGGCCGGGCCCTATGTGAACAGTGACGGCTGGCTGCGACGGTACGGCGACCAGCCGATCTCGCAGTTCCGCAGCGCGGACGACATCGCGGAGAAGTGGTCCATCACGCGCGCCGAGATGGAGGCCTTCGCGCTGCGAAGTCATGAGAGGGCGGTCGCCGCGATCGACCGGGGCTGGTTCGACGGCGAGATCACCGGGCCGGGAAGAGACGAGTGCCCTCGCCGCGACACCACCGCGTCCAGGATGGCCGCCCTCCAGCCGCTCCGGGCGGGCGGGTCGGCCACCGCCGCCACCTCCAGCCAGATCGCCGACGGCGCCGCGGCTCTCCTGATCGCCGGTGAACAGGCGATCCGCGATCACGGCCTGCGTCCGCGAGCCCGGATCCACCACCTCTCCGCCCGCGGCGACGACCCGGTCCTGATGCTCACCGCCCCGATCCCGGCCACCGCCCACGCCCTGCGCCGGACCGGCCTCACCGTCGGTGACATCGACCGTTTCGAGATCAACGAGGCGTTCGCGAGCGTCGTCCTGGCGTGGCTGCGGGAGACCGGCGCCGACCCCGGCCGGGTCAACGTCAACGGCGGCGCGATCGCTCTCGGACACCCTCTCGGCGCCACCGGCGCCCGGCTCATGGTCAGCCTGCTGCACGAACTCGAACGCTCCGGCGGCCGGTACGGCCTGCAGACCATGTGCGAGGGCGGCGGGCAGGCCAACGTGACGATCATCGAACGGCTGTGAGCCGTCCCAGCCCGTCCTCGGCGTCCCTCACGATCCGGTCGATCAGCGCGGCACACGACGGCAGGTCGTCGATCAGCCCGGCGACCTGCCCGGCCGACATCACCCCGAAATCCGGCCGCCCCTCGACCATCGCCGTGCGCAGCAGCACCGGCGTGCCCGCGGCCATCAGCGTCTGCGCCCAGCTCAGATCCCGGCCGTGCCGTGCCGCCCGCCCGGCCCGCATCAGCTGCGGCCACGACAGGCCGGCCAGACGGCGGAACGCGATCGCGTGCCGGGCCGCCCTCAGCAGCGCGCTCACCCGGCCCGAGTCCTCCAGCCCATTGATGTACGGAGTACGCAGAACCCGGTGCGGCACCCCGTCCACCCTTGTCGTCACCACGGTCCCGGTCACGGTCGCGTCGAGGTAGAGCTGCTTCACCCGCATGCCGACCGGGCTCTCCGCGGTCAGCAGGAACCGGGTGCCCATCGCGATGCCGGCCGCACCGTAGGCGAGCGCCGCGAGCAGCCCGCGCCCGTCGAAGAACCCGCCGGCCGCCACCACCGGGATGTCGACCGCGTCCACCACCTGCGGGAGCAGGAGCGTCGTCGGCACCTGGCCGGTGTGCCCGCCGCCCTCACCGCCCTGCACCAGCACCGCGTCGACACCCCAGCCGGCGACCTTCTCGGCGTGCCGCAGCGCACCGACCGACGGCATGGTCAGCACCCCGCCGTCGGTGCACCGCCGGATCAGGTCACGGTCCGGCGCGAGGGCGAACGACGCCAGCCGGACCCGCTCGCGGATCAGCAGGTCGATGCGTTCGCCGGCGTCCGGCGCGTCCGCGCGTACATTGACTCCGAAGGGGTTCCCGGTCCGGCCCTTGATCTCCCGGATCGTGGCGCGCAGCTGGTCCAGGCTCATGGTCGCCGACGCGACGATGCCGAAACCGCCGGCCTCGGCGACCGCCGAGACCAGCCGGGCGCCGGCCACGTAACCCATCCCGGTCTGCACGATCGGATGCCGGCAACCGAGCAGCTCGGTGAGCGGCGTCCTCATCGGACCTCCCGCTCCCGGTGACCGTCCGGATCGAGCCGCTCCCGGATCAGCCGGAGCTCCGTGCCGGTCGGTTCCCGGGTCTGCGGCACATGATCGGGAACGGTCAGCGTGAAACCGGTGGCGGCCAGCACCTCGCCGACCGTCACGCCCGGATGCACCGAGCGCAGCCGCATCGACCGGTCCGGCGTGGCGAAGTCGAGGACGGCCAGGTTCGTGACGACCAGGCGGATCTCGTACGCGCCGCGGTCGTGACCGACGCCGGACACCATGTCGACGTGCTCGACGAAGACCCGCGGCGAGTGCCGGGGGATCCAGTAGCTGACCGGATGGTTGATCGTGTTGCCGGGCGCCCCGCGCACGCACAGCAGCTGCGACACCGGCCGCTCCCACGGCCCGACACAGGAGATGTTCTGGTTGCCCGACCGATCGAGCTGGCTCGCGCCCATCATGACGTGCCGGGTTCCGGCCGCCACCATCGAGAAGACCTGGCGGTACGGCAGCCAGCCCTCCTCCCGGCCGTCCCGCAGCAGCGTTGCCTCACCGTCGGTCACCAGCAGATCCGGTGCGAAGGTGAGCTGGGCCAGCCGGGCGCCCAGCTGCGGGATCAGCCCCGCGAAACCGGCCAGGACCGCCCCGTCCCCGCGCCACGCCTCGGCGCAGGCCACCACGCACGTCTCCGCCCGCGTCACCGTTTCACCGCGGCCTGATAGTCGTTCTCGTCGCCGTCGAGGTACCGCTCGCGGAAGGTGGCCCAGTCGGTGCGGGCATATTCGCGCTGGAACGCCTCGTCCCGCCCGTAGTCGGGGACGCAGCTGGTGAAATGGGCGCCGTTCGGGGTCTCCAGCACGCCGTCGACCATCGACCGATTGACGAGCAGCGTCTGCGGCGGACCGCCGGCCACCAGCTCGTCGGTGGTCTCGACGCGTTCGCACGAGAGGAACCGTCTCCTCGCGGCCAGGCAGAAGAGATCGTCGAAGTACGGGTCGGGGCCCAGATAGCGGCCGTTGCCGGTGCGATCCGCCCGATTCAGATGGATGAACGCGACGTCCAGGTGGATCGCCGGCATCGCGACCAGCTCGGTCGCGTCGGGATAGGGGGAGCGGACCGTCCGCAGGCCCGGATTGACCCGCATCACGTCGGAACCCAGGCCCGCGCGGATCGGCAGGAAAGGCAGCCGGTTCGCGGCCGCAAGCAGGCCCCAGTAGAGCATTCCCTCGTCGTACTCGGCCAGCTCGACGGTGCCGGTGCTGCGTGCGGCGCGGAAGTGCGGTTCCAGCGGGATGCTGTCGAGCGACACGAAACCGGTGACGATCCGGCGTACGCATCCCGCCGCCACGAGCAGCCCCACATCCGGCCCGCCGTAGCTGACCAGTGTCAGGTCCCGCACACCGGACCGCACGAGCGCCCGTACCACCGACATCGGCTTGCGCCGTGACCCCCAGCCACCGATCCCGACGGTCATCCCGTCCCGGACCTCCCCGGCCGCCTCCTCGATGCTGACCATCCGGTCCACGCCGTCACCCGTCCCTTTTCTCGCTTTCTCACTCTTCTCCGGCGCTTCTCACTCGCCGTCCACGAACCTCTGCCGGGCCCGGTCACCGGCGCCGTTCAGGTTGAGCTCGAAGGTGAAGCCCTGCTCGAACCGGTAGGACCGCTTCACGTCGACCGGATCGATCCCGTTCAGCGACTCCTTCGCCCGCCGGATGACCAGCGGGTCCTTCGCCGCGATCTCCCCGGCCACCCGCCGCGCCGCCTGCCGCAGACCGGCGGGCGGCACCACCTCGAGAACGGTCCCGAACCGGTGCAGTTCCCACGCGGTGACCGGACGACAGGTGTAGACCATGGTCCGCATCAGCTGGTGAGGGACCAGCCGGGCCAGGTGGGTGGCCGCTCCGAGCGCGCCCCGGTCCACCTCCGGCAGCCCGAACGTGGCGTCGTCGGCGGCCACCACCAGATCGGCGTTGCCGGCCAGGCCCACCCCGCCGCCCAGACAGAACCCCTGCACGGCCACGATCACCGGGACCGGACAGTCGTAGACCGCCGCGAACGTCGCCGCGCACCCCCGATTGGCCGCGAGCAGCGTCTCGTGCCCCGGGGTGCGCTGCATCTCCTTGATGTCCACACCGGCACAGAACCCGCGTCCCTCGGCGGCGAGCACCACCACCCGCGTCCCGGGATCCGCGCCGGCCGCCCCGATCGCGTCGGCGAGGGCATGCCAACCGGCCGCCGGGATCGCATTGACCGGCGGATAGTCGACGACCACCTCGGCGACCGCGCCGCGGTGCAGTTCGATCCCCACGGCGGTCAGGCTAACCTAGCGCTTGCTTGGGTGGCTAGCATCGACGGACATGGACCCCCTCGACTTCACCGGCCGCGCCGTGGTGGTCACCGGTGGCACCCGCGGCATCGGTGCCGCCATCGCCGCCGCCTTCCATGCGGCCGGCGCTGACGTCCTGATCTGCGGCCGGAACCCGCCCGACCGTCCGCCACCCGCGCCGGCCGGCCCCGCTTCGGCCGGGTTTGCGTCGGCCGGGCCTGCGCCGGGTGGGCTTGCCTCGGGCGGGCTTGCGTCGGGCGGGCCTGCGGGTGGGCCGTGTCGTCCGGTCGAGTTCTTTCAGGCGGACGTCCGTGACCCTGGGCAAGCCGCGGCGCTGATCGACGCGGCGAGGAGCCGCTTCGGCCGCCTCGACGTGCTGATCAACAATGCGGGCGGCAGCCCCGAGGTCCCGGCCGGCACCGCCTCGCCGCGTCTGCACGCGAAGATCATCGAACTGAATCTGATCGCGCCGCTGCACGTCGCGCAGGCCGCCAACGCGGTCATGCGCGAGCAGAGCTCCGGTGGCGTCATCCTGATGATCGGGAGTGTGAGCGGCACCCGGCCCTCTCCGGGAACCGCCGCCTACGGCGCGGCCAAAGCCGGCCTCCATCACCTCGCCACCAGCCTTGCCGCCGAGTGGGCGCCGCAGGTCCGGGTCAACAACCTCGTCGTCGGCCCGGTTCAACCGACCCCGATCCCAGCGACCGCCCCGGACGGAACGCCGGCGACCGCCCCGGACGGAACGCCGGCGACCAGCCCGGACGGGATGCCGGTGGGCGGCTCAGGCGGCGGGTCTGTGGTGGGTTCGGGCGGCAGGCCGGTGGCGGCCTCGACCGTGGCGCGGACGGTGCCGATGGGGCGGGCGGCCACCGCCGCCGAGGTGGCGAGCGCCTGCCTGCTGCTGGCTTCCCCGCTGGCCGGCTACATCAGCGGCGCCTCGCTGGCGGTCCACGGCGGCGGTGAGTGGCCGGCGTATCTGGCGGACGTCCGGGACACGGCGTACCGTGCCCAGAAATAGAACGTGTTGCAATTCGGGCGTGCGGAGGCGGGCATGGTGCTCTCGATCAAGGCCAAACGCGACGAGGTCGGCCTGGCCGGCGGGGAACTGCTGGTCGACGGCGGCTGGCGTCCCGCCGCCGACGGGCGTACCTGGACCCATTTCCATCCGGCCACCGCCGAGGAGGTCGGCGCGTTCGCGGTGGCCGGCGCGGTCGATGTGGACGCCGCGGTCCGCAGTGCCCGGGCGGCGTTCGACGACGGCCCGTGGCCGCGGACGAGGGCCAAGGAGCGGATCCGGGTGCTGCGCCGGATCGCCGACTCGATCCGGGAGAACGCCGTCGAACTGCAGACCCTGGTGGCCCTGGACAACGGGGTGCCGGTCAGTTTCGGTGAGACCTACGCGATGTCGGTCGAGTGTGCCGCGGATGTCTTCGAGCACCACGCCGGCTGGGTCGACAAGCTGGCCGGCGAGACGCTGCCCGGCTACCAGGGTGGCGACCATCTGGTGATGACGCTGCGCGAGCCGGTCGGTGTGGTCGCCGCGGTCGTCCCGTGGAACGGCCCGCTGCTGCTCGCCGCCCAGAAGCTCGCCCCGGCGCTGGCCGCCGGCTGCACCGTGGTGCTGAAGCCGTCCGAGTTCGCCACGTTCTCCACGCTGCGCCTGGCCCGGATCGTCGAGGAGGCCGGCCTGCCGCCGGGTGTCCTCAACGTGGTCACCGGTCCCGGTGAGCCCACCGGTGACGCCCTGATCAACCACCCGCTCGTCGACAAGATCAGTTTCACCGGCAGCCGGGCGGTCGGCCGCAAGGTGCTGACCGCCGCGGCGAACGGGGTCAAGCGCACCAGCCTGGAACTGGGCGGCAAGAGCCCGTCGCTGGTCTTCCCGGACGCCGACGTCTACGCGGCGGCTGCCACCACGATGGGCACGGTCACCATGGGGCTGTCCGGGCAGGCCTGCGTGGCGCACACCCGGGCCCTGGTGCACCGTGACGTCTACGACGAGTTCCTCGCGATCGCCGAGGCGATGGCCGCGCTGGTCACCTACGGCGACCCGTTCCACCCGGAGACCACCGCCTCCCCGCTGATCAACGAGCGGCAGCTGAACCAGGTGCTCGGCTACATCGAGAGCGGCCGTACCGAGGGCGCCCGCCTGGTCTGCGGCGGCGGCCGGCCCGACGGTGAGCTGGCGGCCGGCAACTTCGTGCAGCCCACACTCTTCGCCGACGTCTCCAACGACGCGACGATCGCCCGCGAGGAGATCTTCGGCCCGGTGCTGGCGGTCATCCCGTTCACCGAGGAGGACGAGGCGCTGCGCCTGGCCAACGACACCACGTACGGCCTGGCCGCCACGGTCTGGACCAGCGACGTGAAGCGGGCGTTCCGCCTGACGAAAGCGCTGCGCGCCGGAACCGTGGGGGTGAACGGCTACCAGCTGGAACCGCATGTGGCCTTCGGCGGCTTCGGCCAGTCCGGCCTGAACCGGGAGGGCGGCCGCTCGTCAGTCGAGGCCTACACCGAGCTCAAGACCGTCCTGATCCCCACCACCGAGGAGATGATGTAGACCCCGCCTGTCGCGTACCGCTGTCTCAGCGGCACTGAGCCAGCGGTCTGTGACAGCTGGGAAGTTTGCAGGTTCGGGGGCCGGCCGCCGATGGAGATTGCTGAACGGCGGCCGTGCACGATATCGTTGCCTTCCTAGACGGCTTCCGTCTAGGAAAGGGGTCCGGAATGAACCTGCAGCAGGCCGCGTGGCGGGCGAAAACCTTGCCGCCGGTGGAGAAGCTGGCCGGCGGCATGGTGTCGGTACCGGTGCCGATCCCGGACAACCCGCTCCGCTACACCCTGTGCTACCTGATCCCCGGAGACGACGGACTGGTCGTCGTCGACCCGGGCTGGGACAGTGACCTCGGCTGGGACGCGCTCACCAGCGGTCTCGCCGAGGCGGGCGCCACCGCCGCCGACGTGACCGGCGTGGTGCTCACCCATGTGCACCCCGACCATCACGGGCTCACCGGGCGGCTGCGGGACGCCTCGGGAGCGTGGGTGGCGATGCACCCCGCCGAGCAGGCGACGATGCTGCGTGACCAGGACGCCGAGCCGAGTGCCGCGCTGACCGGCTGGCTGCGGGAGCTGCACGTGCCGGCGGAGGAGATCGACCGGCTGCTAGCCCGGTGGGGGAAGGCGGTCCACTCGCATTTCGCGCCGCTCGCCGACGCGGACGTGATGCTCGAGGACGGCGACTTCGTACCGCTGGCCGGGCGGCGGCTGCGGGCGATCTGGACGCCCGGCCACACCCCCGGTCACCTGTGCCTGTTCGACGCGGACGCGCAGGTTCTGCTCACCGGCGACCACGTGCTGCCGCGGATCAGCCCGAACATCGGCCTGCAGCTCAGCGGCGGGGACCCGCTCGGGCGCTACCTGGAGTCGCTGGAGAAGGTCGCCGCCTACGACGCGTGCGAGGCGCTGCCCGGCCACGAGTACCGGTTCCGGGGCATCGCGGCCCGGGCCGCCGAGCTGGACGGCCACCATCGGGAGCGGTGCCGGGAGATTCTGGCGACCGTCGACCGGCTGGGCGCGCCCACGATCTGGCAGGTGGCGTCCGAGCTGACCTGGTCGCGGCCGTGGGACCAGATCGGGCCGATGCTGGTCGGCGCGGTGGCCGAGACCGCCGCCCACGTGGAGCTGCTGGTCCGCTCGGGCGACCTGGTCCGGGAGGGCGAACGGCTGCGGGCCGGGGCACTATCCGGCCTCGGCCACTGACGCCAGGACGAAGTCGACCAGCTCCTCGGCGTACCGGTCGGCGCCTGCCGCGACCTTGACCCGGAGCCGGGCCGGGGTGGTGAGGGCGTGATTCAGGGCGCCGCCACTGATCGTGTTCAACAGCAGGGTGACGCTGATGTCGCCGCGCAGCTGTCCCCGGTCGATGCCGCGGTGCACGATCGCCCGCGCGGCCGCCGCCTGCGACTGCAGGAACCGGTCCAGATGTTCCTGACCGGCCGGGATGCTCTCCGCCTCGAGCATCAGCCGCAGCACCGCGCCGCCGGCCTCGTCGAGGAAGGCGTGCAGCACCTGCCGCGCCATCGCCACCAGGTCGTCGCGCAGTGTTCCGGTGTCGATGTCGCGCACCCCCGACAGCCGGGACGCGAACACCCCGGCGAGCAGCGCCTCCTTGTTGGGCCAGCGCAGGTAGATGGACGCCTTGCCGACCCCGGCCCGGCGCGCGACCGCGTCGACCGAGAACCGGGCCCAGCCCTCGGCGCCGAACACCTCGGCCGCGGCCCGGGTGATCCGCTCGTCGACCTCGGGGTCGCGGGGCCGACCCAGGGCGGAACCGGCTGTCATGTTGTCTCCCGAGGGCCCGCGCGCGACGACGAGCGCTCAGTTTAGGCGAGCAGCTTGCGGTGATCCCAGCTCGCGATGCGGACCGGCTCGATCAGGTAAGCGGTGCGTTTGCGGGCCGCGTGCGTCACGTACGCCTCGAGGGCGTCGGCCGGCACGTCCGGCATCCGTGCGGCGATCAGCCGGCCGACCCCGGTGACGCCGGGCAGGTCCTCGATCACCTCCACGGTCCCGCCGATCTGTACACCGCGCAGCTCGAAGTAGTCCTCGCCGTCCTCGACGAGACAGGTCAGCCGCGGGTCCCGGGCCAGGTTGCGGGCCTTCTGCGAGGCCCGGTAGGTCCAGAACGCGATCCGGCCTCCGGCCGACGCGAAGAACATGGTCACCAGATGCGGGGTGCCGTCCGGGTTGATGGTGGCGATCTGGGCCTTTCTGGCGTACGCCAGAAGTGTCCCGATCTCGTCGGGCGTCATCGAGACCGTCTCCCGCTGCTTCACCACCACTCCCATCCCGTCGATCTTGTGAGGTTTCGCCTTGTAGGCAGCCAGAAGCGCACGACTTCGGACTATTCGTTGAAAGTGGACGCCGCGAGTGGCAGGGTTTCGTCGCAGACATAGCCGGGGGAGGGCGGGGAGCCGGTGAAGACGGTGCCCAGGGCGGCGTCCAGCTCGGCGGCGGTCCAGTGCCCGGTGGCCGCGCGGAAGGTGGCCCGGACGGTCGGTGGCCCGAGCAGTGCCACCACGTCGCCGTGGACCACGAAGACCTCGCCCGTGATGCGCTCGCCCGCCGGGCCGGCCAGATGAACGACCAGGGGTGCGACCCGGTCGGGAGCCATCGGGTCGGGTCCGTCGGGTGCCGGGCCCATCAGCTCCCCGGTCATCGCCGTACGCGCCCGTGGGCAGATCGCGTTCACCCGTACGCCATGGTGAAGGCAACCTCGCGCCGTGGCGAGCGTGAGGGAGACGATGCCGCCCTTGGCCGCCGCGTAGTTGGGCTGACCGGCGGAGCCGAGAAGGTATGCCTCGGACGAGGTGTTGATGATCCGGGCGTATACCGGCCGTCCTTCGGACTTGCTCAGTCCCCGCCAGTAGGCGGTCGCGAACCGCGTCGTCACGAAGTGACCGCGCAAGTGGACCCGGATGACCGTGTCCCACTCCTGTTCGGACATCGAGAAGATCATCCGATCGCGCAGCACGCCCGCGTTGTTGACCAGGACATGCAGTCCGCCGAACGTGTCCACCGCGGTCTTGACCAGGGCTTCGCCGGTGGCCCAGTCGGCCACGTCGCCCGGGCTGGCCACGGCCTCACCGCCGGAAGCGCGGATGCGGGCGACGAGGCCGTCGAGCGCGTCCCCGGGCAGGTCGTTGAGGACGAGCCGCGCGCCGGCCGCCGCCAGGGCCTCGGCCTCCGCCGCGCCGAGCCCCTGCCCGGCCCCGGTGACGATGGCGACCCGCCCATCCAGGGGCCGTCCGGACCGCACGGCCTCCGCCGGCTTAGGTGCCTGTCCCGGGTGCGCTGCGGCCGGCGGCAGGGCCGGCTCGGCGGGCATGATCAGTACCCCGGGCCGCTGAGCAGGCCACCGTCGGCCAGGAACTCGGCGCCGGTGGTGTACGACGACTCGTCGGAGGCGAGGAACGCGACCAGCCGGGAGATCTCCACGGGTTCGGCGAACCGGGCGATCGGCAGCGACTTGAGGAAGCCGCCCGGGTCGACGGCGGTCATGGTCTGCGCGGCGGCCAGTGCCATCGACGTCATCACGCCGCCCGGGTGCACCGAGTTGACCCGGATGCCGGCCGGCCCCAGCTCCTGAGCCGCCGACCGGGTCAGGCCGCGGACACCGAACTTGCTGGCGCTGTAGGCGGACAGTCCGGACGCTCCGGCGAACCCCTCGATCGAGGAGATGTTCACGATCGAGCCGCCCCCGGTGCTGATCATGGGTGGGACGACCTCGCGGATCCCGAGCCAGGTGCCGACCAGGTTGACCTCGATGACCTGCCGGAACTCGGCCGGTTCCATCTCGGCGACGGGCGCGTGCCGCAGGATGCCGGCGTTGTTGACCAGCACGTCGATCTTCCCGAACGCCGCGATCGTCGCCGCCACGGCCGCGGCCCACTGATCGGAGTCGGTCACGTCGTGGTGCACGTACCGGCACAGGTCCGCGCCGAGACCGTCGGCGACCTCGCGGCCCTTGTCGTCGAGCACGTCGCCGATCACGACGCGTGCCCCCTCGGCGGCGAAGTGCCGGGCGTGGGCCTTGCCCATGCCGCGCGCCCCGCCGGTGATCAGTGCAACCTTGCCGTCCAGCCGCCCCATCGCGTCCTCCGGTCCCGGTCTCCCGGCTCGCGCTCACCGTTGTCTCAGCCCGCGTGGGGCAGCGGTGAGCGCCGGCCGCGCTTCAACCAAGCGCTTGCTTGGGAGATTACGCCCGGATCCCGTCGAACAGAAGGCGCAGCAGGCCCTCGATGATCTGGTCGGTGCTCCATGTCGCCGAGGACCGCCATGACGTGGGCAGCCACAGGATGTCGCGGAGCAACCGGTAGGTGAGCCGGGTGTCCAGGTCGGCCCGGAACTGGCCGGTCTGCTTGCCGCGCTCCAGCTGCTCGATCCAGGTCTGTTCGATCTCCTTCATGGCGGTACGCAGGTACGCGAACCGGGGCTGCCCGCTGAAGTAGTTCCAGTCGTTCTGCAGCATCGTCAGTGCGGCGCGGTGCCGGCTCAGGTTGGCGGTGCTGGACCGTACGATCTGCTCGATCGCCGTCCGCGGGTCAGCCGTGTCCCGGACCGCCTCGCGGTACCCGGTGAGGACGTCCTCCAGGAAGGCGCTGAGGATCTCGTCGCCGATCGACTCCTTGGAGTCGAAGTGGTGATACAGGCTGCCGGACAGGATGCCGGCCGCGTCGGCGATCTCGCGGACCGTCGTGGCCCGGAACCCCTTCTCGGCGAAGAGGTCGCCGGCCAGCTGAACGAGGTGCGCGCGCCGCTCGGACGGGCTCTTGGATTGCGTCACCGGCCGATTATCGCTCTTGACCGAACGCTTGCTTGGTACCAGGCTCGCCGATAGCGTAGAACACGTTCTAATTCCGAGGGGGTACCGGTATGCGCGCGGCGGTGCTGCACACGATCGGGGACGAGAAACTCGACCTGCGTGACGACGTGACGGTCCTCGGCCCCGGGCCGGGCGAGGTGCGCCTGCGGGTGCGCGCCTCCGGCGTCTGCCACTCCGACCTGTCCGCCCTGCACGGGGCCCTGCCCCAGCCGCTGCCCGCGGTCCTCGGCCACGAGGCGGCCGGCGACGTGATCGAGGTCGGCGACGGCGTCGAGGATCTGCTGCCCGGTGACCGGGTCGCGGTCAACTGGCTGCCCGCCTGTGGCACCTGTCCGTACTGCCGGCGCGGCGAGCAACACCTGTGCATGACGCATGTGATGGCCGGTTACGTGATCCCCCGGTTCGCCTCCGGTGACCTGCAGATCTTCGGGATGGCCGGATGCGGGTCGTTCGCCGAGGAGATGGTGGTGCCCCGGCCCGGCGTCGTGAAGATCGACGACGACGTGCCGTACGAGGTGGCCGCACTGGTCGGCTGCGGTGTCACCACCGGCGTCGGTGCGGTGATCAACACGGCGGGGGTGCGGCCCGGCGACACCGCCGTCGTCATCGGCTGCGGAGGTGTCGGGATCGCCGCCGTCCAGGGTGCCCGGCTGGCCGGTGCCGCCGTCATCATGGCGGTCGACACGGTGCCCGCGCGGCATGAGGCGGCGCGCCGGTTCGGGGCCACCCACACGGCCACCCCGGACCAGTTGAGCGACCTGCAGATGGAGGTGGTCCCGGAGGGCTTCGACCACGCCTTCGACATCGTGGCCCTGCCGCAGACACTCCGGACCGCATGGACCGCCTGCCGGCGCGGCGGCACCGTGATCGTGGTCGGCGCGGGCCGCGCCGAGGACCACGTCGAGTTCAGCCCGTTCGAGCTGCTCTTCGAGGGCAAGCGGATCATCCCGTCGCTCTACGGCTCGGCCGATGCGCACCGTGACTTCCCCCGCCTGCTCGCGTTGTGGCGGGCCGGGCGCCTCGACATCGAGGGCATGATCAGCCGGCGGCTGCGGCTCGACCAGGCCGGTGACGCGCTGGCCGCGCTGGGCAGCGGTGACGTCATCCGCCAAGTGATCATCCACGACTGATCATGCGGCTCGGGATCCAGCTGGGCTACAGCGGCGACGACTTCGCCGCCGAGGCCGCCGAGGCCGTCGAGTTCGAACAGGCCGGCGCCGACCTCGTGGTGGTGCCGGAGGCGTACAGCTTCGACGCCGTCAGCCGCCTCGGCTATCTGGCCGCCCGGACCCGGACGATGGATCTGGCGTCCGGTGTGATGCAGCTCTACACTCGCACTCCAACGCTGACCGCGATGACCGCCGCCGGACTCGACCACGTGTCCGGCGGCCGGTTCAACCTGGGCCTCGGCGCGTCCGGACCGCAGGTCATCGAGGGTTTCCACGGCGTCCGCTACGACGCACCGGTCGCACGCACCCGCGAGGTCGTCGAGATCTGCCGCCGGGTCTGGCGCCGCGAGCCCCTCACCTTCGACGGCACCCACTACCGCATCCCGCTGCCCGGCGACCACACCAAACCCCTGAAGATCATCAACCATCCGGTACGGCCACGCGTGCCGATCCTGCTGGCCGCCATGGGCCCGCGCAACGTGGCACTGGCCGCCGAGATCGCCGAAGGCTGGCAGGCGCTCTGGCTCGACCCGCGCGCCGCCGGCCGGGTCTTCGGTGACGCGCTCGCCGATGGCCGGTCCCGGCGCGACCCGGCCCTGGGTCCGCTGGACATCAGCGTTCCCGTACCGTTCGCTCTCGGCGACCCGGACCCCGGCCTGCTCACCCGGCACCGCGCCCAGCTCGCGCTCTACCTCGGTGGCATGGGAGCCCGCGGCCGTAACTTCTCCAACGACCTGGTGCGCCGCTACGGCTACGCCGATCAGGCCCGGCGCGTCCAGGACCTCTATCTGTCCGGGCGGCGCGCCGAGGCCGCCGCCGCGGTCCCCGGCGACCTGGTCGCGGCGACCTCGCTGGCCGGCCGCCCGGACGACGTCCGCCGAGGGCTCGACGCCCTGGCCGCAGCCGGCGTCACCACCCTGCTGGCGTCGCCGCTCGCCACCACCCGAGCCGAACGCGTCAAGGATGTCGCCGAACTCCGCCGTCTGCTGCCCTGAGCCGCGCCTTCGCGCCGAAACTCAGCGACGGTAGCGATGTCGGCAGCTGCGACGATCCGGACGGCCTCGCTCCCCGCGGCCGGGTCATCGTCGAGAGGCGATACGAGGTCGTACCGGACAACGGCGGTTCCTGGCCGGCTGACCAGGCCATCCCCGCCCTGATCGCCTTCTGGGAGAAGCAGGGCTATCGCGTCCATGACGACCGGCGCAACGACCGGCCGCCCCGGTTCGTCGTGCGAACCCCGGACGACTACTCGGTGATCATCGACGCTTGGGACCGCGACGGCTATTACGACTACACACTGGGAAGTTCCTCACCGTGCATCTGGGAGAACGGCAGCCCGGACCGCGAGCCGTAGCCGAGGCACGCAACAGCCGCCGGACGCCAGTCCTGGGCTACGGCCGGCGGGCCCGGGCAGCGCGGACAGCGGGTCCGGGAGAGCAGCGTCCGTCCATATAGTGGGGACCGTGTCCCAGGGTCTGACCTATCTCGATGCCGTCAAGCTGCTCGGTGGCTCCGGGCCGCTGATGAAGGCCGCCGACAACCTGCTCGGTGGTGCGCTCGCCGTCGCCACGGCCGGTGGCAGCGAGGCCGCGATCAGCCTCTTCGACGCCAAGACGGAGGCGGTCCGGCTCGGGCACCTGGTGGCCGAGAAGATCTCCGATGTCGTACGCGGACAGGCGCGCTTCAACCGCAGCGAGCGGCTGCAGGCCGCGCATGGCGTCCTGGTCGTCTCGTCGTTCTTCGCCTCGCTGGAGGACTGCCTCGGCACCGCCGGTCTGGAGTCGCCCGGTTTCTCCCGCGACGATCAGCTGCTGCTCGTGGCGGCTGCCCACAGCGAGGGCTCCTGGCAGTCCCGGCTGCTGGATGCGGCGATCCCGGCTCCGGGCCCGGATCTGGGCCGGGACCGTCTGCTGGCCGAGCTGACCACCTGGTACCGGGCTCTGGCCACCCGGCTGCGCCGTAACCTGCGCGGCCTCGCGGTCTGGGACGAGGCCGGCCCGCAGACCCGGGACGCGGTCGCCCGTCTGCTCGGTGACGTGCTGCCGGAACTGGCGGTGGCCAGCTACTCCGAGACCGCCCGGCGACTGGCCGTGGACGTGCCCGAGTTCGCGATCTGGCTGTCCGAACTGGAGTCCCGGTCGGTGTCGCGCGGACTCGAGGCGATGGAGGCCGCGCTGATCCGGGCAACCGCCGGTGACGCCCCGGCGCGCCGCCGCGCCGGTCTGGCCGCCGTCTACCGGGCGGCGCTGGGTGAGCCGGTCCTGGGCGGCCACCGCGGCGACTTCGGTGAGGTGACGATTCCGAGCCTGGGTGCGGCCTACCTGGATCCGCGGTTCCGGGTGCGGACGGCGAGTCCGGGTGCCCGGCCCGCGGACGAGGACTGGTGGCGGGACTGCGACGTCCGCGACGACTTCGACGAGTTCCTGGCCACGTTCCTGACCACTCCGTCATCCGCTCACGCGCCGATGCTGCTGCTGGGCCAGCCGGGTGCGGGTAAGTCGTCGCTGACCCGGGTTCTGGCGGCCCGCCTGCCGGCCTCGGACTTCCTGGTGGTCCGGGTGGTGCTGCGGGAGGTGCGGGCCGAGGCGGAGATCCAGGACCAGATCGAGCAGGCGATCCGGGACGCGATCGGCGAGACGGTGGCCTGGGTTGATCTCGCGCACGACGCGGGTGCGGCGATGCCGGTGGTGCTGCTCGACGGTTTCGACGAGCTGTTGCAGTCGACCGGGGTGCACCAGTCCGACTACCTGCAGCGGGTGGCGGCGTTCCAGCAGCGTGAGGCCCTGCTCGGCCGTCCGGCGGCGGTGGTCGTGACGAGCCGGGTCGCGGTCGCGGACCGGGCCCGGCTGCCGGCCGGCAGTCTCGCGGTGCGGCTCGAGCCGTTCGACGGGCCGCAGGTGGACCGGTGGCTGGCGACCTGGAACGCGGCGAACGACAGCTACTGGGCGGCGACCGGCCGCCGGCCGCTGCGCCGCGAGGTGGTCCTGCGGTTCCCGGAGCTGGCCGGTCAGCCGCTGCTGCTGCTGATGCTGGCCCTGCACGACGCGACGGCGAACGCGCTGCAGGACGCCGGCGGGTTCGGCGCGGGCCAGCTGTACGAACGGTTGCTGACCGACTTCGCCGACCGGGAGGTCCGCCGGGTGCACCTCGGTGTGCCGGAGGAGGATCTGCCGGGCCTGATCGAGCAGGAGCTGCTGCGGCTGTCGGTGGTCGCGTTCGCGATGTTCCACCGGCTGCGTCTCTGGGTGACGACCGCCGAGCTCGACGCCGACCTGGCCGGCCTGGACCTGCCGTCGAACCGGCCGGACCAGCCCGGCGGGTTCCGCGGCGCGCTCACCGCGGGGCAGGAGATGGTCGGCCGGTTCTTCTTCATCCAGCGGTCGCAGGCGGTCCAGGACGATCAGACCCTGCGCACGTACGAGTTCCTGCACGCCACCTTCGGCGAGTACCTGGTGGCCCGGCTGGTGGTGCGGGCGGTCCGGGAAGCGGCCGCGATGTCACGGGTCCGGTCGGTGCGGATCGGCCACCGCGACGAGGACGACCTGCTGCGCTCCCTGCTCGGGTACACGCCGCTGTGCGCCCGCAACACCGTCCTGCCGTTCGTCCGCGAGTTGCTGAGCGGCCCGGACCGCGGCGAGCTGGCGGACTGGGTGGTCGACCGGCTGCGGGTGGCGGTGACCCGGCCGTCGTGGACGCCGCGGGCGTACCAGCCGATCGACAAGCGGGTCGATCACTGGATGGCGACCTATTCGCTGAACCTGCTCCTGATCGCGCTGGCCTGCGACGTGCCGGTCCGTGCCTCGGAGCTCTTCCGGTACGCCGAGGATCCGGCCCATTGGCTGCGGTCGACGGCCCTGCAGTGGCGGGCCGCCGTGTCGAGTGGCCTGTTCCTGGAGATTCTCGGATCGGTGCTGGTCGAGCGGGACTGGGCCGAGGACGGGCGCCGCGACCTCATCCTGACCGCCGGGGTCCGTACCGTGATCAACGGGCTGGATCCGATGTGGTCGATGGAGGCGTTCCCGCGTACCGGCGAGGGGTCCACCCGCCGGAGAGGCTGGAGTTTCGCCGATTTCCCGGTCGGCGAGGCATTCGCGTCGATGGACCTGACCGGAGCGTTCAGCGACGACGTGCTCCGGCACGCGGCCGAGCCGGCCGCCGAGATGCTGTCGACGTCGGCGTTGCTGACCTTCGTCGAGCACGAATCCGGGACTGCCGAGTCGGTGGCGCACAGCCTGGCCCGCCTGGCGCTGGCATCCCGTCTCGGGTTCTCTGGGACCGAACTGGCCACGGTCCACCGCCGGGCGGCCCGGGCGGTGCGGCGGCACGGGCCGGACGGGGAGCGGTTGCCGCTGGACGCGAGCTGGCTGGAGTTTCTGCTGCGATCCCTGCTGGACGATGCGAAGCGTCTCCCGCCGGGCGAGGTCCTCGGGGTGTCGCGGGGGCTGCTCGGGGAGGTCTCGGGTTATCCCGAGCTGCTGCCACTGCTGCTGGAGTGCCTGAGTGTGGGGGAGGCCGGCCCGGCCGCCGAGAAGGATACCGATCCCGGAGCCGTGGGGGCGACCACCGCGCTGGTCGCCCTGCACGGGGAGTCGATGTCGGTCTACGACTGTCTGCGCTTGCTGGAGGCGATGCCCCCGGAGCGGTCGAGGGCTGTCGAGTTGATCCTGGAGAAGGTCGACCGGGTGCTCCGGCAGGATTTCGTGGAGCGGTTCCTGGAGACCGAGCGCGAGCTCGCCGCCCGGATCCGGGACGCGCGCAGCCGGTTCGACCCGCCTCCCGGCTGACCCCGTGGTGGCGCCCTCCCCCGGACGGACCGGATCGGGGGAGGGCGCCGCGGAGAGTCCTACACGCTGATGCGGCCGGCGCCCGCGTTCGCGGTCACGATCGACTTCACGCTGGCGGCGGGGTCCGCCGTGTAGGGGTAGGGGATCGCTGCGACCGAACCGCCGGTCTGCCCGCTGCCCGAGTTGACGAGCAGGTTGCCGCGGGCCACGAGGGTCCCGGCGTCGGACGAGCCCTCACCGAGGTGGAACGGGTCGTCGACGTTCTCGAACGAGTTGTTCTCGACGAGTACCCCGGCGCCCTCGGTGCTGGCCACGCCGTACCCGGAATTGTTGTTGTAGTAGTTGTTGTAGACGTGCACCGGGTTGCCGAAGCGGACCCGCGGGTGCCGCTGGGTCGACGCGTCGAACCAGTTGTGGTGGTACGTGACCCGCAGGTGGCCGACGTCCTGACTCGCGTTGCCGTCGCTGTGCCCGAGCAGCATCGACTTGTCGTGGTCGAATACCCGGTTCCACGAGACGGTGATGTAATCGGAACCGCGTTTGATGTCGACGGCCCCGTCGTTTCCGTTGCTGAAACTGTTGTGGTCGACCCAGATGTTGGTGGCCGATTCCTGGACGTTGATGGCGTCGTCGTTCCAGTTCCGGAAGGACAGATTGCGGATGATGACGTTGCGGTCGCCGTTGATGTTGAATCCGCAGCCGACGATGGCGGCGCCGGCGTTGCCGATGATCGTCTTGTTGGACCGCACCCGCAGCATGCCGGAACAGTTGATCGTGCCGGACACCCGGATGTTCGCCGCCGAGGTGGAGGCGAGTGCCGTGGTCAGGGCGGACGCGCTGGTCACTGTGGTGGTGGCGGCGCTGCCGCCACCGGTGGTGCCACCGTTGCGGGTGGCCCATCCGACCAGATCGGTGATCGCGGCCGCAGCCGGCGCGGGTACGGCAAGGGCGGCTCCGGCAAGGGCGAGGGAAACGGCGCCCTGCGTGAGCCGATGAATTCGGCCAGGCATTGTCTGCTCCTTTTCAGGTAGCGAGAATCCGTGACCGGGCGTGTCCGTGCGGGCGGCGGAGGCAAGGGGATCGCCGCGCTGTCACGAAGCCGGGGCGTACCGCGTCCGGTGTTCTCAGCTGGCGGTGAGAGTGACCGTGACCTGTCCGAAGCCGCGTTTGCGATCGGCCTTGGGGATCGCCTGGCGGACCGTCCCGGTGGTCGCCTTGAGGGTCTCCAGAATCGCCTGGACGGAGCGGCTGCCCGGCGGGAGGTACCGGTCGTAGATCGTGCTGAGGCAGTCGCTGGTGATCAGCGTGATGGTCGGCCCGGTGGTCCGTACGGCGGCCAGGACGTCCTGACCCGCGCCGGCGACGGTGCCGGTGCGTTCGAGCACGCAGGAGCTGAACTCGAACAGGTCGGCGACGGCCCGGGCCGACTCGGTGAGCCCGGCGGCCCGCAGCAGCTCCTGGACCGCCGGGTCGGCGGTGTCGCCCTCGGCGAGCGCTTTCCGGGCGGCCGGGCCGTGCTCGGCGTGGGCCTGCAGCAGCGCCTCGGCGGCACCGGGCCGCAGTGCACGGCTGCCGGGCAGGAGCAGGTCGAACTGGCGCAGCCCGGTGTCGAGGGCGATCACCGACCAGTCGAGACGGCCGGTGAGCCGCACCGGGCCGGGCCCGCCGGGCTGCAGTTCCAGGGTGACGGTCTGACCCCCGCCGACCGCGACGCCGCCGGCCAGGTAGGTCAGCACGGTGTCGCGCGCGGCGTCGAGGAGGTCGGGGGAGGAGGCGGTGAGCTCGGTGTCGACGACCGGGCGGACCCGGCCGTCCGGCGGCAGCTGCAGGATCATCGGGAACGGGAAGCGGTTGCGGACCCGGACCCGCTGGGAGCCGGTACCGGCCAGCACGCACGCGTCGAACCGCCCGGCCGGCACGGAGACGACCGCGGCCGTGGTGCCCGTGGCCCGCGGCTCGCACGGCAGGTCCTCGGGGTCTCGCCCGGTCAGGTGGTCGAGGGTGCCGGTCAGCGAGGAGACGGCGGCGGCGCGGGCGTACGCCCAGAAGCCCCGATGGGTGCCGGGTTCGACCGGCACCAGCGTGCCGGTGCCGGTCCGGATCGAGTCGCCGACCGCGTCGGTGGTGACCTGCCAGGTGCCGATGATGTAGCTGTCGAAGAGGATCGTCTCGCCGGTGATCGCCCGCTCGACGGTGTCGGTGACCGCGCCGGGCAGCGGGATCCAGCCGCCGAGCTCGTCGGACCAGCCGAAGAGGTTCAGCATCTCGGGGAGTACCCCGGTGGGCAGTTCCTCGTAGTCGATGGTGACCCGGCCGCGCGTGACGTCCCCGCGGACCTCGATGCCGATCATGTCGCCGACGGTGACGACGCCGGCCGGTGGCCGGCGGTCGGCGGGGAGTGGCTCGCGCGTGAACCGGACCCGGATGTCACCCCGGCCGCCTCCGGCGGGCACGCTGAAACGGACGTGCCCGTCCAATGCGGACTTCGATCCGCCACCCGCCTCGACCAGGCGGGATTCCTGAACCCCGATGGGACCGCACGCGGCCGTGCCGATCGCCGTGACGGCGACCAGAATGCCCGCGAGAATCCCCCGTGCGAGTTTCATGTATGTCCTCCCCGGCGGAGGAGGATAACCGGCTTCTGTGAACACCGGTCATCGACCGCAACGTGTCAACCGTCGCACTCCCGCGACCAGGGCCTCCGTTCGGCCGGAGCATCCGTCCGGAGCCGGCGGAAGTCCGGCGGCGGTGGGATTCCGGGGTGGGCGGGATTCCGGGGTGGGCGGGAGTCCGGCGGTGGCGGAGTTGTCCACACATCGTATCGTCGCCGCAACGGGCGGTCCGCCCCGCGAAGGTGAAACCAGTCGATCGGGACCTACGGGGGATCCGGGTGCATACCGCCGTTCTGCTGCTGGCCGTCCTCATGCTCGGGCTGATGGCCGGACTCTTCTACGCCTATGCCGGCTCGGTCATGCCCGGTCTGGACCGGGCCGCGGACCGCTCCGCCGTGGACGTGATGCAGCGGATCAACATCGCCATCCAGAACCCGCTGTTCCTGCTGCTCTTCATGGGTTCACCGGTGGTCACCGCGATCGCCCTGTTCCAGAACGCCGGCCGCGCCGATGTCGCCGGGCCGCTGCTGGCCGCCCTGTCGCTCTACGCCGTGACACTTGTCGTCACGTTCGCCGTCAACATCCCGCTGAACAACCGCCTGGACCGTCTCGGTGACCCGGCCGCCCTGACCGATCCGGGCGCGCAGCGGGCCGCCTTCTTCACCCCGTGGGTGCGGTGGAACGCGGTGCGGGCGGTCACCTCGGCGGGCGCGTTCCTGGCCGCCGCCTGGGCCCTCGTCGAGCACGGTGGCCACCTCGGGTGATATGACTCATCGGTGCGATCACCCTGGCGGAATCCGGCGCGCGTCGTACCGCTCGCGTTCCTTGTCCTGATCATCATCGGGACCGGGCTGATGATGCTGCCGGTCGCCCGTGCCGAGCCCGGCCACGCCCCGTTCGTCACCGCGCTGTTCACGGCGGCGTCCGCGGTCTGCGTCACCGGCCTCGCCGTGGTGGACACGCCCACCTACTGGTCAACCTTCGGCCACGTGCTGCTGACCGTGCTCTCGCAGATCGGCGGCTTCGGGATCATGACGCTCGCGACGCTGCTGAGCGTGCTGGTGTCCCGGCGGCTCGGCCTCCGCGGCCGTCTGCTGGCGCAGGCGGAGAGCGCCGGTCTGTTCGGCGACAACCTGCGCGGCATCCTCTACCGGGTGGCGATGGTCATGCTGGTCGCGGAGGGTCTCATCGCCGTCGTGCTCACCTTCCGGTTCTGGCTGGGGTACGACTACTCGTTCGGCCGGGCCCTGTGGGAGGCGGTGTTCCATGCGGTGCAGGCGTTCAACAACGCCGGATTCGCGCTCTACCCGGACAGCCTCGTCCGGTTCGTCACGGACCCGTGGATCTGCCTGCCCCTGGCACTCGGTGTGATGGCCGGCTCGGTGGGCTTCCCGGTCCTGTTCGAGCTGGCGCGTGAGTTCCGTACCCCGGGATGCTGGTCGACCCACACCTGGCTGACGGTGGTCGGAAGCCTGCTGCTCTCGGTCTTCGGATTCCTGGTCTTCCTGGTCTTCGAGTGGCGCAACCCCGGGACGCTCGGGCCGCTGGGCACGCCGGCCAAGGTCCTGGCCGCGTTCACCCAGGACGTGATGACCCGGTCCGGCGGCTTCAACAGCATCGACCTGGGCCGGATGAACAGCGAGACGATCGCCGTCACGAACGGGCTGATGTTCATCGGCGGCGGCAGCGCCAGCACCGCGGGCGGTATCAAGGTCACCACGTTCATGCTGCTCGGCTACGTGATCTGGGCCGAGCTCCGCGGCGAGCCGGACGTGGTGGTCCGGAAACGGCGGATCGCCGAGGAGGCTCAGCGGCAGGCCGTCACGGTGGCCCTGATGGGCGTCGCCCTGGTCGCCACGGGTACGGTCGCACTGGACGCGCTGACCGAGGACGTGCCGTTCGACCGGGCCCTGTTCGAGGTCACCTCCGCCTTCGCGACGGTCGGGCTGAGTACCGGCATCACGCCGAACCTGCCCCCGTCCGCACAGATGGTCCTGGTGGTCCTGATGTATGTCGGCCGGGTCGGCACGATCGCGGTCGGCACCGCGATCGCGTTGAACACCCGCCGCCGCCATTACCGCTATCCGGAGGAGAGGCCCCTCGTTGGCTGACGAGAAACTGCCCCAGGGGGGCCACGTCGCGGTGATCGGCCTCGGCCGGTTCGGCAGCGCCGTCGCGGAGTCCCTGATCGACCTCGGTTACGAGGTGCTCGGCATCGATTCCGACCCGCGGATCGTCCAGGACTGGTCGGACCGCCTCACGCACGTCGCCCAGGCCGACTCCACCGACGAGGAGGCGCTGCGCCAGCTCGGTGTGCACGAGTTCGGGCGCGCCGTCTGCGGTATCGGCACCAACCTGGAGACCAGCGTGCTGACCGTGCTCACGCTCACCGAGATCGGCGTGCCGGAGATCTGGGCCAAGGCCACCAGCGTCAAACACGGCAAGATCCTGTCCTCGGTCGGCGCCGATCACGTCGTGTTCCCCGAGTCGGAGATGGGTGAGCGGGTCGCACACCAGATCACCGGCCGGATGCTGGACTACATCGAGTTCGACGACGGCTTCGCCATCGCCAAGGTCCGGGCACCCCAGGGCGCCGCCGGGCGGACCCTCGCCCAGCTGGGGCTGCGCACGAAGTGGGGCGTCACGGTGGTCGGCACGAAACGGCCGGGCGAGGATTTCGTGTACGCCCGGCCGGAGACCACGGTTCCCGAGGGTGCCGTCCTGATCGTCGCCGGGGACACCGCGAAGGTGGAGGCTTACGCGGCCGAGAACTGAGCGACGACCAGGACGGCGGCCGGCTACCGCGGGATCTGGCTGAGCTTCTTCACCCCGGCCGCGACGAACCTGAGGAACTCGGCCTCGTCAGCGGCGTTGCCCTGCGACTGGACGAAGGTGGCCGCGACGTCCCCGTCGGCCACCCCGACCTGCAGGAGCCGCTCCTGGGTGCCGTCCTTGCGGGTGAGGATCTGCCGCACCCCGGCGGCGGGCTTGCCGAGGTTCGGCAGGACCAGCTTGGTGGTGGTCACCTTGTCGTCCTTGAGCTGCTGGCTCGGGCAGCGTGCCGGGGTGTCGGCGGCTGCCTTGACCGACGCCTGGGCGTACTTCGCCCCGGGCGCCCCGATCATCGTGACGATGATCGTGCCGTCCGACTCCAGGAAGCCCCGCAGCGCCACCTTGGTCTGGCGTACGTCGGTCACCTTCGGCTTGTTGGCGCACATGGTCCCGGTGGCCGGGTAGCGGACGTCGGTGCTCGACGCGAGCTTCGGCGCCACCGTGTAACCCGGCGGTGCCTCGGCGGCGGTGAGCAGGCCTTTCTGGAGCTGGTCGGGTGCCGGCGCGGCCATGGCCGGGCTGGCCGGGCCGAGCAGGGCGGCGATGACGGTTCCGGCAGCAATTTTACGGTGCAATGCGGTATTTGCCATGATTCAACCGTAAGGGACCGGAGTCGCTGGGTGGTGGACCGGCGCGGCGCGTGCCCGATTTGGGGTAGGTGGACGGCACCCGGCAGGATCGTCACGTGAGTGCGGACACCGACCGGCTGTGGATCGGGCTGCTCGGCGAGCTGCGGGTCACCCGTGGCGGCGATGGGCTGCCGATTCCCGGCGCCCGGCTGCGCGGCCTCCTGGTCCGGCTGGCCGCCGCCGGTGGCCGGCCCGTGCCACCCGGCCTGCTGGTCGAGGCGCTCTGGCCGGAGGAGCAACCGGCCGACCCGGTGAACGCCCTGCAGTCACTGATCTCCCGGCTGCGGCGGCTGCTCGGTGGCGGTGACACCGTCGCACAGGCGGAAGGCGGCTACCGGCTGGCCGTCGGCCCCGGCGACGTGGACGCCCTCCGGTTCGAACGGCTCGCCGCCGACGGCCGGGACCGGCTGCGCGCCGGCGACCCGGCCGGTGCCGCCCGGCCGCTCCGCGAGGCGGCCGCCCTGGTCCGCGGGCCGGTCGCGGTCGAACTGCGCGGCGCCGCGCCCGGTCACGCCACCCGGCTCGACCGGGCGGTCGTCGAGGCGGGCGCCGACCTGGCGGAGGCCGAACTCCACCTCGGGCAGGCCGAGCACGCCGCCGCCCGGCTGAGCGGCCTGCTCGCCGAGCATCCGCTGAACGAACGGCTCGCCGCACTGCTCATCGACTCGCTGGACGGCCAGGGGCGGCAGGCCGACGCGCTCGCCGTCTACGAGCGGGTCCGTGCCGGCCTCGCCGAACGGCTCGGGGCCGATCCGGGTGCGGCACTGCGGGAGCGGCACCTCCGGCTCCTGCGCGGCACTCCGGACGTACCGCCGCCGATCGAATCCGGGCCACTGCGGACCGTGACCGAACCGCCGGCGACCAACCTGCCGGAACCTCTGACCAGCTTCGTCGGTCGCCAGGACGACCTGGCCCGGATCGACGAGCTGCTCACCGCCGGGCGTCTGGTGACCGTTCTCGGTCCCGGGGGCGCCGGCAAGACGCGACTCGCGACCGAGGCGGCACGGCGGCGAGCCGGTGCGTTCCGCGACGGCGCCTGGATGGTGGATCTCGCGTCGGTGACCGAGCCGGCGAAGGTCGGCGCTGCCGTCGTGGCATCCGCCGGGCTGCGCGGATCGGCCCTGTTCGAGACGGTCAACCGGGTCCGCCCGGAGGGCCTGAGCGACGTCGACCTGCTCGCCGAGCGGCTGTACGGCCGTGAGCTGCTGCTGGTCGTCGACAACTGCGAGCACCTCATCGACGCCGTCGCGCACCTGGTCACCGCCCTGCTGGCGCGGTGTCCGCGGCTACGCGTGCTGGCCACGAGCCGGGAGCCACTGGCCGTCGACGGCGAGGCACTGGTGCCGCTCGGGTCCCTCGGCCTGCCGGAGCCGGGCGCCGGGCCCGCCGAGGCCGCGGCGGCACCGGCGGTGCGGTTGTTCGCCGAACGGGCCGCCGCGGTGCGGCCCGGATTCACCGTGGACGCCGGCACCGCCGGTGACGTGGTGCGGATCGTCCGCGGCCTGGACGGGCTGCCACTGGCCCTGGAACTCGCCGCGGCCCGGCTGCGCACCCTGGGCCTGGCCGAGCTGGCGGACGGTCTCTCCGACCGGTTCCGGCTGCTCACCACCGGCAGCCGGACGGCACAGCCCCGGCACCGGACCCTGCGCGCCGTGATCGCCTGGAGCTGGAATCTGCTCACCGGCGAGGAACGGGCGCTGGCCGAGCGGATCGCGGTGCTGCCGGGCGGGGTGACCGCGACGTCCGCGGCCGTGATCGCGGGCACCGGCCCGGCCACCGCCGACCTGCTGGCCGCCCTGGTCGACCGGTCGTTGCTGCAGCTGGCGCCGGGCGGCCGGTACCGGATGCTGGAGACGCTGCGCGAGTACGGCATCGAGCGCCTCGCCGAGCAGGGCCTGCTCGACGAGGCCCGGGATGTGGCGGCCCAGCACCTCGCCACGCTCGTGGCCGACGCCGACGCCCGCCTGCGCACCGCCGGGCAGGTCGTGGCCCTGCGCGACATGCGGGCCGAGTACGACAACGCGCTGGCCGCCCTGCGTCACCTCTGCGACCGTGGCGACGCGCGGGCCGCCGTCTCGTTCGCGCTGGACCTGTGCTGGTACTGGCAGATGTTCGGGCGGCACGACGACGCCGCGTACTGGCTGCGGGTGGTGCTCGCGGTCCCCGGCGAACGCGACCCGCTCGAGGCCGACTGCGCCGAGGCGTTCATGGTGCTGAACCGCACCGGCCCCGAACCGGGCTCGCTCACCGAGACCGCCGAGCAGCGCACCACGCGCCTGCACGCCCTGGCCCGGCGGCTGGCCGCGCATCCGCTGCTGCCCGGCCCGGCCGGGGCGATCGCCGCGTTCGCCCTCTACATGGCCGGGGAGACCGAGGCCGCCGAGCGGCGGGTCGACCAGCTGATCGCCGGGCCGGACCGCTGGCTGGTCGCGCTGGCGCACATGTTCCGGGCCCAGATCGCCGAGAACAACGGCGACCTGGGGCAGCTGACGCTGGACGTGACGGCGGCGCTGGACGGGTTCCGGTCGCTCGGCGACCGCTGGGGACAGGCCAACGTCCTGCCGCTGCGGGCGCTGCTGCGTCAGTACGACGGCGACCTCGGCGGGGCACGCGTGGATCTGCGCGCGGCGCGGGCGTTCGCGGCCGAGTTCGGTTCGCTGGACATCGGCGACGAGATCTTCATCGACCTGCGGTGGGCCGACCTGCACATGCGCCTCGGCGAACCGGACGAGGCCCGGGTGGCGGTGGCCTCCGCACGGGCCCGCGCCGACCGGTCCGCTTCCCGGGAGATGATCCTGCTGGTCGACGCGCTCGAGGCGGGGATGCTGCTGTGGCTCGATGACCTCGACCGGGCCCGTGAGCTCATCGAACGGGCCGCCGGTGCCCTCGGCATGGACGACGGCCGGATGCCCCTGATGGGCGGGGACCACGGGCGCGCGATCGTCGGCGCCATCAGGGCCGCACTGGCCTTGCGGGACGGCGACGCGGAGGCGGCCGGGAAGGCGCTCGCTCGCGCCTATCCGGCCGCTGTCCAGACCCGGGACATGCCGATCATCGCGATGGTCGCGGTCACCGCGGGTGGCCTCGCCGCGCTGCGCGGGCGGCTCCGGGACGCGGCGATGCTGCTCGGCGCGGCGGCCCGGCTGCGCGGCTCGCACGACCACACCGACCTGTACGTGACGCAGGTGGCCATGCAGGCCCGCTCCGTGCTCGGCGACAAGGAGTACGGCGAGGCCTACGCGTCCGGCTGGGCCCTGGAGACGGCAGCCGCGCAGAGTCTCGTCGACCCCGCGCGGCTCGCCCTGCCGTCGTGATCAGGCCCGTCGCGCGTAGGCGCGCAGCGCCAGCGGCACGAACACCGCCAGGAGCCCGGCCATCCAGATCAACGTCGTCGTCAGCGGCCCGGCCACCGGCCCGTCGACGAGCAGCCCGCGGATCGTCGTGACCAGCGGCGTGATCGGGTTGACCGCCACGAACCCCTGCACGAACCCGGGCAGCGTGTCGGTCGGCACATACACGTTGCTGCCGAAGGTCAGCGGCAGCACCAGCAGGAACATGATGCCCTGCACGGCACCGGAGGTACGGGCCAGCATCCCCACCCAGACGGAGATCCAGCAGAAGCACAGTCCGAAGGCGATCGACAGCGCCACCGCGGCCAGCGCCGGCAGGAACCCGGTCTCCACCCGGAAGCCCATGATCGTGCCGAAACCGAGCATCACGACGCACACGCTCAGGTAGCGGACCACATCGGCGAGCACCGCGCCGACCAGCGGCGCCGCCCGGGAGATCGGCAGGGACCGGAACCGGTCGAAGACACCCTTCTCGATGTCGGCGTTGAGGTTCTGGCCGAGCGCCACGCCGCCCATCGCCAGCGACTGCGCCAGCATGCCCGGTAGCAGGAACTGCAGGTAGCCGCCCCGGTCCCCGTTGGCGATCGCACCGCCGAACAGGTAGGTGAACAGCAGCAGGAAGATCACCGGCTGGATGGTGACGTCGATCAGCGCCTCGGGCGTGCGCATCGTCTTGATGAGGCTTCGTTTCGCCAGCGCGAGGCTGTGCCGGACGGTCCCGGCGAGCCCTGATCCGGCCGGCCGGATCTGGGGTTGCGCGATCGTGGTCATACCAGCTCCTTCGCCTCGGTGCGTGCGGTCAGCGCGTGGAACACCTCGTCCAGGCTCGGCAGATGCAGGCCCAGTTCGGTCACCTCGATCCGGTCCGCACGCAACGCCGGGATCAGCTTGTCCAGAACCTCGTCGCCCGTCACCGGTACCGACGCGGCACCCGGCCGGGAGCCGGCCGACTCGTCCAGGGAGGCCGCGGTCCCCGGCGCGGCCGCCGCGTCCAGCAGCCGCACCACGTCCGGCAACCGGGCCGGATCAGACGGGCGGACCCGCAGCGTCTGCCCACCGACGCGCCGCTTCAGCCCGTCCGGGGTGTCGTGCGCGATCACCTTGCCGTGATCCACCACCACGATCTCGTCGGCGAGAGCGTCCGCCTCCTCCAGGTACTGGGTGGTCAGCAGCACGCTCGCGCCGCTCGCCACCTGGGTGCGGACCACGCCCCACATGTCCTCGCGTTTGGCCGGGTCGAGCCCGGTCGTCGGCTCGTCGAGGAAGATCACCTCGGGGTGACCGACGAGGCTCGCCGCCAGGTCCAGGCGGCGGCGCATGCCACCGGAGTACGTCTTGGCCGGCCGCTGCCCGGCCTCGGTCAGATCGAACCACTCCAGCAGTTCGCCGGCCCGGCGCCGCGCGTCCCTCCCGCTCAGATCGAGGAGACGACCGATGAGCACGAGATTCTGTACGCCCGTGAGGTCCTCGTCCACCGACGCGTACTGGCCGGTGAGCCCGACCTTGCGGCGTACCGCGTGCGGGTTCTTTAGCACGTCGATCCCGGCCACGAAGGCGCTGCCCTCGTCGGGGCGCAGCAGGGTCGCGAGGACCCGTACCGCCGTTGTCTTGCCGGCGCCGTTGGGCCCCAGCACTCCCAGCACGGTGCCGCGGCGCATCGACAGGTCCACACCGTCGAGCGCCTGCGTCTTCCCGTACCGTTTGCGCAGCCCCTCGGCGCGCACCACCAGATCTTCGGTTCCCATGCCGAAGAGCCTGAGGGCAGTGCCTGGCACGGCGCGCACACCGGCCTGGCACGGCCCGCACATTCCGCTGTCTCAGCGGGGACAGGTCGGCTGGTACGGCGTCTCCGGGACGTAGGCTGCCCACTCCTCCGGTGTGAAGCCGCCACCGGTGACGGCGCAGGCGGTCCTGGACGGCGCCGCCCGCAGAGCGTTCAGGGCCGAGTAGTCCCAGAGCACGGCCCGTGTCCCGCTGCTGTCAGTGCCGCTGGTCACCAAGGTGTGCCCGTCCGGGTGGAAGAGCAGTGACCTCGACTCGAGTTCGGTGCGCTTCATCCCGCCGACACGCTGGGGGGTGGACGGCTCGGCCACATCCCAGAGTGCCAGCACGGAGTCCCTGGTGCCGGTCGCGAGGGTGCGGCCGTCCGGGGCGAAGGCCACCGAGTCGATCATCGCGGTGTTGCCGGTCAGGATCGCCTGCCGGCGGCGGACCGGGCCGGCGATGTCCCACAGTGCCGCCGTCCGGTCCGAACTCCCGGTCGCCAGGGTCCGCCCGTCCGGGCTGAACGCCATGGATCTCACGAATGCGGAGTGCCCTTTGAGCCGCCCGGCCCGAACCGGGTTCGACCGGTCGGCCAGGCTCCACAGACTGACCGTCCGGTCCTCGGCGACGGCGACGGTGCCACCGTCAGGGCTGAAGGCGATGGGCCCGACCAGATCGTCGCCCAGCAGATCGGGAAGCCGGGCCGGCTGCAGCGGGTCGGTGAGATCCCACAGCGTCACGTCGAATCCCTCGCCGACGGCCAGCGTCCGGCCATCCGGACCGAACGTCAGCGTCGAGCCGTAGGGCCCGACGGGCAGCTTGCCGAGCGGCGCCGGCGCGCTCGGATCGCTGAGGTCGGTCAGCGTCACGAAGCCGTCCGACGCCCAGCGGACGGTGGCGAGGATGTCACCGCTGGGGCTGACCGCCGCCGCATTGAGGGAACCGGGGCCGACACGTACGGTGGCGCGCTCGACCGGGCGGGCGGGGTTCGACAGGTCCCACACGGTCGCCGTCCCGTCGGCGTGTGCTGTGGTCAGGCGCCGGCCGTCCGAGCTGAGAGCGGCCATCAGCCCTTTACGGGTCTCGCCGGTGGCCCGGCCGACGATTTTCGGTGCGCCGTGCGCCTCGACGGTCCAAAGGCTCAGTGAGCCGTCGACCGCCACGGTGGACAGAACCCGGCCGTCCGGGCTGAACGACATCGCCAGCGCGGCGCCGTCGTTGCTGTTCACATCGGCGAGGTGGACCGGCGTGTCCGCGGTCATGTCCCACAGGCGGGCCGTCCCGTCGTTGTCACTGGTGGCCAGGGTCAGGCCGTCGGTGCTGAACGTCACGTCGGCGGCGCGGACCGCCTGCGTGGAGAGCTTCTTCGGCTCGGCGGGGTCGTCCACGTTCCAGATCGACAGACTCCCGGCGGAGTCGTGGGTGGCCAGCAGGGGCCGTGCCGGACTGAAGGCTGCTCTCCGGACCTTGCCGTCCAGCGTGAGCAGCGCGGTGGGGCTCTTGCGATCAGTGATGTTCCAGACCACTCCGGTGGCGTCGGAGACGCCGGAGGTCACGACGGTACGGCCATCGGGGCTGAACGTGGGCGGTATGAGACCGCCCGGGATCTGGCTGAGCTGAGCGGGACTGGCCCTGTCGGTCAGATCCCAGAGGGTCCACATCCCGTCGAAGCCGCCGACGGCGAGCGTCCGCCCGTCCGGGCTGAAGACGGGCCGGCCGGCGTTCGGCAGCGGCACCGTGCTGATCGTGACCGGCTCGGCCGGATCGGAGACGTCGAGCAGAACCGGCTCGAAGTCCCATCCGCCGACGACGGCGAGTGTCTTGCCGTCGGGGGCGAAGGTCAGGAAGGGGAAGACCGGGAAATCGTCGACCGTGGCGAGGCGGACGGGCACGGCCGGGTTTGCCACGCTCCACAGCGACAGGGTGTAGTCGGCGGCGATGACGGCGATGACGTTGTTCGCGCCGTAGGACATGGCCAGCACCTCGTCGATGGCGCCGATCTTGCGGGTGGAGGTGACGAGGGCTGCGAGCTCGGCACGGGACTCGGCGCCCGCCTGGATCTTCTCCGCGGCGATCCCGAGCCGGATCGCCATCGCCGGGTCGTTGCCGACAGTCGCCGTGGCCCTGTTGAACAGCCGCCGTCCGAGCGTGATCCGCTTCTGCTCCGCGGCGTTCTCCTCCTGCCGGCGGGCCTCCTCGGCGGCCGCTCTCGCCTTTCGTTCGTTCTCCCGGGCGATGGCCCCCTGCCGGCGGGCCTCCGCCGCGGACTCCTCGGCGATCCGCTGCTGTCGCCGCGCGATGGTTCGCTGCCGCTCGGCCTCCGTGGTGGCCTGCGCGGCGAGGAGTTGCTGCTGCTCCGCGATGATCCGCTGGCGTTCCGTCTGCCGCGCGGACTGCCTGGCCAGTTCACGTTGCTCCTGAGCGACCTTCCGCTGCTCGTCGGCCAGAGCCCGCGACCGGTTCGCCAGTTCCTGCTGCTTACGTGCGTTCTCCTGTTGCCGTCTCGCCTCCGCCGCCGCCCGTTCGGCCGCGGCCCGCTGTTCCCCCGCCTGCTTCTCCTGCGACTTCGTCTCCACGGCGGCGGCGTGTGCGCGAGCCTCCTGCGTGCGGGCGTTCTCCTGCTGGCGCCGGGCCTCCTCCGCGAACCGCCCGGCATTGCCGCGTTCCCGCGAGGCGAGTTCCTGTTGCCGCTCGGCCTCGACGCTGGCGGCGGTGGCCCGGTCGGCGTTGTGTCCCGCGACCACGCCGGTCAGCGACGCCACGGCGGTCAGCAACGCCAGCGCCGCCACGGCCCCTCGGCGCAGCCGCAGGGCCCGGCGGTGCTGCCGGATGTCCTCGCCCTCCAACTCGTCCTTGCTGAGGCCGTGCATCGGGGCGGCCAACTGCGCGATCGCGTCGCGGAAGCGAGGATCGTTCAGGCTGAGGCTCGGGTCGTCGCGGGTCCAGCGCAGGTCGAGAAAGAGCGGCTCCTCGGCGAACACCCCGCGCAACGCGTCCGGCACGGCCGTCGAGTCCGCGGACAGGTCGCCGTGCTCCGGGTCCCACCGCCACTCCCCGTCGGTCAGCACGGGCAGGATCCGGTCCGCCGGTTTCGTCGCGATCCAATGCTCGATCTCGCGGTTGACCCACGGCGACTGTGCCGCCTCCGGTGACGCGAGCAGCACGAACCAGTCCGAGCCGTCCAGCGCCTCCTGGATCGAGGACCACAATGCCGGGGTCACCGACAGACCGGTCTGATCCCGGAAGATCCACAGCGCACGGCGGCGATTCCAGGGCTTCGCCAGCCGATGCAACCCACGCTGGACGGCCGGCGCCAGCCGCCCGTCAGCGGCGTGGCTGTACGAGATGAAGCCATTGAAAGTCATGAAGGCCTCCGCGTTCGATCATCGGCGCCGACCGATTCTCCACGCAGGTGCCGTCAGGGGGAAATCGGCGCCCGCAAACGAGCGCCACCAGCAACTGCCCGGCCGGTCCGGTGCCCGGCCGGGCGACCGGGTGGTCAGACGGCGGCAGGTGTGGTGGCCGGAGCGCCGTGGTCGTCGTCGACCATCGTCTCCTCGTCGAACGGGTCACCGCCGGAGAGGACGAGCTGGGCCCGGTCACGGTCGAAGCCCTTGGTCCACGTGCCGATCAGAACCGTCGCGACGGCGTTGCCGGCGAAGTTGGTGAGCGCACGGGCCTCGGACATGAACCGGTCGATACCGACGATCAGGCCGACGCCGTCGACCAGGTCGGGGCGGTGGCTCTGCAGACCACCGGCGAGGGTGGCCAGACCGGCACCGGTGACCCCGGCCGCGCCCTTCGAGGCGATGATCATGAAGAGGAGCAGCGAGATCTGTTCGCTGACCGACAGCGGGTCGCCCATCGCCTGGGCCACGAACAGCGACGCCATGGTCAGGTAGATGGCCGTGCCGTCCAGGTTGAACGAGTACCCGGTCGGCACCGTGATGCCGACGACCGGGCGGCTCACACCGACGTGCTCCATCTTGGCGATCAGGCGGGGCAGCGCCGACTCCGACGACGACGTCGACAGGATCAGCAGGAACTCACGGCCCAGGTACTTGAACAGACGGAAGATGTTGATCCGGGCGATCAGCCAGAGCAGCGCCCCGAGCACCACGAAGACGAAGAGCGCGCAGGTGACGTAGAAGCCGAGCATGATCTGGGCGAGGCTGACCAGCGCGTCGGTGCCGGTCGCGCCGACCACCGCGGCGATCGCACCGAAAGCGCCGATCGGGGCCAGCCACATCAGCATCGCCAGGATCCGGAAGACCAGCCGCTGGAACAGGCCGATCGCCCGCAGCACCGCCGCCGACCGCTCGCCCATGGACTGCAGCGCGAACCCGGCCAGCAGCGCCACCAGCAGGGTCTGCAGCACGTTGCCGGTGGCCAGCGGCGTGAGCAGGCTGTCCGGGATGATGCCGAGCAGGAAGTCGGTGGTGCTCTTGGCGGTGTCCTCGCCGATCGCCTTCTGCCCGGCCTCGGCCGTCGAGGCGTCCAGCTGCATCCCCGACCCGGGGTGGATCAGGTTGCCGACGACGAGCCCGATGGCCAGCGCCACGGTGGACATCGTCAGAAAGTAGCCGAGGGCCAGGCCGCCGACCTTGCCGACCTGGGCCGCCTGCCGGATCGAGCCGACGCCGAGGACGATGGTGCAGAAGATGACCGGGGCGATCATCATCTTGATCAGGTCGACGAAGCCGGTACCGATCGGTTTGAGCTCGACCGCGGCCTTCGGCCAGAGCAGGCCGACGGCGATGCCGAGCAGGACGGCCGCGATGACCGCCAGGTACAGGTAGTGAGTGCGGTCGCGTTTGACCGGCGGGGCAGCGGGAGTCATGGGAGGAATGTGGCCTGGGTCTCAGCTCCGATCACGGTTACGGTCATTTTGTTCACCCGTACGAAATGAATCGAGGCTCTGGTTTGGCACCGTGGAGCATCGCGCGGCAGCTGTTCGCTCTCCAGGTGCTGGTGGTGACACTGCTGGTGGCGACCGGGACGACCGGCGCCGTGCTGCTCGCCGGCAACGACGCGCGCAACGCCGCGGTCTCCGAGGTCGTCGCGGTGGCCGAGACGATCGCGCACACCCCCGCGGTCGCCGAGGCCCTGCACGACGCCGACCCGTCGGCGGAGCTGCAGCCGTACGCCGAGGCCACCCGCAAGGCCACCGGCACCGACTTCGTCGTGGTGATGGCGCCCGACCGCACCCGCTACAGCCACCCCACCGCCGAACTCATCGGACAACCCTTCGCCGGTACGGTCGACGAGGCACTGGCCGGCGGCACGGTGGTGGAGGAGTACCGCGGCAGTCTCGGCGCCTCGGTCCGGACCGTCGTGCCGGTGCGCGACCCCGGCACCAACGAGATCATCGGCCTGGTCTCGGTCGGCATCACCACCAAGGCGATCAACCGGGCCCTCATCGCCCAGCTGCCGGTCGTCGGCCTGGCCACCGGCATCGCCCTGCTCCTGGCCGCCTTCGGATCGTGGCTGCTCAGCCGTCGCCTGCGCCGCCAGACGCACGGCCTCGGACCGGCCGAGATGACCCGGATGTACGAGTACCACGACGCCGTCCTGCACGCCGTCCGCGAGGGTCTCGTGGTCGTCGGCCGCGACGGCCGGGTCACCCTGATCAACGACGAGGGCCGGCGGCTGCTCGGCATCACCGACGACGAACCGGACAGCCTGCCGCCCGAGGTGGCCGGACTGATCGCCGAACGCCGGCCCACCGTGGACGAACCGGTCCTGGTCGGCGACCGGGTACTGGTGGCCAGCCGCCGCGAGACCCGCTTCGACGGCCGGCTGCTCGGCACCGTGCTCACCCTGCGCGACCACACCGAGCTGCGGGCACTGACCGGCGAACTCGACTCGGTCCGCGGCCTGACCGAGGCGCTGCGCGCACAGGCGCACGAGGCCGCCAACCGCCTGCACACCGTACTCACCATGGTGGAACTCGGTCGTACCGACGAGGCGATCGAACTGGCCACCGCCGAGCTCGCAGTCGCCCAGCAACTCACCGACCAGGTCGTCGGCGCGGTCGAGGAACCCGCGCTCGCCGCGCTGCTGCTCGGCAAGTCGGCTCAGGCCGGCGAACGCGGCGTCGAGCTCACCATCGACCCGGACTCCCGGCTCACCGGCACGCCCGTTCCCGGCCGCGACCTGCTGACCGTCGTCGGCAACCTGATCGACAACGCGCTTGAGGCGGTCACCGAGGTCCCGCCGCCCCGCCGGGTCGGCGTACTGGTCCGCGAGGCCGACGGCGAGGTGCTGGTCCGGGTCAGCGACAACGGTCCCGGGCTGCGCCCCGACCAGGCGGCCGACGCCTTCCGGCGCGGCTGGTCCACCAAGGGCGACGGGCACGGCATCGGACTGTCACTCGTCCGGCAGGTCGCCGAGCGGTACGGCGGACGCTACGCGATCGACCCGGCCCCCGCCGGGGGAGCGGTCCTCACCGTACGGCTGCCGGTGCCGTCATGACCGCCGGCGACGTGATCCGGGTCCTGGTGGTCGACGACGAGCCGCTGATCGCCGAGGCGCACCGCGCGTACACCGAGAAGGTCGCCGGTTTTGAGGTTGCCGGGGTGGCACTGACCGCGCGTGAGGCGATGAGCCTGCTCCGCGCCGAGCCGATCGATCTGGTCCTGCTCGACCTGAACCTGCCGGACAAGCACGGCCTGGAGATCGCGCGGGCGCTGCGCGCTGCGGGCAGCGGCACCGACGTGCTTGCCGTCACCTCGAACCGGGACATCGCCACGATCCGTTCCGCGGTCGCCCTCGGGGTCACCCACTACCTGCTGAAACCGTTCACCTTCGCGGCGTTCCGCGACAAGCTCGACCGGTACGCCCAGTACCGCCGCCAGGTCGCCGGATCGCTTGAGGTGGCCGCTCAGCACGAGGTGGACCGGGTGTTCGCCACGCTGCGTGGTGCCCCGGCCGCCGACACCCTCCCCAAGGGACTCGACCCGAGGACGTTCGATCTGATCCTGACCGCGCTGCGCGCCGCCGAGCCGGCCGGGCTGTCCGCGGCCGAGGTCGGCGTCCGTACCGGCACCTCCCGCGTCACCGCCCGCCGCTACCTGGAACATCTCGCCGAATCGGGCCGGGTGATCCGCAGCCCGCGGTACGGCGGACCCGGGCGCCCCGAGGTCGAGTACCGTCCGGCCTCCGCGGGTACCCACCGTCCATGACGGACCAGACCCTGATCATCCTGGGCGCGACCGGCGACCTCGCCGCCCGGCTGCTGCTGCCCGGACTCGGCGCGCTGCTCACTGCCGGCCACGTTCCCGGACTCACCCTGATCGGCGCCGCCACCGACGACTGGGACGACGCACGCTGGCGGCAGCGCGTCCACGACTCGTTCGGCGCCCACGGCGCACGTGCCGCGGCCCAGTCGGCCGGCGAGGGCACGCCGGAGAGCGACACCGACCCGGCGGCCTCCGACGTCGCCGACCGGTCCCGCTACGTGCGTACCGACGTCACCAGTGCCGACGACCTGCGACGGCTGCTCGATACGGTGCGGGGCTCGGTGGCGATCTTCTTCGCGCTGCCGCCGGCCGTCACCGCGCGTGCCTGCGAGGCACTGCTCGAGGTGGACCTGCCGCCCGGCACCCGCCTGGTGCTGGAGAAGCCGTTCGGCACCGGCAGCGAGCAGGCCGCCGAGCTCAACCGGCTGATCGCCCGCCTCGTCCCCGAGGAGCAGGTGCACCGGGTCGACCACTTCCTCGGCAAGTCGACCGTCCTCAACATCCTCGGCCTGCGGTTCGCGAACCGCATCTTCGAACCGGTGCTGGACGCCAACCACGTCGAGTCGGTCGACATCGTCTTCGACGAGAACCTGGCGCTCGAGGGCCGGGCCGGCTACTACGACAAGGCGGGTGCGCTCGCCGACATGATCCAGAGCCACCTGCTGCAGATCCTCGCGCTGCTCACCATGGAGGCGCCGTTCACCCTGGCCGCCGCCGAGTTCCGCGACCGCAAGGCCGACGTGCTGCGGGCCACCCGGCCGTGGAGCGACGACCCGGCCGAGTGCAGCCTGCGCGCCCGTTACACGGCCGGTGAGCTGGACGGGCGCAGCCTGCCCTCGTACGCCGACGAGCCGGGCGTCGACGAGTCGCGAGGTACCGAGACGCTCGCCGAGATCGTCCTGGCCGTGGACACCTGGCGATGGGCCGGCGTGCCGTTCCGGCTGCGCTCCGGCAAGGCGGTCGGCGACAGCCGCAAGGAAGCGGTGATCACCTTCAAGCGGCCGCCCCGGGTTCCGGACGGGCTGACTGGCTGTGACCAGCCCGACCGGCTACGGATCGGCTTCGGCCCGGACCACGTGTCCATCGACTTCAACATCAACGGCCCGGGCGATCCCTTCGAGCTCGATCCGGTCACCATCGGCGCCGATTTCGGTGCGGGCGATCTTCCGCCGTACGGGGAGGTGCTGCGCGGCGTCTTCGCCGACGACCCGACCCTTTCGGTACGGGCGGACACGGCCGAGCAGTGCTGGCGCATCGTCGAGCCGATCACCTCGGCGTGGCGCGCCGGGAAGGTGCCGTTGCTCGAATATCCCGCCGGAAGCGCCGGCCCGAGCCTCTTTCTGCCCTCCACGCGGTGACCACGACCGTGGTGCCCTGCTTCTTCCGCGCGGTGACCACGACCGTGGTGCCCTATGTCTTCCGCGCGGTGACCACGATCGTCGTGTAGGGCATGGTGAACCGCTCGCCGATCACCTCGCTTAGCCCGGCCAGCAACGCGTCCAGTTCGCCCGGCGGCAGCAGATGGTGGCCGCCGGCGGTCGGCACCTGGTCGAGCCAGTCCTCGCGGCGGTACTCGTGCTCCCACGAGTACCGCCACACCTCGGCCGCTTCGAACGCCGCATCCAGTCCGGCCGTCGCCTTTTCCGCGACGCTCGCGTACGGGTCGGCGCCCGCCCACGGGTCGAACGGCAGACTCGGCGCCGCCCGCCGGTAGATCGTGGCGAATGTGGCGGCCAGCCCGGCCGGTGGCTCGACGGTGTTCCAGAACAGCGCCAGCCGCCCGCCCGGCCGCAGAACCTGAGCGGCCCGGGCGGCGCCCGCGACCGGATCCACCCAGTGCCAGGTCTGCCCGGCCACCACCGCGTCGAAGGTCCGCCCGCGCGGCTCCCACTCCTCGAACCGGGCCTGCTCCACCGTGAACCCGGACCGGCGCGCCACCTCGGCTATCCGCGGGTCGGGTTCGACGCCGAGCACCCGGCAGCCGGCGTCGCGGAACTGCCGGGCCGCGATGCCGGTGCCGATCCCGACGTCGAGCAGGTCACGGGCGTCCGCGGCGATCCGTTCGATCATGGCCGCGGGGTAGCGGGGCCGGGTGCGGTCGTAGCGCTCGGCGTCGATGCCGAACGACAGGGCGATCCTCCGCCGGTCCGGGTCCGCGGGGTGACCGGCATCGTGGGGGTGGCCGGCATCGTGGGAGCGGGCGTGGTGGGAGTGGCCAGGGTTAGTGGGCATGCGCCCACTCTAAATGGGCGCTTGCCCACTCGACTAGATTCGCTTGCGTGCCGACCGGTGTGGCCCTGCGAGACGTGCGCGAACAACTCTTCGACGCCGCCGACCGCATCCTGCTCAGATCCGGTCCCGAAGCGCTCACCAGCCGTGCCGTCACCGTCGGCGCCGGATGCGCCAAAGGCGTCCTGCACCGGCACTTCACCGACTTCGACACGTTCCTCACCGAGTACGTCCTCGACCGCTCCACCCGCATGGACGCGCAGGTTCTGTTCCTGCGCGAGGCTGCCGGCACCGGAACCGTCGCCGGGAACGTCGCCGCCGCCCTGACCGCCCTGTTCGATTCCGTCGCGGTCGCCATCGTCGCGCTTGTCACGTTCCGCGACGGCCTGCGCGCCCGGCTCCGCGAGACCTGGCCCGCCGGCATCCCCGTTCTCACCCGGGCCGCCGAGATCCTCGCCGACTACCTGGAGGACGAACGCGCCCGGGGCCGGATCGCCGCCACCGCCGACCCCGCCACCCTCGGCGCCATCCTGATCGGCACCGCCCACCTGCTCCACGCCGACCGCACCGGCCCGGCACCCACGCCGGACGACCTGCTCCGGACGGTCATGGCGATCATCCCCAGCGTCGGCCCCCGATGAGCGTCCTGGCCGTCATCCCTGGCATCGCCGCCCGTTGAGGTTCGCGGCCGTCAACCCCGGCGCCGCCGCCAACGGATGACGACACCGGCGTAGGAGACCGCCACCACCACCGCGATCAGCAGCCGGACCTCGTCGAGGAACCGTTCCGGGTAGATCACCCCGGTCAGGTACGTGTCGATGAACCCCCGGCTCAGGCCCGACTGCCCGGCCCGTTCCCGGGCCCGGTCCTCCACGTGGGTCAGCGGGCAGTTCAGCTCGAACAGCACGATGCACAGACCCCACGCCGCAGCGGCCAGATGCAGCCAGATCACTCGCGGCCAGCGCCACGCCAAAAACCCGCCGAGCACCACGAACACGATGAACAGGAAGTGCACCGCCATCGCGGTCTCGGCCAGGATCCGGTAACCCATACCGGCCAGTCTCCGTCTCCTCGAAGAAACTGTCGATTAATTCGTTGGACGGAGGCCGCCCTGCTGCCTATCTTTGTATTCACGCCCACCGAGACGGACTCGGCAGGCGGAAGAACCGAGAGGGGGAGACGATGTCCGGCAAGCAGATGCGACAGCTGATGTCCCTCCTTCCGAGTCTTCCCGTCCTGAGCGGCCCGAGCCTGCGTGGTCTCGGCCGACGTCCGGGCCGGTGGCGCGACTAGCAGTCAGCTAGTGACCAGCGCGCCGCCCTCCGATTCCCGGACTGGGCGGCTTTTTCGTACGCACATTCTTTGAAAATTCCACAGCGAACGACATGTCAATGTCTCCGTAGCTCAGCGGAAAGAGCACCGGATTACGGATCCGGGTGTCGGGAGTTCGAATCTCTCCGGGGACGCATTGTGGTTGTAGCTCAGACGGTAGAGCGCCGCCTCGCCATGGCGGAGGTCCCGGGTTCGAGGCCCGGTAACCACTCTTGATGCGGGCTGGTGCAACCGGCAGCACGCCGCGCTCTGGTCGCGGAGGTTGGAGGTTCGAGTCCTCCGCCCGCAGCTTCACCCGCCCTCGTGGCCCAACGGCAGAGGCACCAGACCGAGGATCTGGACGGTGCGCGTTCGAATCGCGCCGAGGGCACGCACGTTTGATCAAGCCCGGGTAGCCCAACTGGCAGAGGCGCCGAATTCAGGGTTCGGAGGATGGGGGTTCGAATCCCTCTCCGGGTACGCAACACAGTGGAGGGCTGGCCGAGTGGCCTAAGGCGGCGGATTGCTAATCCGCAGCAGGGGTAGTAACCCTTGCCGGGAGTTCGAATCTCCCGCTCTCCGCACGTCGCCGTAGCTCAGCGGGCCAGAGCGCCGCCCTCATAAGGCGGAGGCCGGTGGTTCGAGACCACCCGGCGACACGGGGGACAAGAGGAACACACGGGTCGTGGCGCAGCTTGGTCAGCGCGCTCGCTTTGGGAGCGAGATGTCGCGGGTTCGAATCCCGCCGACCCGACGTACGGCACGACGCGCCGCTAGCTCAACAGGTAGAGCAGCTGGCTCTTAACCAGCGGGTTCGGGGTTCGAGTCCCTGGCGGCGCACCACCACACCTGGTCGGAGCGGGTAGCCCGCTGCTGGACCTTGCTGCTGAGCACGGGGACAGCAGCAAGGTCCGGCAGCGGGCTTCCGTGCTTCCGGTCGGCCACCCGAGTTCACGAGGCCGCCCGGTGCCGCCGGCGGGCGAGCAGCCAGAGGTAGCTGACCTCGTGGCCGCCCTCCGACTGGGCCTGGATCTCGTCGCGGACGATGTCGAAGCCGGCCTCGGTCAGCAGGCGGCGGGTGACGTCGGGTTCGTAGGAGCTGAAGTACATCGGGGCGCCCAGCCAGTCGGCGACGACGCCCGGCAGGTCCTCGATCTCGACGCAGCACAGCAGGTAGCCATCGGTGGCGAGCCAGGTGTGCACGAGGCCGAACATCTCGGCGAGTCGTTCGCGTGGAATGTGGTCGAAGGTGTAGAAGGCGGTCACCGCGGCGAAGCTGCCGGGCGCATGGTCGAGTTTCAGGATGTCACCGGTGCTGAACTCGCCGGCCGGCACGTTCGCCCGCGCCAGTTCGACCTGGCGGGGCGAGACGTCGACGCCGGTCAGACGGTGGCGGCGGGCGATCCGTTCACCGGCGGGCAGTCCGTTGCCGCAGCCGAGGTCGAGCACCGGCGAGCCGTCGGGCAGCCGGGCGAGCAGGTCGTCGAGCCAGGCGGCCCGTGGCCACGGGGCGTCGCGTTCGAGTTCGGCATATCGTTCGGCGACCGTGTCGTACCCGTGCGCCACGAGTTCCTGCGGTTCCTGGCCCATCTCCTGAGGATAGCCGGGTCCATCGCTCGGAGGCCTGCGCACGAGGGCCTCAGCAGGGCGGATGCTTGGGTGAACGGCTTGCGTGAACGTCCGGGATGGAGAAGCCTGCGGGTAGGGATGCGCTTGAGGAGGCCTGCCATGGGCAAGGTCATCGCTGCCCTGTCCATGTCGTTGGACGGGTTCGTCGCGGATGAGAACGACGATGTGGCCGAGCTGTTCGGCTGGTACCAGAACGGCGACGTCGAGGTGCCGAGCGCCGATCCACGCTTGGTGTTCCACGTGACCGAGGCGAGCGCCGGGTTCCTGAAACCGGCGCTGGCGGGAGCGGGGGCATTGATCTGCGGGCGGCGGCTGTTCGACCGTACCGAAGGGTGGGGTGGCCGGCATCCGGCCGGGTGCCCGGTCTTCGTGGTGAGCCATTCGGTGCCGGCCGGCTGGCCGCGTGCCGGATCGGAGACGTCGTTCCACCCCGACGCCATCGACGCGCTGGAGGCGGCGCAGAAGGTGGCGGGGGACCGGACGGTGTCGGTGTCCACGCCGACCCTGACGCATCAGTACCTGGACGCGGGCCTGCTCGACGAACTCGTCGTGTCGCTGGTGCCGGTGCTGCTCGGCACGGGCACCAGCCTGTTCGGTACGCAGGAGGTGGCGCCGATCCGGCTCAGCGATCCGGAGGTGATCGAGGGCCGGGGCGTCACCCACCTCACCTTCCGCGTTCTGCGTTAGGCAGTTTCCGCAGGAAGCGGTTCAGGTGCGGGTCGAACAGGGCCGGGTCGGACTTTCCGATCTCGTCGCGGCTCCACCATCGGATGCTGTGGAACTCGGCGGCGTCGGGCCGTAGGTGCTGGTCACGCGGGATCTCGACGACGTACCAGAGGCTCACGTCGGTGTGCCCGGCATCGATGCCGACGGTCTCGGTGACGGTCAGGAAGAGGGGTTCGGCGGACACCTTCGCGTGGATGCCGAGTTCCTCCTCGATCTCCCGCGTCGCGGTGTCCCAGGGGTCCTCGCCGACCAGCCGAGGGCGTGTCCCCGGTGCTCGCCCTCGAGGTTGTCGATCGGTTCCAGCCTGGTCACCACGTTGTGCACTGCCGCCACCGTTGAACGCATCCCGGCATGATGGCATCCGGATGTACCGGCCAGGTGACAACCGGTTGCGATTCAGCCGAGCAGATCGCTGTCGCCGCCGGACGGTCGCGGGTCCGGCAGCCGGGTCATCCGGAACGAGGTGAGCAGACCGAGCAGCCCGGCGAGCAGGGGCAGCAGCAGGGCGATCTGCAGCGCGATCGGGCGTGCCTCGGTGTTGATCCGGACCATCTCCTCGCGTACCTCGGGTGACTGGTCCTGGAGAAGGGCTTCCAGGTGCTCGTTCGTCATCACCTCGGCGTCGCTGCGCAGGGCGGCGGCGACCTGTTGCTGCTGGGCCGGGTTCAGTACGGTGCTCTCCCCGGCCCGGTCGGTGAACGAGAACGCGAGAGTCGCCAGCATGATCGCGCCGGCCGTGGCGAGGCCGAACGAGAGACCGAAGGAGCCGCCCGCCGAGTTGGCCGCGGCGGCCTCGCTGACGTGCTCCTCCTCGACCGGGGACAAGGTGAAGTTGTTGAGCTGCGAGACCAGCAGGCCGAGTCCGGAACCGGCGATCGCCAGCGGGATCAGCAGCTGCCAGCCGAAACCGGCCCGCGGTACCAGCGGGATCAGGGCCGCGGTGCCGATGCCGAGCAGCAGGAACCCGGTGCGGATGATGACCGCCGGTCGCCGTCTCCCGGCCTTGCGCCCGGCCAGCAGGGCGACGGCGAACATGCTCAGCGAGAGCGGGGCGAGCGACAGGCCGGCTTCGAGGGCGTTGTACGCCAGCACCATCTGCAGATAGATCGGCAGGGCGATCATGAGGCCGCCGAGAGCGATCTGCTGCAGCATCTGCGCGGTGATGCCGGTCCGGAACAGCGCCGACCGGAACAGGTCCGGGTCGAGGAGGGCAGGACGGTTCGCCCGCTTGCGGCGGACCAGCCAGTACGCGAGACCGGTCAGCCCGAGGACGCCGAGCGCGATGAGTGCCAGGACGGCGTCGCCGCCCTCCTCCCACACCAGGATGCCGAGGACGATGCCGCCCATGCCGAGGACCGAGAGCACCGAGCCGACGGCGTCGATGCGCCGCGGTCCGGTGTACTCGACGTCGCGGATCAGGCCGACGCCGGAGAGCACCGCGGCGATGATGACGACCTCCAGTGCGAAGCCGACCCGCCAGGACCGGAACGTGGTGATGAAACCGCCGATCAGCGGCCCGACCGCGGCGGCGATCGCGGCGGCGGCGCCGACCATGGCGTACACCCGGCGTTGTTCGGGCCCTTCGAAGTTGCCGTGGATGAGTGACTGCATGGACGGCAGCAGCAGCGACGCCCCGATGCCGCCGATCAGTGCCCAGCAGATGACGATCGGGAGCAGGCTGTCGGCGATGGTCATGGCCAGCGCGCCGACCGCGTACCCGAGCAGGCCCAGCACGAAGGCCCGCTTGCGTCCGATCAGGTCGCCGATCTTGCCGCCGATCAGGATGAAGGCGGCGGAGACCAGGGCCTCCAGGGCGATGGCCGACTGTACGCCGCTCGCCGTGGTGTCCAGGTCGCGGACCACCGCGGAGATCGAGACGTTCATCAGCGAGGTGTCGACGACGAGGACGAACATGGCCATCGACAGCAGGATGCCGAGTCGTGCCGGCCGGCCTGTGGTCCTCGCGTCCCCCGTCATGTGGTGCAGCGTGCTGACGATCGATGCCGGCGGCATCCCCCGGCACGGATGAGGTGGGCGACAATACCCGCATGACCTCGCGCATCGTCTCTCTCGTGGAGCCCGGCTCCGACTTCCCGGCGTGGATCGCCGAAGGACCCGACGGGCGGCCGCTGGGCACGGCGTTCCTGCGGGCACCGGCCTCGGCGCGGACCGGTGAGCTGCGGATCACCGTGCATCCGGCCGAGCGGCGGTCCGGGGTCGGCACCCGGCTGCTGAACGAGGCGAAGTCGGCGGGCACCGCGCGGGGACTCACGGCGTTGCTCGGTGACGCGGTGGCGGAAGGGTCCGAGGGGGACGCGTTCTGTGTCGCGGCCGGGCTCCGGCGGGTGCTGGCTCTCACGTACACCCGCCTGGATCTCTCGTCCTGGAGCGGGGTTCCGGAACCGGAGCGGGGCGGGTACCGGCTGATCCACTGGGAGGGCACGGTTCCGGACGAGCTGGCCGAGACGTTCGCGCGGTCCCGCAAGGCGATGGACGACATGCCGATGGACGACGCCGCCTGGGAGCCGGACGTGTGGGACGTGCCCCGGCTGCACCGGATCGCCGACGCGGTGGCCAAGCGTGGCGAGATCCTCCTGACCACGGCGGCGATCGGGGCGGACTCCGAGATCGCCGGGTTCACCGAGGTGGTCGTCGCCGGGGACGGGACCGGGGACGGGCAGCACTACGGGACCGGGGTGCTGCCGGAACACCGCGGGCGCGGGCTGGCCCGCTGGATGAAGGCGCAGCAGATCACGCACGTCCGGGGGCGGTTCCCGGAGCTGGCCGGCCTGCTCGCCGACACGGCGGACAGCAACACGGCGATGCGGCGGGTCAACGACGCGCTCGGCTACGCGCCGACCCACCGGAGCCTCCTGTACCAGGCCGATCTGTGATCAGTTCGATCACCGTGGAGGGAGGGCTGGCCGGGGAGCTCGCCGGGTTCGCCGACCGGCACGGCCTGGAGTTCCGGCACGTCCGGCTGGACCGGGGCAGGCAGCGCTCGCAGCCGATGCTCGTGGTTCCCGGCGGTGCGGCGGCCGTCCGCGAGTGGACCGGCGTGATCGAACGGACCGAACGGCGGTGGCTCCAGCCGGTACGCACCCGGACCCTGGTCCCCGCCGACGAGGCCCGGCCGGGCGAGCGGGACTTCGAGCATCACGTGGAGCTGCGGGCGGAGCCGGGCCGGGTGGTACGCATGCTCGCGCTCGCCGACCTCGCCGAGGCCCACGGCGCCGGGCTGTGCCGGGATCCGCGCCGTCTCGTCGTCCAGCGTCTGCCGGGCTCCGGACCCGAGGCCGCCGCCGCGAGCCTGGTTCAGTTGTCGGCGGCCCTGCGTGAGGCCGATCTCGACATCGCCTCGATCCAGCGGTGGTGCGTACGGCACGACAGCAATCCGGGCTGGGACACCGGCTGGCTGACCCCGGTGGCCCCGCGGCGGCTGTGGACGGTGAACCGCGACGTGATCCGGCCCGGCCTGGCGGAGCTCCCGGACACGTTCCGGCCGGTGCCGGGTGGCCGTGAGGTCGGCCAGCGGCCCGCCTTCGACCCGGCGCTCAAACAGTTCGGCAACGCGTACCGGCCGGGGGAGCCGGTCTTCGCCGACCCGCAACTCGGCAGGCAGTGGCGCGCGGCCCGGGACGCGGCCATGAACCGGCTCCTCACGGTCCTCGGCGGCAGCCGGTGGGCGGAGCATCTGGTGCTGCGGGGCAGCGCGCTCATGCGGGCCTGGGTGGGTGACGACGCCCGGCGGCCGGGCGATCTGGACTTCGTGGTCGTACCGGTGAACGTGAGCAGCGACAGCCGGAACGCCACCGAACTGCTCGACGGGATCAAAGCGGCGGCGTCCGGCGCCGGCCTGCGGTCCGATGAGACCGCCGAGTCGGCGATCTGGACGTACGAGCGTGCCGACGGCCGCCGTCTGGTCATCCCGTTCTCGGCGCCGGGAGTCCCGGACGGCAGCGTCCAGATCGACGTGGTGTTCGGTGAGCGGCTGCCGATCGATCCGGAGCCGGTCGCGTTGCCGGGTGTCGCGACGCTGGTTCTCGGGGCGACTGCCGAGCTGTCGTTGGCCTGGAAACTGCTGTGGCTGGCGACCGACCGCTACCCGCAGGGCAAGGACCTGTACGACGCCGCCCTGCTCGCCGAACACACCACCGTGGACGTGGCGCTGGTGCGGGAGCTGCTGCTTCCCGAGCTCGGCGACGAGGCGCTGGACTTCTCCGCCGCTACGCCGCTGAGCTGGTACGACGTGGACTGGGACAACTTCGCCGACGAGTACCCGGGGGTGCCCGGCGACGCGGTGCACTGGCAGCGGCGGCTGGCGCTGGCTCTGGACCGGGACTGAGGCGGACCCGGGACTGAGGCGGGCCCGGGGAGAACCCCGGGCCCGCCCGTCACTCATACCGCCGGGCGGTAACCGGCCGGACGGCTGGTGAACGTGCCCCGGCCGTGCGTGCGGCTGCGCAGGCGGGTCGCGTACCCGAACAGCTCGGCAAGCGGAACCGTGGCCGTCACCGTGCGTTCCGAGGAGTCGGTGACCTGACCGCGACGCGCCGCGAGATCGCCCAGCACCGCGCCGAGCGTGTCCGGCGGCGCGCTGACCGTGACCTCGGCGACCGGTTCGAGCAGCGTGAGCGTGCAGACGCGCAGCGCTTCGCGGAGCCCGAACCGGCCGGCCGCACGGAACGCCATCTCCGACGAGTCCTTGACGTGCGTCTGACCGTCGGTGAGCGTGACGCGCAGCCCGACCACCGGGTGACCGCCGAGCGGGCCGCCCGCGAGCGCCTCCCGGCAGCCGACCTCGACCGCCCGCACGTATTCGGCCGGCACCCGTCCGCCGGTCACCGTCGACGCGAACGCGAAGCCGGTGCCGTCGAGCGGCTCGACGTTCAGGACGACGTGCGCGAACTGGCCCGCGCCACCGTCCTGTTTGACGTGCCGGTGGACCACGCCGGTGACGCCGCCGGTGACGGCCTCACGGAGCGCGACCTGCGGGCGGCCGGTGGTGATCTCCAGGCCGGTCGCCTGCCGCAGTTTCTCCACGGCAACCTCCAGATGCAGTTCACCCAGACCGGACAGCAGCGTCTGACCGGTTTCGGCGTCCGTCCGTACGCTCAGGGACGGGTCTTCCTCCGCCAGCGCCGCGAGAGCGCCCGGCAGACGCTGGGCCTCGGATCGGGTGCGTGCCTCGACGGCCACCGAGACCAGCGGCTCGGCCGTCCGCGGCGCCTCCAGCACGACCGGATGCTGCCGGCTGGACAGGGTGGTGCCGGTGCGGACGGCCTTGAGACCGGTGACGGCGACGATGTCGCCGGCCACCGCGCGGTCGGCGTCGGTGTGCCGGTCGGCCTGCACGCGGACGATACGGGAGATTCTTTCGGTACGGCCGGAGCCGGCGTCCCACATGACATCCCCCTTCGTGATCGTGCCTTCGTAGACGCGCAGGTAGCTGAGTCGTTCCCGCTTCTTGAAGACGAGCGCGACCGGATGGCCGTCCGCGTCGCCGGCGGGTGCGGGCAGGTAGTCGACGATCGCGTCGAGCAGCTGCTCGACACCTTTGTTGCGGTAGGCAGAACCGCACAGCACGGGCACCGCGCGGCGCTCCAGCGTCAGCTCCCGGATCGCCCGCTTGAGCGTCGCGTCGGACATGTCGCCGAGCTCCTCCAGAGCGTCCGCGTGCAGCTCGGCAACCGCCTCCTCCAGCAGCTTGCGGGCGGTGGCGGCCTCCGGTGGTGGCTGGTCGACCAGGCCGGTCACGCCGGTGAAGCCGCCTTCCCGGCCGATCGGTACCTGCAGGACCAGCGGTGTCACCTCGAGCCGGTCCCGGATCGAGGCGACCGCGGCGTCCAGATCGGCGCCCGCGCGGTCGAGTTTGTTGACGAACGCGATGCGCGGAACGCCGTACCGGTCGGCGGTCCGCCACACGGACTCCGACTGCGGTTCGACACCGGCGACGCCGTCGAAGACCGCGACCGCGCCGTCAAGTACGCGCAGTGAGCGTTCGACCTCGTCGGAGAAGTCGACGTGGCCGGGTGTGTCGATCAGGTTGAGCCGGTGACCGGCCCACTCGCAGCTGACCGCCGCGGCGAAGATGGTGATGCCACGATCGCGCTCCTGGGGATCGAAGTCGGTCACGGTGTTGCCGTCGTGCACGTCGCCGGTCTTCCAGGTCATGCCGGTGGCGAAGAGGACGCGTTCGGTCAGTGTCGTCTTGCCGGCGTCGACGTGCGCGAGGATGCCGATGTTGCGGATGTTCATGACGGTTGTCTCTCGAGTCTCTGGCTGCGCCACCGCTGTCTCAGCGCGTTCGGGACAGCGGTGTGCGACAGCCGGTCTGCGGGTGGCGGACTGCGCCTGTTACAGGCAGCGACCAGCCCCGGTGGCGCAGCCGGAGCCGGCCGCACCAGACACGAGAATCAGCTCGAAACGCGACACGGGGATGACGACGGCGGTGCGGTAACGCATGGCCGTGTCTCCTCTCCTGTCGCGGTGATGGGCCAACGGTAGAGAGGTCCGTCCACCGGCGTCGACCGATTAATCTGACATTCATGACCGTCGTCATGGTGCTGCTGATCATGGCGCTGGTGCGGGTCTGGAACCGGCGCGGCCCGGCGCGGGCACAGCCCTTCACCGGGCCGATCGCGGCGATCCTGCTGGTCGCGGTCTCCGGTCTCACTCCCGCCGCGGCGGGCCTCACCCTTTCCGGCTGGGCCTACGCGCTGGGCGCGGCCCTGCTCACGGCGGGCGGATACGGGATCGCGCTCCGGATCCCCGCGGCGCGCCGGGCCTTGGCCGCCCGCGACTTCCTGGACCCGGTCCGCCGGGCACTCGCCGGGGTGCCGTTCTCGACGGTGATCTTCGAGGAGGTGGCGTTCCGCGGGGTGCTGTGGGGACTGATCTACTCCGGCCACGGAGCGGTCTGGGCAACCGTGGTGACGGCGGTGCTCTTCGGGTTGTGGCATCTTCCGGACACCAGGGAAGTGGCGTTCACCACCTTCGCGGGTGTTCTTCTCAGCGTGCTCCGGCTGGCCGGCGGGGGACTTCTGGCCCCCTTCGTGCTCCATTGGACCGCGAATGGCCTGGGAATACTCGCCTCGGCATGGGCGCGCCGATCGGTGTCCACGGAATCCGGCGGCCCCGATAAATCCTGAGACCCCTGTCGTACCCCGTCGCTAGGCTCCGGAAAGCCGCCCTACCTGTGGAGATGTTGTGAGCAGTCAACCCGCGGCGCCGGCGAAACTGGACGGCGCCGTTCTCAAGATCGCCGGGGTTGTCGTCCTCGGTGCGATCATGTCAATTCTCGACGTGACCGTGGTCAGCGTCGCGATCCCGACCTTCCAGGAGGAGTTCGGCGCGACCTACGCCGAGGTCGCCTGGACCATGACGGGCTACACACTGGCCCTCGCGACGGTGATCCCACTGTCCGGGTGGGCGGCCGACCGGTTCGGCACCAAGCGGCTCTACATGGCCGCGCTGCTGCTGTTCACCCTCGGTTCCGCTCTCTGCGCGACCGCGGACGGCATCGGCCAGCTCGTGGCGTACCGGGTCCTGCAGGGCCTCGGCGGCGGCATGCTCATGCCACTCGGCATGACGATCATGACGAGGGCGGCCGGCCCGGAGCGGATCGGCCGGCTCATGGCGGTTCTCGGCATCCCGATGCTGCTCGGCCCGATCAGCGGGCCGATCCTCGGCGGCTGGCTGATCGACGCGTACAGCTGGGAATGGATCTTCCTGATCAACCTGCCGATCGGCGCGGGTGCACTGATCTACGCCCAGCTGGTGCTCCCGAAGGACAGCCCGGAGCCGTCCGAGTCGTTCGACTTCGTCGGCATGCTGATGCTCTCGCCCGGTCTCGCGCTCTTCCTCTACGGCGTGTCCACATTGCCGGAGGAGCAGAGCATCACGTCGGACAAGGTGTGGATGCCGATGCTCGCCGGCGCCCTGCTGGTGATCGGGTTCGTGTTCTACTCGTTCAAGCCGGCGCACCCGCTGCTCGACCTGCGGCTGCTGCGCAACCGCAACCTGACCGTCGCATCGATCACCCTCGCCGTCTTCACGGTCGCGTTCATGGGTGCCGGCCTGCTCTTCCCGAGCTACTTCCTGCAGATCCGGGGCGAGTCGACGCTGCACGCCGGCCTGCTGATGGCACCGCAGGGCATCGGCGCGATGGTGACCATGCCGATCGCCGGCATGCTCGCCGACAAGGTACCGGTCGGCCGGACCGTGCCGTTCGCGCTGCTGCTGATCGCGGGCGGGTTCTTCACCTTCACCCAGGTCGGCACGGACACGTCGTACGTGCTGCTGTGCGGTTCGCTCTTCGTCATGGGTCTCGGCATGGGCGGCACCATGATGCCGATCATGACGTCGGCGCTGCGCACCCTCACCAACCACGAGGTGGCCCGCGGTTCGACCCTGCTCAACATCCTGCAGCAGATCGCCGGCTCGGTCGGTGGCGCCGTCATGTCGGTCATCCTCACCGCCGAGCTCAAAGACTCGCCGACCGTTCCGCCGCCGCCCGGCGCCCCGGCCGGTACCCCGCCGATCTCCGAGGCCGGCCTCGCCATCGCCGCCACGATGAACCCCGACAAGGTCCAGGTTCCCGACCCGAGCATCGTGGAACGGGGACTGGAGTTCGCGGCCGACGCCTTCGCCACCACGTTCACGGTCGGGTTCGTGCTCACCGCGCTGACCCTGATCCCGGCGTTGTTCCTGCCGCGCAAGCGGGAGGAGTCGCACCTGCTCGACGAGGAGAAGGGCGCCACCCCGGTCGTGCTGCACTGACCGTCACCGCTGCCGGACGCCACCAGACGGCCCCCCGTTCCCCGCACCGGACGATCCGGCGAGGGTGAGCCGCCTGGTGGCGAGATCCCTGGCCCGACGCACGTCAGGCGAGCGTGACGACCCGCGCCCAGGACGGCGGCAGGTCCCGTTCGAATTCGGGATCGTCCTCGCCGGCGTGCCGCAAGCGCGGGAACAGGCCGATCACCGTGCGGCACGACGGCTGTCGCTCCGGCCACGGCGTCTGACCGTCGGTCAGCACCACGATCACGTCCGGGCGGGAGGCGAGTGCCCTCTCGAACCCCTTCCGCAGGTCGGTGCCGCCGCCACCGATCAGCGTGAGCCCCTCCGACTCGCAGATCCCGTCCGTGACGTGGGCGGCCGCATCACAGGACAGCACCCGCACCAGATCACGCCGCCCACCGACGGCACGACCGATCGCGGCCACCTCGAGCAGGGCGCTGCCCAGCTCGCTGTCGCTCACCGAACCGGACGTGTCGATCACCACGGTCACCCGGGGCGGGCGGCGCCGCAGACTCGGCAGCACCACTCCCGGCAGGCTCGACGACCGCCGCGACGGCCGGCTGTAGACGTAGTCCTCCCCGACCCCCGGCGCCGACACCGCCGAACGGACCGCGTTGCCCAGCAGCTCACGCCACGGCTGCGGCGGGTGCACCACCTTCTCCGCCCAGCGCTGCCAGCCCGCCGGAGTGTCGCCCCGGCCCACGATGCCTTGCGCCACCCGATAGCGGACCAGTGCCCGTTCCTGCTCGTCGAGGCCGTCCGCGCCATCCGGGCCGAGTTCCCACGGGCGGGCCTGCCCGTCGGCGCCGCCACCACAGTCCAGCCAGACCAGCTGCCGGGCGTAGACGCCCAGGGCGATCTCCCCGAGGTACTCCTCCATCAGCCGGCCCGGCTCCAGGCCCAGCAGCTCCGGGACGACCGCGCCCTCGGGGCGGGGCAGTCCGTCGCCGTACACATCGTCGTTGATCTCGAAGTCCGCGGCGATGTTCATCCGCAGCCGGTCACCGGGGCCGGTCAGATCCTTCTCGGCGGCCAGCCGATCACCCCGGCCGTGATGGTCGCGCAGCAGGTGGGACACCTCGTGCACCCACACCCCGGCCAGCTGGTCCACCGGGGTCGCGGTCAGGAACGCCGGATTGACGTAGCACCGCCAGTACCGGTCCACGGCCATCGTCGGCACCGACCACGACACGACCGGCCGCAGTGCGTACAGCGCGGTCGCCAGGTACGGGCGCGCCTCGACGGCCAGCAGCCGGGCGGCGTACAACCTCTCGCTCTCCGCGCCGCTGAAAACCGTCCGCGGCCCGACCTCCCCGGTCCTCATCGGGCCGCGGTCACCCGCCGGCGGAGGCCGACCACCGGAGCCAGGCGTTCCATCTCGGCCGGGACCGGCCACTCGTCGCGGCGCAGCTTGGCCAGCGTCGAAGCCGGCACCACCACCAGATCGGGGGCGCCCGTCTCCAGCGCCCGCACCAGCACCGCCCAGGCCGCCTCCCAGCGGAGGCGATCCGGCCGCTTCCGGACCGCCTCCACCACCCCGTCGAGCGTCGCCTGCCGCTGGTCGCCCCGCTCCGGAAGGACCGCCGCCGCCGGATCGGCCAGCAGCGTCTCCGGGTCGGGCAGGTCCAGCCGATCGACGAACGCCAGCAGCTCCAGCCCCGGCCCGTCCCCGACCGTGCCGCGGACCAGCATCGACAGCACCTCCCGGGACACCCCGGCCGCGAACGCGAACGCCACCAGCCGCAACGTCATGTCCCAGCTGCGCGGCGACGGCCACGGCCCGCCCCGGCGCGCCTCGCTGTCCGGAAGCCGGTGCGTCAGCGTGGGCCGGGCCTCCAGGAACCCGCACACCGCCCGCCGCGCCCGCGCCACCGCCTCCGGAAGCCGCGCCCGGTCCAGCGCCGGCAACATCGCCCGCGGCCAGGTGCCGCCCAGACCGCGCACCACCACCTCGTGCTCGAACGCCCATTGGAGGTGCACGAACCGGTTCGCCAGCGGCGGGCTCAGCTCCCACCCGTCGGCCGCCGACGACCGCGGGTTGGCGGCCGCCACGATGCGTACCCCCGGAGGCAGGCGCAACGCACCCACCCGGCGTTCCAGCACCACCCGCAGCAGCGCCGCCTGCACCGCGGGCGGTGCGGTCGACAGTTCGTCCAGGAACAGCAGACCCTTCCCGGCTCGTACCAGCCGGACCGCCCAGTCCGGCGGTGCCATCGGCACACCCTGCGTGGCCGGATCGTCCCCGACGACCGGCAGGCCGGCGAAGTCCGACGGTTCGTGCACACTCGCGATCACCGTGGTCAGCGGCAGACCCAGCCCGTCCGCGAGCTGGTTCAGGGTGGCGGTCTTGCCGATGCCCGGCTCACCCCAGAGCAGGACCGGCAGATCCGCGGCGACAGCCAGGGTGAGCGCCTCCAGCTGGCTGTCCGGCCGCGGTTCGGTGCCGGTGGCCGTCAGCAGGGCGAGAAGATCGGCGGCGACGGGCAGGTTCTGGTCGACAATCATCAAGTTCGATCACCTTGGGGAGACAGGGCGGCCTTCGGCCACCAGGATCCGATGGGGGGCGTACGGGTGAACGGCGCGGAATTCCGCGGGCCGCTGGAGGACTTGCCGTGGGCGGGGTGCCGGTCCGTGGTGGGTGAGTTTCGGTTCGCTGCGGTGGGAGGCCGGTCCGCGGTGGGTGGGTGTCGGTTTGCCGTAGGCCGGCGTGCCCTTTGGCGAGTCGCGGCGCTCGCGGACGGTCGATGCCCGGCGTGACCCGGCTTCGTGGCTGGGGTGGGCGGGCGGTGTGGTCTGGCGAATGCCGCGTTGGTTCGTATGCCCGGCGGCGTGGCTGGGGTGCACGGGTGCTGGGGTCGGTGGAATGCCGCGTGGTTTCGCATGCCCGGCGGTCAGTGGAGGCGGGCGGTCCTCTTCGGAAGCCGGTGAGGGCGGCCGCGCCGGCCGTGACGTTCCTTGCGGGAGCCGAACGGAACGGTGACGCCGGCCGGAACCCGCGCGGCCAGCCCGGCCCGGTAGAGGCCGTGCTCGATCCGGCCCTCCGCGGCAGCCGCGAACGCCTCACCCAGCGCACCCTCGAGCCTTGCGCCCGGCCCGAGCAGTGCGCTGACGAGAGCCTCGGCCCCCGCCTGGTCGCCGTGCACCAGCCGTGTCCGGATCTCGTCGAGACTCTCCGGGTTGCGGGTCACGGTGCGGATCGCGCGCAGGCACGGCAACGGTGGCCCGCCGAGCACGGCGAGCAGTTCCTCACGCCCCAACTCCTCGGCATCGTGATCGAGCGGCATGAGCCGTCCGTCCACGAGCGCCACCCGGTGCACCGTCCCGCAGCACTCGACCAGCCGAACCCCGTCATCCCCGGCCGCGGCCTGCCCGTTTCCGGCTTGGCCGTTCCCGGGTTGGGCGTAACCGGGTTGGGCGTTCCCGGCTGGGCCGTGTCCGGCCTGCCCGTTTCCGGCGTTCGTCGGCCGGGTCCCGGCCACCGAGTGTCCGGCTCCGGCCGTTGTGGGTCGTATTCTGGCTGTTGCCGATCCGATTCCGGGCGACGATGGTCCGGGCGCGGCTGTCGTCAGCCCCGTTCCGGCCACCGTCGGTATGGATGAAGCCGTGCGCGGTCCGGATGCAGCCGTCCCGAACGTGGTTCGATGCCGGCCGGGTGCCAGCCCTTCCGCGACGAGCGGGTGCAGAAGATCGGCGGTGATCATCCCCGCCCGGAGGAGTTCCAGGTCCGGCGGTAGCCAGGTGGCGGCGTACGGAAGTACCGGCTGACCACCGCGCCGGACGGGCGGCCGTTCCGCGGCGGTGGGCGCATCCGGAACGGTGTCGTCCGGCAGCAGGACGCGTCGGCCGTTACCGAGCCGGACCACGACCGGGCCGGACCAGCCGTCGGCATTCCGCAGGATCGTCGCCTCGGCCGCCCAGCGGTGCGCCGCATACCCGCGCCCGACGGGAACGCCGTCCGGGGTGTCGGCCGGGCTGCCGGGTCGCGGCGGGCCGGTGAGTTCGTCGGCGCCGCAGCGTTCCCCGAGTTCGTGGGCACGATCGGCGGCCCAGAGATGCGGATGCAGGTCGAGCCGGAAACGCCGGTCCGGTCGCGGCCGGGGATGCGGCCCGGTGTCGTCGGCAGCCGGATCCCACAGTGCCAGGCTGATCCGCTGTCCGGAATCCGCCCAGCTCGGCGCGGTCCGGACCACCAGGTGCGCGTAGTGGTCCGCCGACGTGTAGCGCGCCAGCGAAATGGTCAGTCCGGGCCGCAGCAGGCCGTCCGAGACGGTTCGCGGCAAGTTCCATCGGAGCAGATCCGGTGCGAGCCGCCGGAGATCGGCACGGACCAGCGCCGCGAACTCCCGCCCCCGGAGGGATGCGATCGTACGCAGGTCGAGATCCACGTCGAACTGTGCGGCAGTGCAGGCACCGGCCCAGTCACCGGCATGCCGGCGGGCGGTTGCGGTTTCGATCATCGAGGCCGGCACGGCGTACTCCCGCACGTGCCGCCAACTGATAAGACGGGCCTGCCCGTCCGCGTTCAAGGAGCGCATCAGCACTCACCTTTTGCGGACGAGACCCCCGTTCCACAAGCGAAGGTGTTCATTGCCGGGGAGCGTACATCCTCGTCCCGGCCCCGCCAACCCCCGGTTCTGACGCCGATGCCAACGTCCGGCTCATGCCCGCCTCCCCCTCTACGACGACGGGCACGCGACCGGCCTGTACCGGCTGACCTCGGCCGGAAGCAGTGGCTTTGTTCCCGGCACCCGGCTCTGTGCCCGCCTTGAAGTGGCGGTGCGCCGCCGGCGGTACGTCCGTCGCACAGCAGTCCTCCGCACGCGCTGGGTCGTCGCGCGTCGAGGCGATGGCGCGGGCCCACTGCGGTCCGGAGTGGACAGCGAAGGCTCGGGCGAACCCGGGCCGGCCTTCATCGGGGACCAACACCCGCACGCCGCTACGCGGAAAGGTAAGTGCGAGAAATGTCGGAATATACCGGAATGAGTGGTGGAACGTGGGTCACCCGGCGGAGGGAATCGCTAATCTTTTTCGGACGCGTGAAGTCGATTCGTTTTCCGGAAGATCTTGAATCACACGGATAGCGGTCCGGTTGCGGAGGGGGAATCGTCATCACTTTCAGGTGACCGGAATGGCGAGAATCGATCAGATTGTTGTACCTTTGGTCCAGAAAAAGTGCGACATCGACCGGGTTTCCGACGGGTAACTGATCGATGTCCCGGTCATTTCGTCACCCTGATTCGTTGATCCGGTACACCTGACTCGGTTGATCGGCCATGGGCTGGTGCGCAGAGTCCTCCGGCCCGTTACGTTAAGTGTGTGTCCAGTGAAGATCCGTATTGGCACGAACTGCCTGTGAACTGGGAGGACGGCCGTTTTCCCCGATCAATGGAAGATCTGTCGACCCGCGATCGTCCGAATGGACACGGGGCGATAGAAAGGTATGTGCTTCCTGCGTTCCTGACAGGTCGACGAACCGGCCGGCGCCGGCGTCCATCGCAGAGGGTGGTGTGATGATCCGGGTCGTTGTGGTGAGAGACGAGGGATATTTCGGTGTCGCGGTGCGTGCGTTCCTGGAGGCCGAACCGGACATGCATTACGTCGACACGCTGCCGATCGGCGCCGACCTGGCACAGCGGGCCGCACAGTTGTGGCCCGCGGTCGTCGTGATCGACACGCAGTACATGGTGAGCCAGGTCCTGCCGATAGCCGACCAGCTGCACACCGCGATCCCGTCGTGTTCGATGCTGCTGCTCTGCGATCCGTCGAAACGTGGCATGCTGCCGCCCCGCCGGTGGAACGGCGGCCTGAACTTCCTGGTCAAGGACACCTCCCCGGCGATGCTGGCGGATGCGGTCCGGCGTCTGGCGCGTGGCGAGCGGGTGGTGTCGCCGATGCTGCAGGCCGCCTCACTGAACACCGATCGCGGCCTGAGCACGCGCGAGCTGGAGGTGCTGGGACTGGCGGCGGAGGGCGATTCGGTCAAGGAGATCGCCGGGCGTCTCTACCTTTCCAGCGGTACGGTGCGGAACTACCTTTCCGCGGTCATTTCGAAAACCCGGGCCCGCAATCGTCTCGACGCTATTCGGATCGCACGTAAGCAGGGCTGGCTCCGTTGACGGCCGCGGAGTTGACGGCCGCGGAGTTGATGGCCTCGCACCGCGGGTAGCGTGGGAACGGATGCCAACCCACCAATTAGACATCCCGGCGCTACCCGTTCTGCTGCCCCTGGGTCTCGCCCTGATGATCGTGACCGGCCTGTTCCTGCGCCGCCGGGGGCTGCTGACTCCCGGCCGTCTGGCGCTGGGCTGGTTCGCCGGGTGGTACGCGGTGGCCGTGCTCGGTGCGACGCTGCTGCCGATGCACCTGGCCTGGGGCGGTGCCTACGACCCGGACCACTACCGGTTCATCTTCATCCCGCTGCTGGAGATGCGGCCGCTCGACTTCGTGCTGAACACGGTGATGACCCTGCCGCTGGCGGGCCTGCTGTTCCTGCTGTTCGGCATCCGGGAGGAGGGCCGGCTGGTGCGGATCGGATTCCTCGTCAGCCTGGCCATCGAGACGACGCAGCTGGTCATGCTGTTCACCCTGGACGGCAATCGCTGGGCGGATGTGAACGACCTGATGTCGAACACGCTCGGCACCTGGCTCGGCTATCTGGCGTTCCGCCGGCTCATGCGTTCCGCACACTTCCGCCGGGCAGTGGGAAGCTGTTCTTTCGCCCGAACTGCCCGCGGTGTCCCGGCAGAGGTCCGATGACCCGCCGTTTCATCGGACGGGCATAGATCGTCTCGTAGAGGCTGCTCACCGAGTCGGCCAAGCGGTCGGCGTCGTAGGGTTCGCCCGCCGATCTGGCCGGCAGTCGTCCACCGCGCCGTTCGGCGAGGCACAGCATCTCGGCGCGCAGAGCCCGGGGCAGTGACTCCCGGTCGTGGGACAGCCGGAACGTGCCGCTGACCGGATCGCGCGCGGCGGCGCGTTCCTCGAGCGGCACGCACGAGCCGTACACCGCGGGCAGGCCGCAGGCGACCGCCTCCAGCGTGGCCAGGCCGAACGAAGACTGGTCGGGGGAGGCGAACACGTCCATGGCGCAGAGCATGTCCCTCGGGTGGGCGACCGGTCCGGCGAACCGCACCCGGCCGGCGACGCCCTCGATCTCGGCGAGGCGTTCCAGGGCGGCGCGTGCCGGGCCGTCGCCGACGAGCAGCAGCGTCGCGGCCGGTACCTCGGCGATCGCCCGGATCAGCAGGTCGAACCGCTTGTCCGGCTCGAGCCGGCCCACGCCGCCGATGACGGCCCGGTCCTCCTGGATGCCGAGCCGGGCCCGGGCCGCGGCCCGTACCCCCGGGTCGAACCGGAACTCGCCCGCGTCGATCGCCTTCGGGATGATGGTGATCCGCCGGCCGGGAACGCCCCAGGAGCGGAGCCGGGCGGCGATCGCCGGGCTCGGGGCGATGGTGACCTGCCCGAGTCGTTCGCCGGCCAGGTAGAGCGCCCGCACGCCGGGGGTGAATCGCCGGCCCTCGATGGTCTCGGCGTCCAGGTGGTGCTCGGTGGCGACCATGTGCCGGATGCCGGCCAGGCGCGCGGCGATCCGGCCCTGCAGGCCGGCCCGGTACAGGTGGGTGTGCACGAGGTCGTACCGGCCGGAGCGCATGAGCCGGCGCAGCCTGCGCACGGCGGCCGGATCGTGGTCCCGGACGCTGCCGACGCGGTGCACCGGCGTGCCGGTCAGGTCACCGCCCGCGTCCAGCGTGACGATCTCGCTGTCGTGCGGCATCCGGCGCACCAGCAACCGCAACTGGTGCCCGGCCGCACCCGGCCCCAGCGTGCTGATGACATGCAGCACCCTCATCCTTTGTCCCCCGGTCGCATTCTCGACAGAACGCTTGCGACGCTCGCCCTGAAGACGCTGCCGAAACTGCGTCACAACTACAAGTCGCAGATGTCATACCTAAGGCGAGAGCTTTTCACTGTGGATATGACATCCTCCGCCGAATGGCCCTCCGGGGGTACCCGTACGTGTCTCCGGAGAATGCCGATCAAGGGCCTGTGCTCAATAGAACGGCGAAGGTGAGATTTCCTCACGTAGGCTATGACAATTGCTACTGTAAACCGTCCTCCCCGACTGCAACTCTAATTTTGCGAAAGGTCGGAAGGGGCGTTGCGTAAGCGAGTCACGGCGCACATTTTCTGTCCGGAAATGTAATTGAGCCGACTCGCTTCTTTTTGTCTTGCAGTCTGTCTCACAGCCTTGTCCGAGCGAAGGAATCCGCGGCCGGCCGGGCCGGCATCGTACGAGGGGGAATCCATGCAGGTACGGCGACGAGCGTCCGGCGACATGAGCGCCGACGCGACTCCCGGCGACTGGCGCGGCCCGGGTCCCCACCCGGTTCCGTGGCACCGCCGAGCCCTGCCGGGCCGCGCGGCGCGTGCGGTCACCGACGCGGCGGCAATGGCCACCGCGCTGCTCATCGCGACGCTGCTACGCCATGACGGCGACGTCGCCGAGGTCCACTTCATCGGCCTGGCGGTGCTGTCCGCGGTCGCCGGCGTGGTGCACACCGCGGCCGGTATCCACTTCGGCCTCTACACCGGGCGCTGGACGTACGGGTGCTTCGAGGAGATCGCCGCCCTGGTCCGCACCGCCGCGGTCACCGCGCCGGCGCTCCTGCTCCTGGACACCCTGCTCGGCCGCCTCGTGCCCCGCTCGGCGATCATCGGCGCCGGCCTGATCACCCTGGTCCTCACCGCGGGCGTGCGCTACACGGTCCGCTCGATGCAGGACAGCCGCCTGCGGCCGTCGCCGGAGCACGGCGCCCGGGTCGTCGTGATGGGCGCCGGGGAGGGCGCCACCCAGGTTATCCGCGCCATGCTGCGCAGCCCGCGCAGCCCGTACGTCCCGGTCGCCCTGCTCGACGACGACCCGGCCAAGCGCACCTTCCGCGTGATGGGCGTGCCCGTCCGCGGCACCCGCGACGACATGGCCGAGGTGGTCCGCCGGTTCCGGGCCGAGGCCGTCGTGATCGCGATCCCGAGCGCCGGCGCCGACCTGATCCGCAAACTGACCGACCTGGCGCAGCCCCTCAACGTCGACCTGAAGGTCGTACCGCCGGTGGTGGAGCTCTTCGGAAGGACCGTCCGCGTCGAGGACATCCGCCCGGTCAGCCACGAGGACCTGCTCGGCCGCCGTGAGGTCGGCATCGACCTGGCCGCCGTCGCCGGTTACCTGGAGGGCCGGCGTGTGCTGGTCACCGGCGCCGGTGGCTCGATCGGCTCGGAGCTGTGCCGCCAGCTGGCCCGGTTCAACCCGGCCAAGCTGGTGATGCTCGATCGCGACGAGTCCGGCCTGCACGCGGTGCAGCTGTCGATCGACGGACGCGGCCAGCTCGACGACCGCAACCTGGTGGTCGCCGACATCCGCGACCAGCAGCGCCTCGACGAGGTGTTCACCGAGCACAAGCCGCAGGTGGTCTTCCATGCCGCCGCGCTCAAGCACCTTCCGCTGCTGGAGATGCACCCGTCCGAGGCGCTCAAGACCAACATCATCGGCACGTACCAGATCCTGCAGACCGCGATGCGGCACAACGTCGACCGGCTCGTCAACATCTCCACCGACAAGGCCGCCGACCCGTGCAGCGTCCTCGGCTACTCCAAGCGGATCACCGAGCGGCTGACCGCGGCCGCCGACGCCGCCGCGACCGGCACGTACTGCAGCGTCCGGTTCGGCAACGTGCTCGGCTCCCGCGGCTCGGTGCTCACCGCCTTCGCCGCCCAGGTCGAGGCCGGTGGGCCGATCACCGTCACCCACCCGGACGTGACCCGCTACTTCATGACCGTCCAGGAGGCGGTGCGGCTGGTCATCCAGGCCGGCGCCCTGGACAGCAAGGGCGAGGTGCTGATCCTCGACATGGGCGAGCCGGTACGCATCGCCGACGTGGCCAAACGCATCGCCGACGCCGCCGACCAGCACATCCAGATCGTCTACACCGGACTGCGGCCGGCCGAGAAGCTGTCCGAGGTGCTGCTCGGCCCGGACGAGCCGGACCACCGGCCGAACCACCCGCTCATCTCGCAGGCGCCGGTGCCGCCGCTGGACGGTGCCGTGCTGTCGCTGCTCGACCCGGCGTCGCCGCGGGAGGACCTGATCGCCGTCCTGCACTGGCTCGCGGAGAGCCCGGCACTGCCGAAGAAGCCGCACCCGGTGATGACCACCAAGCAGCGCCGCCCCGAGACCGCCGCCGTCCCGCCGGGCCGGCGTTCATGAGCCGCAGGCACAAGCCCCGGGCCAGAAGAGGCGAGGGCGCGGCCACCGGTACCACGTCGTCCGTTCTGGCCCGATCCCAGGTCGAAGAAGATTCACATCGTGAGGAGAGAACCCCCATGCGGGTCGTCATCGCCGGTCAGGGTTACGTGGGGCTGCCGCTCGCGGTCCGCGCGGCCGAGGTCGGGCACACCGTGGTCGGCTTCGACGTCGACGACGAGCGGATCAAGCGGCTCGCCGCGGGGGAGTCCTACGTCGACGACGTGCCCGCGGCCGACCTGCAGCGGGTCCTCGCGGCCGGTTCGTTCCACCCGTCGTCGGATCCCCGGGCCTGCGCCGGCTTCGACGTCGCGGTGATCGCCGTCCCGACGCCGCTGCGCGACGGCAGCCCGGATCTCAGCTACATCGAGGACTCGGCCCGTACCCTGGCCCGCTACCTGCGGCCGGGCGCGACCGTGGCCCTGGAGTCGACCACCTATCCGGGCACCACGACCGAGCTGGTCGGGCCGCTGCTGGAGGAGGGCTCCGGACTGATCGCCGGCGTCGACTTCCACCTCGGCTACAGCCCGGAACGCATCGACCCGGGCAACCGTGAGTGGAACCTGGTCACCACGCCCAAGGTGGTGTCCGGTATGAACCCGGCGTCGCTGGCGATGGTGCAGGCGTTCTACGCGTCGGTGGTGGAGAAGACCGTGCCGGTCTCCGACCCGAAGGTCGCCGAGCTGGCCAAGCTGCTCGAGAACACCTTCCGGCACGTCAACATCGCCCTGGTCAACGAATTGGCGGTGTACGCCCACGACCTCGGCATCGACGTCTGGGAGGCGATCGGTGCCGCGTCGTCGAAGCCGTTCGGCTACATGCGGTTCGTGCCCGGCCCCGGTGTCGGCGGCCACTGCCTGCCGATCGACCCGTCCTACCTGTCGTGGCGGGTGCAGCGGACCCTCGGCCAGAGCTTCCGCTTCGTCGAACTGGCCAACGACATCAACAACCACATGCCCGACTACGTGGCGCGCCGTCTCGTGGCCGCGCTCAACAAGCGGCGCAAGTCGGTGAACGGCTCGACGATCCTGCTGCTCGGCCTCGCCTACAAGAAGAACACCGGCGACGCCCGGGAGTCACCGGCCCGGCGGGTCGCCTCACTGCTGCTGGAGATGGGCGCGGACGTACGGGGCGCCGACCCGCACGTCGTCGAGGACGCCCACGTCGACAGCCGGGTCGAGATGGTGCCGCTGACCGCCGAGCAGCTCGCGGGTGCCGACGCCGTGGTGCTGCTCGCCGACCATGACGCGTTCGACCTGGACCTCGTGCTCGAGCACGCGCCGTACGTGCTGGACACCCGGCACCGGCTCACCGGACCGAACGTCGAGTCGCTGTAGATCGAGTCGCTGTAGGGGAGAGTTATCGTGCGCCTGATCTGGAACGGTCTCAACCGTCTGACCGCTCTGCTCATGATCATCCTGCTGGCACCCGTGATACTGGCCGTCGCCGCCTGGATCCGGATCTCCGACGGCAAGGGTGTCCTCTTCGTCCAGGACCGGGCCGGCAAGGACGGCGTCCCGTTCCGGATGCTCAAGTTCCGCTCGATGGTGCACAACTCGGTCGCCCTCAGCGCCCAGCTCGGCATCGACGACCCGTTCGGCCTGGTCGAGAACGACCCGCGGATCACCCGGTGCGGGCGCTTCCTGCGGCGTACCAGCCTCGACGAACTGCCCCAGCTGATCAACGTGGTGACCGGCCGGATGAACCTGGTCGGGCCGCGGCCGGACGTGCTCCCGCAGGTGGCGTGCTACTCGCCACAGGACGCGCGGCGTCTGGAGGTGAAGCCCGGCATCACCGGGTGGGCTCAGGTCAACGGCCGTGACGACATCGACTGGGCGCAGCGGTTCGTCCTGGACCGCTGGTACGTCGACAACTGGTCGCCGCTGCTCGACCTGAAGATCCTGTGGCGGACCGCGGTCAGCCTGAACCGGGACGAGCCGCCGGTGCACGTCGACCAGATCAACATCACCCGCCAGCAGGCCGCCACTGAGCAGCCGGAAGTCAGCCGTGCCGGCTGAGCGGACCTCCGAGATCGGATCGGAGTTCCACTGGGACCCGGCCGCCCTGCTCGAATCCGGGCGGGGCGGCCTGCCCGGCTGGCTGCCGGAACGGCGCGAACTGTTCGCCACCGGGTGCGGCGCCCTCAGCGAACTGCTGCGCCGGCTGGCCCCGGCCGGCCGGCTGCACGTGCCGTCGTACTTCTGCATGGGCGTCGCCGAGCACCTGTCCCGGCAGGTGCCGGTCGCCTGGTACCGGCACCTGCCCGACACCGGTGGCGTTCGCTGGGGGACCCTGCGGCCCGGCCCCGGCGACGTCGTGCTCACACAGAACCTTTTCGGACGCGAGGACGGCGCGCCCTGGACCGCGTGGATCACCGAACATCCGGGCGTCACGGTGATCGAGGACCACTCGCACGACCCGTTCAGCGACTGGGCCCGCGACAGCGTCGCGCACTACGCCGTGGCCTCGCTGCGCAAGACGCTGCCGCTGCCGGACGGGGGTCTGCTGTGGTCACCACGCGGTCTCGAGCTGCCCCGCCCGGTCGACGGCGGGTCCGCGGGCGCCGATCTCAAACTCGCGGCCATGCTGCTCAAGGCCGCCTGGCGGGACGGGCAGCCGGTTCCCAAGGATCACTTCCGGACACTGCAGCAGCAGGGTGAACATCAACTTCTCGGCAGTGCGGCGGCGGCCCATGCGGTCACGGCGGCGGTGCTGCCGCTTCTCGACATCTCTGCTGTACGCCAGGCGAGTGCGCGGAATTCGACTCAGCTGGGGGCGCTGCTCGCCAGCCGTACGAAATGGGAGGTCTTGGGGTCTGGGGGTTTCCGTTTGCAGCTGCTGTGTTCCTCCGCCGCATCGCGCGACGGGCTGCTCGCGCATCTCGCCCAGCACGGCATCTACGCGCCGGTGCACTGGCGGCAGGGCCGCTCCGGATTCTGGAGCGGCGACGCCGAGGCCGCCGATCTGGCCGGCCGGATGTTGACGCTCCCCGCCGACCACCGATGCGGACCGGGGGATCTGCTGCGGATGGTGGAGACGATCGACGGATTCGCTCGCATGGATCTTTCCGGAGTCTTATGATCCCAGAGTGACCGATCGATCCACTGAGCGTGATCTTGTGGGAGGTGGGCGATGACCTCCATGAGCTGGTTCGCGCTGGGAATGGCCGTGTTCGGCGCGTTCAGTTACGCGACCGGATCGATCCTGCAGGCCATCGGCGCCAAACGCAGCCACAGCACGGCCAGCACCCTCGGCCATCCGCTCTACCTGATCGGCATCGTCTTCGACATCGTCGCCTGGATCGGCGCGATCGTCGCCCTGCAGCACCTCGCCGTGTACGTCGTCGAGTCGGTGCTCGCCTCCTCGCTCGCCGTCACCGCCGTCGCCGCCTGGCTGTTCCTCGGCTCCCGCCTGCGCCGGCGAGACGTGTTCGCCATCGTCTGCACCACCGCCGCCCTCGGCGTCCTCGCCCTCTCCGCCGGCCAGCAGCACGAGATGCTGCCGTCCACGACGGTCCGCATCGGGCTCGTATCGGCGCTGCTCATGCTCTGGCTGCTGGGCTGGGGCGCCACCAAGACCGGCCGCTCCGGCCTGATCGCCCTGGTCGGCGGGTTCTCCCTCGGTGGCGCCGCCATCTCCGGCCGCGCCCTGCAGTTCCCCGAGGAGGAGATGCGGCAGTTCACCACCGGATTCGTCGCCGTCGTCACCGAACCCGTCACCTGGACGATGATCGCGTTCGCCCTGACCGGCATGCTGCTGTACGCGAGCGCACTGCAGGGCGGCGAGGTCGGCCGGGTCACCGCCGTCCACTGGACCGGCGAGGTCGTTCTGCCGTCGATCATCGCGCTCACCCTGATCGGCGACACCGTCCGGCCCGGCTGGGAACTGCCCGCCCTCGTCGCCGGCCTGGTCACCGTCGGCGCGGCCATCGTCCTGGCCTCGGCGCCCGCCGCCGTCGCACCGGCCGGCGACAACCCGCAGCCCGCCGGCGCCGGCACCGTCATGGTCCCCCCGCCCCGCGCCGGAGCCCTCATGCCCGCCGAGGCGTGGCGGCTCGCCATCCCGGCCGAGGCGTACTGGCCGGCGCTGCAGCCGCCACTCGTCCGCGGCTACGGGACCTTCCTGTGGTGGGGGACGCCCAGCGCGCCGCAGCCGCTGTGGGTCCCGCCGGACCGTACCCTCGGCGCGCCCGGCGCCCTGCCCGCCTGGGCCGGACCGCAGCTGCCGGAGTCCCGCACCGCCGCCGCTGCACAGCCCGCCCTCCGGCGTGCCGGGCGGCTCCCCGGCCATCGGCACGCCGCGCTGCCGCCGGGCCACAGGCAGGGCCGAACCGCTGCCTGACCGTGCCGTGATTTGACCGTGCCGGGGTTTTGATCGCGCCGCCGCCCGCTGTCCTTGCCGCTCGTCGCTCGCCACGCGCTCGTCGCTTGTCGCTCGCCGCCGCTCGTGGCCGCCCGCCGTGCCACTGTCTGCCGTCGTTCTCGCCGCGACCTTGAGGTGGGTGAATAGCTGCTGCCGGATGCCAACTTGGCCGCCGGGTGTGCCGAATCCACCCGGCTGATCTCCCTGCGGCAGTAACATCGAGGGACCCTGAAGGGGCCATGGTGGTCGATATGTCTCTGCAATGGTGGTCGATCGAAATCGTTGACGGGCCGCACTCGTCCGCGGGCCGCTGGCGTGACATGCACGAGGAGACCGTGATCTCCGCCGGCATCTCGTTCGATGCTCGCGAATGGCACTGGCGAGTCTTCTCCTGGGGAGTCCTCCTCGAGATCGCCTTCGCCGACGAGGAGAACTGGCCCGCCTTCCTCGCCCTGCCGGCGGTCCGCGCCGCCCTCGACGCGGTGCCGGACCCGGTCCATGGCCTGCACATCTACCCCGGTCGCGGCGGCAGTTCCGGCCGCGTCCAGCCCCGCCGGCCTCGCCCGACCGCCGGAGCCGGGGCCGTCCCGATCCCGCGCGACGAACCACGACCGCGCGTCACCCTCGCCACTCCGGAGCCGGCTCCGACCACGAGCGGGGTAACCGTCTGAACACCCGAATCACCCCCTCCGCCCCGGACGTCCCCGGCCAGCCGCAGCCGGGGACGTCCATGTCCGGCTGTCGCGCACCGTTGTCTCGGCCGTGTTGAGGGAGCGGTGGTGTCCAGCCGGTTTGGGGGTGACTCGCGTACACCGTTGTCTCGGTCGTTTGAGGTGGCGCTCGGCCGGCGCTTTGCCGGGTGGGAAAACGGCGTGACTCGCTTGCGATCATGGGATCGGTTGCATGGGCGTGAGGCGGGGGGCCGACGTGCTGGTGTTCGGCGGGGTGCTGGTGCACGCGGCGCTGGTGGGGAGCTCCGGCTTCCGCGCCCGGGTGGGGGAGAAGGTCACGCTAGGGCTCCAGGTGTACTGCCGCCGTCGGAGCCTCGTGGTCGCGCCGCAGGAGCGGGACGAGCCGGTTCAACCGGGGCCCGCCGGTGAGCTGGGCCTCACCGGGATCGTGCTTCCGCACGCTGCATCGATGCTCGGCGGGTGGGTGCTGGAGGTGGCCGGGATCCCGGTTCACGTGGAGGAGGCGCCGGCCGGCCGGGCGCCGGGTGTGATCGTGGGGCGCAACGATCGGCGGGCCGCCTCGGATCCGGTGGAACCGCTGCCCGGGGCCGGTACGTGGGTGCGGGTGACCGGGCCGGTCAGCGTCGCCGACGACTACGAGACCGAGGACGCCGAGCAGGCCTGGCTGATGCCGATGCGGCGGCCGTGGCTCGTACGGCGGATCGTGCGCCGCACACCGGCTGGCCAGGCGCTGGAGGCCGGGGCGATCGTCCACACCGGTGACACCAGTGACTACCTGATCGACTTGGCCGGCACCGGGCACGCTGATCTCCCTGGACCGGGCTCCTCGGGGACACCAGGAGTTCGATCGGGGTGCGGCCCGTAAGTACGTGCTGGACCGGCACGGCCTGGAGCGTCGCTGTCCGCTCTCGCGGGACGGTGCTCGTCAGGCGTCGCGCTGCTGTGGACCCTCCGGAAGGCGGACCGCGGCAGCGCGATCGGCGAGACGCCGGCGGCCGAGGCGTCTCAGAAGTAGACGTCCTCGTGGGCCTTCTCGTAGTCGCGGATCTCGGCCGGCCGACCCTCCGTGACGAGACGGGCCCAGCTCGGGTTGCCGAGCAGGATGCGGCCGGCGGCCACCAGGTCGAACTCTCCGTCGGCCAGGCCCTCGCCCAGCCGGGCCATGGCGCGTGAGGCAGGGAAATCGCTGGTCAGACCGATCGACCCGACGGTGATCGAAGGGCGTCCGGTCAGTTTCCGGGCCCAGCCGGCCAGGTTGAGCCGGGAGCCTGGGAAGGCCGGCTCCCAGAACCGGCGCTGCGAGGCGTGGAAGACGTCGGCTCCGGCGTCGGCCAGAGTCGTCAGGATCGTCTCCAACTCGGCGGGGGAGTCGGCGATGCGGGCTTCGTAAGCGCGTTCCTTGAACTGTGAGAAGCGGATGATGACCGGGAGTTCGCCCCGCACGGCGCGGATCACCTCGGCCGGGAAGGCCGCACGCCGCGCGGGGGAACCGCCGAAGGCGTCGGTGCGGCGGTTGGTCGCCGGCCACAGGAACTCGTCGAGAAGGTATCCATGGGCCGCATGGATCTCGATCGCGTCGAACCCGGCACGGGCTGCGACCCTGGCGGACTCGGCGAAGGCGGCGACGATCGCGTCGATGTCGGCGGTGGACATGGTGCGCATCGGCGGTGATCCCGCGGCTGAGGCGGGCTCCGGGGTGCCGGTGGTCCCGGACGGGGTCCAGGCGGGGATGCCGTCCACCGGGCGGCGCTCGCTGCCCAGATGCCAGAGTTGGGTGGCGATCCGGCCGCCGGCGGCGTGGACCGCGCCGGTGACCTTGCGCCAGCCCTCCTCGGCGGCACCGGCGGTCATCCGGGGGACGGTGGTCTCGTGGCTCGCGCTCGGATGCCCCACCAGCGTTCCCTCGGTGACGATCAGGCCGACGCCGTTCCCCGCGCGGCGCCGGTAGTACGCGGCCACCTCGTCGGTGGGTACGCCGCCCGGCGAGCGGAACCGTGTCATGGGCGCCATCACGAAACGGTTCGGCAGCTCGAGCCCGGCGATGGTGACGGGCGAGGCGAGGGCGGTGAGGCCGGTCGCGGCGGGGCGGGTTGTCGTCGTCATGAGAGCACGCTAAAACTTGACACCGATGTCAGGGTCAAGGCGACGTGACCGGGGAGACAGCATGCGGATCGGGGATCTCAGCGCAGCGACCGGGGCCAGCGCGCGATCGCTGCGTTACTACGAGGAGCAGGGGCTCCTCAGCAGCGAGCGGGGTGCGGGCGGCCAGCGGCAGTACCCGGAGTCGGCGGTCGAGCGGGTCGGCCTGATCCGCACGCTGCTCGCCGCCGGTCTGTCGACCGGTGCCATCGCCGACGTGCTGCCGTGTGTGGCCGACGAGACGATCCGTACGCCGTGGCTGGCCGGACGCCTCACCGAGGAGTTGCGCCGCATCGAGGCGCAGATGGCCGACCTGCGCCGGACCCATGAGATCCTCGCCGGTCTCGTGGACGACTACACGATCGGTTCCGGGCACTACAACTAGCCGAGGAGCTGCACGGCCCTGCGGGTGACCTCCGCCAGCGAGGCGTCGTGCTTCTCGGAGTAGCCGAACAGGATGGTGGTCACCGATACGTCGCCTTTCGCCGCGACGGCGACCTCGGCGAACATCACGTCGACGTAGGTGTTGTCGCTGCCGATCGCCTTCATGTCGAAGCGTGCCGGGAAAGCGGCTGACACGTCACCGGCGCGGGGCATCGGCAGCGGCTTGAGATGGATGCTGAACCTCGGTGTCTCGAAGGCAGGGCATCGGCCGGGCAGGGCGATAGCCGCTTCGGCGAGGGCCCGGGCATCCTTCGCTCCGGGTGCGGTGAGGATCTCGGTGACCGTTTCCAGGTCCAGCGAATGCCTGGCGTCGTTCTGGAAGACGGCGCTGACCGAGTGCCGGGGTGTGGTGCCGGGCATGGGCACCTCGACCGGCAACCGGCAGCGATCCCCGGCGGTGCCGGCGCGGTCGAACAAATTGTCGATGACGGAGCCGAACTGATTGTTCTCTGCGACTTTGTATCCGGCCGGCAGGTCTCTCGCGGAGAGCAGCCTGTCCGGCGGCGGCCCGGCGAAAACGGAGAGCAGCCTGTCCGGGGGCGGCGGCCCGGCGAAAACGGAGAGAAGCCTGTCTGGGGGCGGCGGCCCGGCGAAGCCGGTGAGGAGCGCCAGCGTGAGACCGAGATGGGCGAACAGCATGTCTGCTCCTAGGGGTGCATCGGCAGGGAAGCGCCGGTTCCGGCGATCAGGCCCGCGGTGAGACGGCCCCGGCCCGCGACGCGGCTGAGCACGATCCGGTCGATCTCGGTGCTGGGCTGACGGCTTCCCGGCAGGGCGTCGGCCAGGGCGCGGACCGTCATCGTGGTCGTCTTCCCCGGTGCGGCCGGGACCACGTCGATCGCCAGGAAGGCGTAGGCGTCGTAGCGGACCTGGGACCAGTCCACCGATTCGGGCACCCTCGTTCCGGTCCGCTGACCGCCCTTCGCGGTGGCCACCGGGGTGGCCGCCCACACGTAACTGTTCGCCACCTGTTCGGTGCTGTTCTCGCGGCCGGACGGGCGGTACCCGCGGTAACGCTCCCCCTCGGGGAGAGCCTGCGGGCCCTTGGGTTTGACGCCGGCGGGGGCGGGCGCCCCGTGGCCGGGTGCGGGACGGAACGGATATCGCGGCCGCCCGCCGGAGCCCGCGCAGATGTAGGTGACTCCGTCCTCGGCGGGCCGGATCGTCGCCCCGTCCGGTGCTGAGCGGGTCTTCTTGCCGAACCGGATCGGGTCGGTGCGCTCGAACTGGTGGTTGTGGCCCTGCACGGCCAGGTCGACCCGATAGCGGGAGAACAGCGGGTCGAGGACGTTGCGGACGCCGCCGTCGGACGCGTGGTTGTTCGACGTCGCGTACGCGCAGTGGTGGAAGAACGCGACGATGAAGTCCACCGCGGTCCCGGAACGCCACTCCCGCAGTACCGCCTCCAGCCACCGGGCCTGCGCCCCGCCCGAGTAACCGGTGTTGGTCTGCAGCTCGGCCGACAGTTCGTTGGCGTCGACTGAGACGAAACCGACGTTGCCGTGGACGAACCGGTAGACCGACGGGCAGCCGCCCGGGCCGTTGGACGGCAGGTCGAGCCGGGTCCGGTGACCGCCGTACCCGTGGTCGCCGTGGATGGGTTCCATGTCGTGGTTGCCGGTCGCGAACATCCACGGCACGTAGGCGGCGAGCGGTTCGATCTGGTTGAGGAAGACGTCCCATACGTACGGGTTGAACAGGCTCGTTCCCGGCGGGGAGGTCCGGGACAGGGCCATCGAGTCGTTGGCGGGCAGCCCGGAGCCCGTCGGATTGGCGTAGCAGATGTCCCCGGCGAGCAGCGTGAACGCCGGTTTCTGGGCGCGCATCAGGCCGATCTGGGTGACGGCGGGCCACGGGTCGGTACCGTGCGCGCCGGCGATGGGGTCGGTGCTGAGGTAGGAGTTGTTGTCGAAGACCCCGGCCGGCCAGCGACCGCCGTCCCTCCGCACCACGGCCGGCTGTTCGTGCCAGGCGTACCGCGGGTCGGTGGGGGCGGTGTGGGTGCCGACGTCGGCGAACGCGGTGAACGTGAACGGGGCGGCGACGGCCGGGGCGGGTGCCGCCGTGAAGTGGGCGTCACCGGTGACGGTGCCGTCGGAGAGCCGGATCCGGTAGTGGTGCACGGCGCCCGGGGTGAGCCGGTCGAGCACCGCCTTGATGTAGAACTGGCTGCACACCGGGCCGCCCACGATGGCGTCGGCGCCGGTCAGATGCCGGATCTCGGCGTCGTGCCGGGTGCCGTAGGTTCCCGGGACGCTGCCGACCTCGACGACGGCGCGCAGCTTCGCCGGCAGTTTGCCGGTGCTGCTGACCAGCTGCGCGGTCACCGCCATGGCGTTGCGGGGTGTGCCGTCGGCGGCGGGCACGAACGACAGGTGCCGCCCGGAGACCACCAGGCCGTCGCGTCCGGCCCGGCCGCCGGCGGCCGCGAACGCCACCTCGGCATGCCGGAACCGGGCGTACGCCAGACCGCCGGCGCCCGCCGTCACGGCCAGCAGCGCCGAGCGGCGGCTTACCCGGGCCCGGTCGAGCAGGCGGGTGTTGTGTTCGGAGTACTCGTCCACGGTGCGCGGTCCCATAAAAGACATACTGCACCAGAAAACACCCATTTCATCGGTACGGCGGAAACCGTCCCGACATCATCTCGGCCGTCGGCGTGCCGCACAGCTTCTCGACCGCCAGCGGGTCGGTCACCACGCGCCACGTGTGGAAGTCCTGCCGCCCCGTCGCGAACGCCGCCTTGTAACGGAACAGCGAGTCGTCCGCGCCGCCCACCCCGCCCCCGATGTGGTGCACCAGGTTGCCGCGTTCGCGCCCCCACAGCCGTACCTCGTGGTAGAGCAGCTTGTCCGCCCACCAGACCTGACCGTCGCGGGTGGACTGCAGATGCGTCTGCATGATCCGCTGGTAGGCGAAGAACAGGTTCCCGCCGAGCACCTCGCCGTCGCGGACCGCCGCGGCCAGGTGGACGTTCTCGCCGAGCACGGCCCGCAGCCGGTGGAAGTGGTCCAGACCGAAGAAGTAGAAATCAGTCGCCCCGACCCGCCGCATCGTCGCGTGATACGTCTCCACCCACTGCTCGAGCAGGTCCCAGTCGTCGAACACGATCCGTACCCCGGCCCGCTTCGCCTTGTTGATCTGGTTGCGGTGGGTCCGGTGGGTCTCCTGCCACAGCTGCTCCGGCGTGAGCGTCAGATCAGCCGACACCGTCTCGCCGTGGTGGACCACGGCGCCGGCCGTGCCGAGGGCGTCGGCCGGTGCCCGGAGCAGCGGGTGCAGCCGGGTGAAGACGGTGATCACGTCATGGGTGCGCAGCAGGGCCGACATGTGACGGGCGGCGCGCGTCCAGAACCCGGTGTCCGAGGGCGGGACGTCGCTGACCGGGCCGGGGTAGCCGTACGGGGAGACCGCGTCGCACAGCCCGGTGCCCGGGACCGGCCGCAGCACGAGCGGCAGGAGCAGCACCTGGCCCATCTCGTCGTAGCGGAACGCCACCGGGGTGCCCCCGGACAGGCGGGCGTCGAGGGTCACGTACCCGGGCAGGTGGTAGACGTCGTGGTGGACCCGCCGTAACGCGTCCTCCCACGCCGGGTCGCCGGGCTCCAACAGGGCACCTTCGGCCATCGGCCATCCCTTCGTCTCGTCGTGTCGTCATGCCGTGTTGGGCAGGATCGCGTGTCCGGTCGTAACGTTCGTGGCATCGGTGCGCCGCCGGGCCCGGCTCCACCGGCGGGCGCTGAGCGTCCACCGCAGGATCGTGCGGGGGATCGTGCTCTGCGTGGCCATGTGCAGCAGGTACCGCCACGTGGCGTACTCACCGCGGCGGTTCGACAGGGCGTACGAGAACCGCCGCGCCGGCAGATGGGCGTAGTCGGGCATGTGCTCGAACCAGTTGCTGCTCGCCCGCGCCGCGCGCTGCAGAGGTGCGAGCGCCGCCTTGCGCCGATGCTCGTAGCGTTCCAGGGCCACCGCCAGATCGTCGCCGGAGGCGACCGCGTCCGCCAGGGCCATCGCGTCCTGCATGGCCAGCTTCGTGCCGGAGCCGATGGCGAAGTGGGTGGTGTGCGCGGAGTCGCCCATCAGCACGACGTTGCCGTGGTCCCAGCGGTGTGCGGTGACCCGGCGGAAGTTCAGCCAGCCGGTGCCGCCGAGGTCGGCGCGCTGGTCGATCAGCTCCGCGCCGTCCAGGTGGGACGCGAAGATCTGCCGCAGCCTCTCGGTGCCGGCGGCCGCGTCCATCTCGTCGAAGCCCAGCGCCGACCAGGTGGCCGGGGTGCACTCGACGATGAAGGTGCTGGTCCGGTCGTCGAACGGGTAGGCGTGGAACCACACCCAGCCGGCCGGCGTCTCCTCGAACCCGAAGGTGAACGTGTCGAAGACCTTCGGGGTGCCCAGCCAGATGTACTTGTTGCGGGCGATCTCCACCTCGGCACCGAAGTGTTCCGCGTGTGCCTCCCGGATCCGGCTGCGCGCACCGTCGCAGGCCACGATCAGGTCGGACGGCGGCAGGTCGGCGAGGTCGGTCAGCTCGTCGGACCAGTGGATGTCGACGCCCACCTCGGCGGCCCGTCCGGCCAGGATCTCGAGCAACCTGTGGCGGCCCAGGCTGAAGCCGTACCCCGCGAGGTGGGTGACGGGTTTGCCGGTGGCGCGTACCTCGTACTCGTCCCACTTGTACGCGGCGTCCCAGATCCGTTCGGCGCTGACCGGGTCGTACCGGAACAGGTCGTCGAGCAGGTCGTCCCAGAACACCACACCCCAGCCCCAGGTGACCCCGGCCGGGTTGCGTTCCAGCACGGTGACCTGGTTGCCGGGGTCCGCGAGCTTCGCCAGCGTCGCGAAGTACAGGCCGGCGGGGCCGCCGCCGACGCACGTGATCCGCATGACGGGCTCCTATCGGTAGGCCGGGAAGGTGGTGGTCAGATCGGCCGGGTCGGCCTCCGGGCGGCGTTCGCGTACCAGCCGCTCGTACGCCGGGCGGTCGGCGACGACGCGCCAGGTGTGGAACGCGTGCCGGCCCGGCGAGAACCCGGCCTTGTACGAGAACAGCGAGTCGTTCGCGCCGCCCTTGCCGCCGCCCAGGTGGAACACCTCGTCACCGCGGGACTTGCACCAGCGGCGCACCGAGTCGTAGAGCAGTTCGTCGGCGTACCGCTTGGGGGCCCGCCGGGTCGACGACACGTATCCGGTGGCGATCCCGTCGTAGGAGAAGAAGGTGTTGCCCCCGACGACCTCGCCGTCCTCAAGCGCCACGACCAGGTGCATCTTGTCGCCGACCGCGTCGTGCAGGGCGGCGAGGTGTTCCCGGGTGAAGAAGTAGTACGACGTGGCGCCGACCCGGCGCATGTTGTCGTGGTAGACCTCGACCCATTCGCCGAGGCGGTCCCAGTCGTCGAAGACGATCTCGGTGCCGGCCCGCTTGGCCCGGTTGATGTGGTTGCGATGGTCGGCGCGGGTCTGCTTCCACATCTCGTCCTCGGAGACGGTCAGGTCCATCGACACCGTCTCGCCGTGGTGGACGACCACGCCGTGTTCCCGCAACGCCGGTGACGGCGTGCCGAGCAGCGGATGCATCCGGATGAAGGCCGAGACGACACCCTGCTCCCGCAGGGTCGCGAGGAACGCGGCGCACGCCTCGTCCCAGAAGGCGGCGTCGTCGCACGAGCCGACCGGGCCGGGGTAGCCGTACGGCGAGATGGCGTCCCGCAGATCCGAGTCCGGGATGTCCCGCAGGATCAGCGGGATCAGCAGCCGCCGCCCGTCGCGCTCGAAGTGGAACGCGGCCGGGGCGCCGCCGTAGAGCCGGGCGTCGAGGACGACGTACTCCGGCACGTGGTACATGTCGTGTCCGACGTGCGCGAGCGTCTCCTTCCACTCGCGGGCCGCCGGTTCCAGCAGCGATGCCGTCATGTCGGGTTTCTCCTTCCGGCGTTCACGCCTTCAACAGGCTGGCGTTGAGCGCCATGTTCGCGGCGAACTGATCGTTCACCACCTGGTGTTTCTCCAGTCGCAGTTGCACGGCCGGGTCGTAGCGGCCCAGCTTCACGAAACCGTCGGACCACCAGCCGTTGTCGGTGCCGGTGCCGTCGACGAAAGCCCGGTAGGTGGTCCCACCCGGCCAGATGACCTTGGTGAGCAGAGCCGAGAACGCCGCCATGTCGGAGTCCGACCATCCCTGGGCGCGGTCGTGCGCCTCGACCACGTAGGTGACGACCCCGTTGCCGTGACCGACGTCCTGACCCGGCTGTTTCGCCGCGCCCCAGACGTCGTTCCAGAACCAGGCGGTCGGCTCCGCCGGATTACGGCGTAACTGGCCCCGCAACTGGGAGCTGATCTCGTCGACCACCGCGTTGCACCGCGCCTTGCGGGACTGGTCGGCGGTGAGATGGGCGAGGTTCATGGCGATCAGGGCCCAGTGCGCGGCCATGTGCGTACGCTCGCGGTAGATGTGGTCCCTGGGCCCGCGCGAGTGCCACTTGTCGAAGATGTTCGCCTCGGCGAAGGCGAGCAGCCGGGTGTACCGGTCCCGGTGGCCGCTGTCCGCGAGGTCCTTCATGGCCACGAGCAGGTTGGTGCCGTACCGCCAGAGGTACGACTCGTAGAGCGGGAACTCGTCGCCGCCGCCGCCCGCGCGACTGGACGCCCAGCCCCGGTAACCGTCCCGGAACGAGCTCTTCGCCAGCGAGGCCGAGGGCGCCGCGGCGGCGACCACGTTCTCCAGGAACTCCAGGCCGCGGTCCAGGTAGCGGGTCTGTCCGGTGGCCCGGAACATGGCCGTGCAGGCGTCTATGTCGTACGCCAGGTCGTAGTGGTCCCGGCTGTCCTTCGAGCGGCTCAGCGGCGTCCCGTTGCGGTACGAGAAGTCCCAGCTGCGCAGATAGACCCCGGTCCAGTACGAGACCGGTCTGACCTTGGCGGCCGCCTCGACGGCCGGTGGCGCCGCCGGCAACGGCTGCCGCACCTCCGGGACGTCATCGGTGGCACGCACCAGATGAAGGCCGGCCGCCCCCGCGACCGCCGCGCCCCCGAGCCCGGCGACCAGCACCGTGCGCCGTCTCATCGGGCCACCGCCAGGTCGCGCCGATGGTGATTCGCCGGCCGGGAGAGTGCCGCTGCGGCGGCCAGGCCGGCGAACATCCAGGCCAGCCGGGAGTCGTAGTAGTCGCCGGAGAACAGGCCGCTCAGCGCCACGAAGACGGCCGCCGCCACGGCCAGACCGGTGAGCTGCGGACGGGCCCCGCCGCCCCGCACCACCCGGGTCCACAGCACGATCGAGGCGGTCATCAGGGCGAGCCCGGCCAGCCCGCCCTCGGCGGCGACCGCGAGCACATAGTTGTGCGGGTACTCGACGGCCTGGTTCACCCCGATCAGGCCGTAGAAGCCGTCGAGACCGGAGCCGGCTATCGGGTAGTCGGCGAACATGCGTACGGCGGCCATCCAGATGTCGGTCCGCCCGGAGAGATATTGTTCCTGCACGGTCTGTTCAACGAATCGTTCCTGGAACAGATCGGTGAACTCCGGCGGCGCGAACACCCCGATGACGCCGACCGCGACCACCGTCACCACGGCGGCCGCCGCGACCGCTCCGGCGCTGATCCGGTGCCGCAGCTTGAGCAGGGCGAAGAAGCCGACCACACCACCGGCCACCAGTGTCCCGCGGGAACCGGACAGCACCGTGGCCAGCAGGAACAGCGGGATCACCAGCAGTGGCAGCTTGCGTCCGGTCAGCATGAACAGGGCGATCGCGCTGATCACCCCGAGAACCTCGATGCGGGCGAACACATTCGGCCCGCCGCCGAACGCCGAATACCGGCCCTGCTCGCCGGGCCCGCTGATGAAGATCGCGGCCAGGGCGTAGACGATCGCCGCCACGAAGAACAGCTGGAAGGTGAGGCGGGCCACGGTCTCCGGGTCGCCGGCCGAGTACTGGTAGAACGCCAGCACCAGAACGATGAGCAGCACCAGGTCGAGGGTCTGCGGGCCGATCCGGGCGGCCGGCGGGGCCCACAGCGCGGAAGCGATCTGGAACACGAAGAACAGCACCGCGACGACCAGCCAGCCCTCCCGTTCCTGTACCGTCCGTTCCCGTCGCGCGGTGTCCAGGGCCAGCACCACCAGCGCCACGGCCAGGCCGATCACCCGCAGGTCGACCCAGGCCAGTTCGAGCAGCCCGGCCCGGTCCAGGGTGTACCGGCCGCCGATCGCGACGAGGATCAGCAGCAGGCCGGGGGCGAGGAAGGCGCGGTTCGCGTTCACCTGCGTCCCGCTATCCTGCTCGCCACGATCGCGAAGACCAGGCACGCGCCGTAACCGGCAAGCGAACCGTAGGCGGCACCGAGGATCCCGAGACGGGGGATCAGCGCCACGTACACCACGAAACTCACCACGAACCCGGTGATCTCGGCGGCCGAGACGAGAGCGCCGTGGCCCTTGGCGATCAGCAGGCCCAGGCTGACCCGGGAGACCGCGTAGAGCCCGGCCGCCACCACCAGCGGCAGCACCACCACCTTGGCGTCCGCATACTCGTGCCCGAACAGCGGCTCGATCAGCAGGTACAGGCCGCCGGCCACCAGCGGCACCACGATCAGCACGTAGACGGCCGCGACCACCACGATCGGCGCCGCCGTGAGACCGCCCTCGTTGTGCGAGGCCCGCCACCGGCCCAGACGCGAGTCGGCGTACGCCCGGACCGGCCACGCCAGCAGCTCCGTCATCGTGGCGACCGCGGTGTAGTGGCCCAGCGCCGCGGTCGACGCCAGAGCCGGGATGACGAGCCGGTCCACCCGCAGCATGGCCATGTTGGACAGGGCCGCGGGAAAGAGCGAGAGACCCTCCCGGCGTACGAGACGGTTCTGCGCGGCGCCGACCGGCGTGCTCCCGGCGACGACCGGCAGCCGCAGCCAGATGACGAGGTAGATCACGGTCGGGGTGGCTCCGGCGAGCAGATACGCCAGGAACCACGTCTCCGGGTGGCTCGCGCCGGTCACGTACAGGCCGATCAGCATGGCCAGCAGCAGCAGCGCCTCGATCACCCGGGCCAGCAAGAAGTCCCGTACCCGGCCCACCGCGATCGCGATCGACCGGGTGGCCAGGCCGGCCGCCTCGATCAGCGCGAACCAGGCGAGCATCGCCACGATCAGCGGGCCCGGGGTGAGCCGGGACGGCGCGGCCAGCTGCCAGATCACCGCTCCGGCCAGGAAGAACACGCACGGTACGGCCAGCAGCCGGGCGTAGGCGCGGACCGCCGGAGCGGGCGAGACGTTGTGGTACGCGGCGACGAAACTGCGTTCGGTGCCGAGCAGAAGCAGCTGGGTGGCCAGGTAGACCACCTGCAGCATGAGCGCGACCTCACCGCGGTGCGTCGGATCGAGCGACCGGACCATCAGGATGTTCGCGGCCATCGCCACGCCGCCGGTCAGCACCTGCGACGCGAGCAACTGAACGCTGGGCTCCCGCAGTACCTTTCCGGCCAGGGTGATCGGGTCACCCCGTCGTGGCGGACCGGCCTCGCCTGCTTCCGGACTCCCGACCCGCAGCTCACTCACCGCGTCGCTGCTCCTCGTTCGTGGCGGCGGTCTCGCTGTCGTCCTCGGCCGCCGCGCGCTGCGACGGCACCTCGGCCTTCTCGTCGTCGGATCCTGCGGACTCGATCTCCGGGTCCACCACCCGGGCCCGGCCGCGCGCCGTACCGACCACCGGCAGCGACACGAACGTGTCGTCCAGCCGCGGCGACTGGGTCGGGTCCAGGCCGAAGACCAGGTCGGGGCTGTCCGCTCCGGCGCTCACCCCGGCCGGGCCCTGCCACGAGCCGTTCTCCGGCAGCTTGCGCGGCAGCGCGTTGAGCACCGCGCCGGCCAGCTTCGCCCCGACCCGCTGGAGCAGGTCGATCGACTTCTCCACGTCCGCGGTCCGGGTCCGGCCGGCTCGTACCACCAGCAGGGCGCTGTCGGTGACCTGCCCGAGCACGGCCGCGTCAGCCACCCCCTGCAGGGGCGGGGCGTCGACTAGCACGATGTCGTAGCGCTCGGTCAGCGTCCGCACGGTCGCGCCCAGCCGGGGCGAGGCGAGCAGCTCACCGGGATCGGGTGCGTGCTCGCCCGCGGGCAGCACGGTCACCCGGCCGCCGAGCGAGTTCTGCAGCACGTCCGGAACCTTCGCGGTGCCGGCCAGCACCTCGGCCAGGCCGGGCGACCTGTCCAGGGACAGGTAGCGCCCGATGCCCGGCGTCCGCATGTTGGCGTCGACGAGCACCACCCGCGCCCCTGTCTCCGCCATCGCGATGGCCAGGCCGCAGGTCACGGCCGTGGTGCCCTCCTTGCGGACCGCGCCGGTCAGCAGCAGGGAGCGGCCACGGCCGGAGCGGATCGTCTCGTGCGGTTCGGCCAGCACCGGCAGCAGACTGCGCAGCCGCCGGAACGCCTCGGCCAGCGCCTGGTCGGCGTGCCCGGAACGGGACCGGCCACCGATCGCGATCGTGCCGACCGCGTCCAGTCCGAGCCGGCGCAGATCGTCCTCGTCGCCGACCGTACGGGCTCCGGCCTCGCGGGCCGCCACGGCGATGGCACCGAGCAGCAGCCCCAGCACGGCGGCGAAACCGGCGTTGCGGCCCAGATTGTCCGGCTCCTCGACGGTGACCGCGTCCTGCACGATCGAGACCGTCGTGGCGGGGCCGGCGTCCGGGCCGGCCGGGGTGCCGATCTGCCGGGCCAGGCCGACGAGCACCGCCGCCGCCGTGGTGACGATCTGCCGGCTGCGTTCGGCCTCCGGATCGGTGGCCGACACCTCCAGCAGGTCGGTGCCCTCGCGGATCTGCGCGGCCAGGCTCTTCTGCACCTGCTCGGGTGTCACTTCGGGACCCATCCGGTCCACCACGGCCTGCGCCACCCGGGGCCCGGTCAGCAGAGCGATGTACGAGTTGAGCCGTCGCGCCCCGGCGTCCGGATCCCCGGTGCCGGAACTGACGAACAGCACCATGGTCGACTTGTGGCCCTGCGCGCCCGCCAGGGTCAGGACGGCCGCGACAGCGGCGGCGACCAGCACCGGCACCACGAGCCAGAGCCATCGGCGCCGGCAGGCCCGCACGTACGCACGCAGTTCCACAGTTTCCCCGAATCTTTTCAGGTATTGGCGGGTTCGAGGCGGGCCGCCCGGTTCAGCACGGCCTCGAACCTCTCGAAGAGCAGGTCGCGGGAGAACTGCTCCACGGCCAGTCGGTGTGCGGCGTCCCGGGCCTGTTTCAGCCACAGCTCGTCGCGCAGGTAACGGGCCAGTTCCGACCCGGCGGACTCGGTGTCGGAGGGGTCCAGCACCAACCCGGCACCGGTCTCGCGGAGCAGGTCGGCCTGCCATCCGCCGTAGTTGACGGCGATCGGCCGGGACGCGGCCAGCGCGTCGAAGAACTTGTTCGCCGAGTTGTCCCACAGCCCGCGGATCGGCCGGACGGTGCTGCTCGACATGGTGGCGGCGCCGAGGATCACCGGCAGCTCCGACTTGGGCACCTTCTCCCACATGTGCACCACCGAGCCGAGCAGGCCGAGCTCCGCGGCCAGGATCTTGGTCGGCTCCCACTCCTTGCCGTGCCCGACGATCAGCAGCCGCAGGTCGGGGTCGAGCCTGGTGGCCGTGTGCATGGCCCGGACCAGGTACCCCACGCCGTTGACCACGCCGAGCGCGCCGGTGTAGACCAGCAGCGGCCGGTCCCCGAGCCAGTCGTGTGCGGCCCGGAAACGGCGTACCTCCTCCGGATCGACGCGGAACAGGTCCAGGTCGGCGGCGTTCGGGATGACCGTGGTCGGCGTGCCCGGCCGGCGGGCGACGACACCGCCGGCCATGCCGGGGGAGAGGGCGACCACCTCGGACGCGTTGCGATAGGCGAAGTGCGCCAGCGCGCCGGCGGCCTTGCGCAGCACCGGATTGCGCAGCGCGCCCATCTCGATCGGTACCTCGGGCCACAGGTCGCGGACCTCGAAGACGAACGGCACCCGGCGCAGCTTCGCGGCGATCACTCCGGGCACCGCCACGGTCAGCGGTGTGCTGGTGGCGAACACCAGGTCGGCACGCAGCTTCGCCGCCTTCACGGCGGCCAGCACCATGAACTCGGCGAAGGCCCGCAGGCGGCGGGCATAGGACATGTTGTTGTTGTACGGAACACGGAACCAGTGGACGGTCACCCCGTCGTCGACGGTCGTGGTCCAGCCTAGCCGCCGTGCGCCCGGGGTGATGTCGGTGGTGATCACGTCGACCGTGTGCCCGCGCGCGACCAGCCGGCGGGCCTGCTCGTACGAGCGGATCCCCCCGGCCATGCCCGGATTGCAGTAGTACTGATGGATGTAGACGATGTGCATGCGTCTCAGCCCTCCCGAATCGCGTCCACGACGCGTTTCCGGTCGTGTTCGGTCAGAGCGGATCCGCTGGGCAGGCACAACCCGCGGCGGAACAGGTCGGCGGACACCTCGCCACCACGGGTCACACAGTCCTGGAAGACCGGCTGCAGGTGCATCGGCTTCCACGCGGGCCGGGCCTCGATGTCGCGCTCGTTCAGCACCGTGAGCAGCCGGTCCCGGTCGCCGTCGACGAGCGCGCAGGTCAGCCAGTAGTTGGGGACGCCGTACCCGGCGATCGGCATGAACGTCAGCTCGGGGAGTTCCCGCCGGTAGTACTCGAAGGTGGCCTTCCGTGCGGCGATCATCTGTTCCAGGCGCTGCACCTGACCCCGGCCGACCGCGGCGAGCAGGTTGCTGAGCCGGTAGTTGTAGCCGACCGCGCGGTGCTCGTAGTGCGCGACCGGCTCGCGGGCCTGGGTGGACAGGTATCGGGCCTGCTTGGCGACCCGGCTGTCGCCGGTGACGAGCATGCCGCCGCCGCCGGTGGTGATGATCTTGTTGCCGTTGAAGGAGAGCACGCCGGCCAGCCCGAACGAGCCGGCCGGCTGACCCCGGTAGGAGGCGCCCAGGGCCTCGGCGGCGTCCTCGATCAGCGGTACGCCGTAGCGGTCGCAGGCCTCCAGCAGCGGGTCGTAGTCGGCGCACTGGCCGTACATGTCCACGGTGATCACCGCGCGCGGCAGCGTGCCGCGCCCGGCCCGGGCCCGTAACTCCTCGGCGACGAGTGCCGGGTCGACGTTCCAGCTGTCCGGGGTGGAGTCGACGAACACCGGCCGGGCGCCCAGGTACATCACCGCGTTGGCGGTCGCCGCGAAGGTGAACGACGGCACCAGCACGGTGTCGCCGCGTCGTACCCCCGCCGCGATCAGGGCCAGGTGCAGGGCCGCCGTGCCGCTGCTCAGCGCGACCGCGTGCCGCACGCCGACCAGCTCGGCCACCTGCTCCTCGAAGGCGTCCAGGTCGGGGCCGACCGGGGCCACCCAGTTCGAGTCGAACGCGTCGAGCAGCAGTTTGCGTTCCAGGTCGCTGACGTCGGGAGGGGACAGGTAGATGCGCGGTTCAGTCATGGACGCGGGTCCTCACAGCCAGGATCGGCCAGGCCGGGTGCAGTCCCTGCCGGTGGATGAACATCGGGGAGTGGCCCGGGTACATGGCCGGCCGCAGCGTCGTGGCGAAGCTGCGGTACCCGGCCTCTTGCGCGATCCGCACGTCCCGGTCGCCGAAATCGACGGCCGGATGCCCGTACGGCGCGGCGAAGTCCCTGATCTCGACGCCGAGTTCGTCCTCGATCGCACGCTTGGAGTCGACGAACTCGGCCGTCACCGCCACGTCGTCCTGGTCGGCGAGCCGGTGGTGGGTGACCGTGTGCGACCCGAAGTCGAAGCCGGCCGCCAGCAGGTCACGGCAGTCCTGCCAGGTCATGTTGCCCGGTTGCCCGACCAGCCCCGAGGTCAGGAAGAACATCGCCGGGACCTTCAGTTCGAGCAGCACCGGAGCGGCGACTTCGAGCCAGGTGGGGTGGGCGTCGTCGAAGGAGAGACAGAACACCGGACCGGTCAGCGGCTTTGCGCCGGACAGCACAGCCAGCGCGTCGTCCCAGGACAACAGCGGTCCGATCCGCTGCAGGGCTCGCAGGTGGCGGCGCAAGTCCTTCGCGTACTCCGGCGGGACGTCGTGGTAGAAGGGGCAGTAGAGGCCGGGCGCGCTCGGCAGGCGGCGCCGCAGGCCGGCCGGGGCCAGGATCCGTCCCTGCAGCCGGGGCTGTGCGCGCAGGCGGCTGCGCAGTCCCAGTTCGTTCAGGCGTCGTCTGATCGCCGTCTGCATGCGATCGGCACCTTCCCGCTAGTCCGACTCCGCGTGGCCGCGGGGCAGTGCCCCGCGGCTCTCACCAACCATTGCAAATACGTGACTGGTGTGGCAGTAGCAATTGTCATAAGGAATGTGAGTATTATTCGCATCGATTAGAAATAGCCCGATCGGCTTCTTGTGGAATGGGCTTATGGTTGAGCATCATCAGGCCCGCCGGGCCATAATTGCGATCGGGGACCCTCATGTTGCGACTGCATCAGGTGCAGCCTGACGCCGCCCTCTGGGCAGACCGGGCGACGTACGCGGATCGGCTGATCTTCCACACTCCCGAGTGGCTCCGCTTCGTCGCCGAATGCCAGCGCGCCGAGCCGCTGCTGGCCACGGTCACCGACGGCGGCCAGATCGTCGGCCACTACACAGGTCTGCTGAGCAGGCGGTTCGGCATGCGTATCCTGGGCAGCCCGATGGCCGGGTGGACCACCTCCTACCTGGGCTTCACCCTGCGCCCCGAAGTTCCCCGGCGCGCCGCGCTGTCGGCCCTGATGCCGTTCGCCTTCGGCGAGGCCGGCGCCGCCCACCTCGAGATCCGCGACCGCGGCCTGACCGCCGCCGATCTGGACGGCCTCGGTCTCCGCTGGGACGACGCCCCGACCGCGGTGATCTCATTGATTCCGGGCGAGGACGAGCTCTTCGGATCGATGGCCGGTGCGTGCCGCAGAAACATCCGCAAGGCCGCCAAGTCAGGCGTCACCGTCGAGGAGGCGGCCGCTGATCCCGCATTCGCCGACGAATTCTACGATCAATTGCGGGACGTATTCGCCAAACAGAATCTGGTACCGACCTATTCGGTGGAAAGAGTTCGGTCGTTGATCCGTCACCTCGGACCGGCCGGCCGGGTGCTGCTGCTGCGCGCCCGCGATCCCGAGGGCCGCTGCATCGCCACGGCGGTCCTGCCCTGGTACCACCGCACCATGTACTTCTGGGGCGGCGCCAGCTACCGCGAGCACCAGCACCTGAGGCCCAACGAAAGCCTCATCTGGTACGCGCTGCGCTGGGCCAGGTCGCGCGGTGTCACCGAGTTCGACTTCGTCGGCGGCAACTCCTACAAGTCCAAGTACGGCACCACCGAGGTCGCGGTTCCGTGGGCCCGCCGTTCCCGTTCGCCGTTCGTCGCCCACCTGCGCGACGCCGCCAAGCAGGGCTTCGCCCTCAAGCAGAGAACCGTGGCCCGCCTCACCGCGGCCCGCTGACCTCGCCGGCCGTACCGCGGGAAGGTTCGGGAGAGCTCGACCGGTGGCAGGGCCACCGCGGCCGCAGCTGCAAGAACTGTGAAATCAGTGCAACTTCTTGCCGAAACATAGCCGCCATATCGTCGCGTCTGGATTTTCGTCATTCGCGCGGCCCGGCATTTTCCCGTAACCGGCCGGAGGTGCAGGAGCCCATCCTGAGCTGCAATGTCGACAGCGACGCGGCGAAATCGACATGGGTGCGAAACACATTGAAAGAACTGCAAGAACTTGCAAGAAACTGGGTTTCGTCAATAGGGTCCAACCGCACTCCGTTCCCGGCGGAGTGCGTCACCGACCGGAGGAAGACCCATGACGAAGGACCCGAGTGGCCCGGAGCCGGATCCCGGCAGGCGCCGGACGAGACGGGTGATCGGCACCGGCTTGACCGTCCTCGCGCTCTCACTGTCCACATTGGCCGGTACTCCCGCCGCCGCTGCGCCGGCGGATTCCAGGATCGATGACCGGGTCACCGCTGCCGTGGCGGACGGCCGCGAGGCATCCTTCTGGGTGCTGCTGCGCGACCGGCCCGACCTGGCCCCGGCCACGAAGGCGAAGGGCAAGGCCCGGGCCGGAGCCGTCCACCGGGCCGCGACCGACAGTGCCGCCCGCAGTCAGCGGGGCCTGCGCAAGCTGCTGACCAGCCGCAAGGCGAAGTTCAAGACGTTCTGGATCGCCGACACCGTCAAGGTCACCGGCGACGCCCGTCTGCTCGCCGAGGTCGCGGCCCGCCCGGAGGTGAAGGCCGTGCTGCCGGACACCCCGGTGACGCTCCCCGCGCCGGTCGCCGGTGCCGTGCGGGCGACCGTCGACGCCGTCGAGTGGAACGTTGACCGGATCGGCGCTCCGCGGGTCTGGGCCGAGAACGGCGTCCGCGGTCAGGGCGTCGTCGTCGCGAACATCGACACCGGTGTGCAGTTCGACCACCCGGCACTGGCCGCGAGCTATCGCGGGCGGCAGGCCGGCGGCGGCTGGACGCACGACTACAACTGGTTCGACCCGACCGGGCTCTGTGCCGACGGCACCCCGTGCGACAACAACGGTCACGGCACGCACACGATGGGCACGATGGCCGGCGCCGGCGGTATCGGCGTGGCTCCCGGCGTCAGCTGGATCGCTGCGAAGGGCTGCGAGCACAGCTCCTGCTCGGTGGAGGCCCTGCTCGCGGCCGGACAGTGGATCGTCGCGCCGACCGACCGCAACGGGCAGAACCCGCGCCCGGACCTGGCTCCGGACGTCGTGAACAACTCGTGGGGCGGAGCGGCCGGGTTCGACCCGTGGTACTCCGACGTGGTCCGTTCCTGGGTGGCCGCCGGCATCTTCCCGGCGTTCTCCAACGGCAACGCCGGACCGGGTTGCAACACCTCGGGCACGCCCGGCTCCTACGCCGGCACGTACGCGTCGGGGGCGACGGACGCCGAGGACCGGATCGCCTGGTTCTCCAGCCGCGGCACCGGTCAGGACGGCGGCGTCAAGCCGGACCTGTCGGCGCCCGGCGTCGACATCCGCTCCAGCGTGCCGGGCGGTGACTTCGCGGCCAACAGCGGCACGTCGATGGCTTCCCCGCACACCGCGGCCACCGTGGCGCTGATCTGGTCGGCGGCTCCGGCGCTGCGCCGGGACATCGCCGCCACCAGGGAGATCCTGGACGAGACGGCGATCGACACGAACGACACCAGCTGCGGCGGTACGGCCGGCGACAACAACGTGTTCGGGCAGGGCCGCCTGGACGCGTACGCGGCGGTGCGGCTCGCGGTGAGCCCGTCGGGAAGCCTCACGGGTACGGTGCGCGCGAACGGCGTACCCCTCGGCGGGGTTGATCTGACGCTGACCGGAACGGCGTCGCGGACGGTGACCGCCGCGGCCGACGGCGCCTATCGTTTCGGCCGGCTGCCGGCCGGTTCCTACCGCCTCCGGGTGGCCCCGTTCGGGTACGACCCGTTCGAGACCGGCGTGACCATCACGGCCGGTGACGCCGTGACTGTCGATCCGGCTCTCACCAGCGCGGCCTCCGGTGTGGTGTCCGGCGTGGTGACCGGTGCCGGAGTGGCGCTCGAGGGCGCCGTCGTCGGGCTGACCGGAACCCCGGCGACCGTCACCACCGGTGCTGACGGGCGTTTCCGGCTTGCCGCACCGCACGGCAGCTACGAACTCACCGTGCGTCCGCTGGGTGGCTGCTTCGCCGCCGAGAACCGATCACTGACGGTCAGCGGTGACGTCACCCTCGACCTCGCGTTGCGGCAGATCGTGGACGGGTACGGCTACCGCTGCGCCCCCGCGACCGAGGCGTACCGCCCCGGCACCGAGAAGTTGCCGATCACCGGTGACGACGCGGTGACCGAGGTGACCCTGCCGTTCGCGGTCCCGCTCTACGGTGTCGCCCGTAACCGCGCCTGGATCAGCACCAACGGCGTGATCGGGCTCGGCAGCCCGAGCACCTACTACCAGAACACCGCCCTGCCGGACGCCGCCGAACCGAACCATGCCTTCTACGCGCTCTGGGACGACCTGGTCGTCGACGATCCGGCCGGTATCTACACGGCCGCCGGCGCGGACACCTTCGTGGTGGAGTGGCGCAACGTGCGGTTCTTCGGCTACGACGGCCGGATCTCGGTCAGTGCCGTCCTGCACGCCGACGGCACCGTCACCTACGGGTACCGGGGCCTGTCCGGGGAACGGTCGAGCGGAGCCGGGGCCACGATCGGCGTGGAGAACCCGGCGGGAACGGCCGGTCTCGCGTACTCCGTCGATGCCGCCTCGCTGCGGGAGGGCACCGGGGTGACCTTCCGGCCCGATCCGGTGAACCGCATCGCGGCGACCTTCAACGTCACCGCCGAGACTCGATGGGGTCAGCAGGTCCTGGTCGTCGGCAACCTGCCGGAGCTGGGCGGGTGGGACCCGGCGCGGGGCGTCGTGCTCGACGCGGCCCGTTACCCGGTGTGGTCGGGAGGCGTCGCGCTGCCGCCCGGTACAGCGGTGGAGTTCAAGTACGCCAAGCGGGATCCGGACGGGACGGTCACCTGGGAGCCGGGTGCCAACCGCACCACGGTCACCCCGCCGACCGGGCAGTACATCACCCACGACACCTTCGGACCGCACTGATCCGGCATCGATGACCGGTGTGGCACGTCCCGCCCGGCAAGGGGACGTGCCACACCTGACGGTGATTGGCGCCGGCTCGTGCCCGTCTTCCCGACCGTGCCGCTCGCCCGGTCGTTCCTGATCAGCCATCGGCCGCGGATGGACCGGGCACGCCTGCACCTGCCCTCGGACCCGGCCGCCGCAGCCGGGCCGGTACATGGTCGCCGATGGTGTGGGCGCTGCTCAAGGTGTGAGGCTGCACCGCGTGAGGCTTCACCGCGTGATGTGCGGGATGGGGTTGAGCAGCCCGGCCGGCATGTACAGGCCCTGCCGATCGGCACGCACCGCCGCCGCGGTCCGCGACTCGGCCCTCATCTTCAGCATGATGTGCTCGAGGTGCCCGACCGCGGTACGGGCGGTGATCCGCAACTCGTTCGCGATCGCCGCGTTGCTGCGCCCCTCCACCAGCAGGCCGAGCACCTGCAACTCGCGGCGGGTCAGGCCGTACGTCTCCGGCGGCGGCCCCAGCAGCATCATGGCCCGGTAGTGGCCGGGCGGCTCCGGAGGGCAGGCCAGCGCCGTCACCCGCAGCAGGACCGGCTGTCCCGGCGGATCCTCCCCCGGCACCAGGAATCGCGCCAGCGTGCGATCCGGCGTCAGCAGCGAACCCAGCAGCCGTAACGTGGCCGGTTCCACCCCGAGTTCCCGTGGGCCCGGCAGTCCCGGCAGTCCCTCGGCGCGTCCCGCCCGGGTCAGCACCACACCGGCTCGGGCGTCCTGCACCATCCCGGTGAGCGTGGTCAGGGTCCGCAGCGGATCCACCACGTGCGCGATCAGCGGAGTCAGCATGACCAGCAGGTCGACGTCCTCGTCCCCGAGCGGCACCGGCGACTCGGTGTGCGCGCCGAGCAGCCCCACATACCGCCCGTCCGCGGTGACCAGCGGGACCGACACTCCTTCGGCCAGCCCGGCCGGTGCGAAGTGGTCGACCCAGACGGCCAGTTCGGACACCGGGACCGGCGAGTCGACCACCCGGATCGGCCGGCGCCCGCGGTGCATGCCGACCCGTTCCACCTCGGCCATGAACTCCCGGCTCGTCAGATGGTGCCGCAGGCGTGGCCGGTGACCCGGGGTGGCGACCGGCTCCTGCAGCCAGCGTTCCGGGTCGAGCAGGCTGAGCCAGGCCGCGTCGTGGCGCAGCACCGGGCGTAACGCCTCGATCAGCGCCTCGGCCCGCTCCCGGACGCCGACCCGCAGCGCCGCGACCCGCAGGATCTCGGCCGTGATCCGCCCGCCGACGGGAGGTTGGCCCACCCGTCCATCATGGCCGCTCCGGTGGTGTATCGGCACGCTCCCGGCGGGGTCGGCCGATCAGGCGGTCCAGGTCGCCGCCCCGGCGGGATGGCCGAGGAACGTCTCGATCCCGCACAGCCGCAGGATCATGTCGACCGACGGGTGGACGGCGACGATCCGTACCCGGTCCGGACCGGCCGCCGCCTCCACCGCCCGTAGGGCCCGCAGCCCGGCGTGGTCACAGAAGTCCATCCCGGTCAGATCCAGCCGGATCAGTTCCGGGCCCCCGTCCAGCAGCTCGGTCAGCTGGCGCAGCATCGGCGCCGCCGTCCGGGTGTCGAGCTCACCGACGACCCGGACCAGCAGTTCGCCGGGGCCGGCCCGCCGCGCGGTGACGGTGAGATCTTCCTGAAGTTCTCGCACGCGCCCTCCCGTACCGATCCGTACCGCGGTCGACGCTACTCAGCGGCGGTCGGTCCGGACATCGGAAGAAACTCCCACCCGTTCCGCGCGAACAGACAGCATCGACCAGCTTCCGGACGGAATCGCTGGCCGCCGGGGTGCCCACCGGGTGTGCTGCGGCACGGTCACCACCACGATGTCGCCGGGGCCGTCTCGGCGATGCCGGCACGTTCCGCTTGCCGTTGGGTATGACCATGGGGTCCACCGGTGAATGAGGGAGTCAGCGATGTTCGTGCTGTTCGGACTGCGGAGCAAGGACCACGTGATCGGCACACGGGTCATGACGTGCGAGATCTGCCACTGGGAGGCACCGCAGCAGATTCTGCGGCGTACCACGAAGTTCACGTTGTTCTTCGTGCCGTTGTTCCCGGTGAAACCGGCGAGCCACTACATGGTCTGCGGCCACTGCCTCGGCTTCCGCAAGGCCGATCCGCGCCTCATCGCCGCCTGAGGCATGTTTCCGTCCGGGACGGGTAGCCCCACGTCGGAACTGAACGTGTCTGCCCCCTGGAGGAAACGTGACAAGCCCGCAGAGCGGCGGGGACGTGTTCGATGTCCTCGCCGGTGACCACCGTGACGTCACCGCCCTGATCGGTGAGATCTGGACGGTCAAGGACCCGATGATCCGGCGTGACCTCACCGACACCGCGATCAGCGAACTGGTGCGGCACGCGGTGGCCGAGGAGATGTACATCTACCCGGCCATGCGCAAGTACCTCGACGACGGCGAGAAGGCCGTCGAGCACGACATCGAGGAGCACAAGGAGCTCGAGGTGACGATGAAGCGGCTGGAGGACGTGGACGTCTCCAGCCCCGAGTTCGACCAGGCGCTGCGCAAGCTCGAGGAACTGCTAGCCGACCACGTGCGCGACGAGGAGCAGGAACAGTTCCCGGAGATGCGCCTGCGGATCCCCGCCGACGAACTGGCCGGGCTGGCCGGGAAGGTCGAGACGGCGAAGAAGCTGGCTCCGACCCGGCCGCATCCGGGCGCGCCGAACAGCGAGCTGTTCCACAAGCTGGTCGGGCCCGGGGTGGGGCTGGTCGACCGGCTCCGTGACCGGCTCACCCACCGCGCCACGAAGTAACGGTCAGGCCGGCTGGATCCAGTCGAAGGTGCGTTCCACCGCGCGGCGCCAGTTGGCGTACTCGGTGGAACGCACCGCCGGGTCCATGGCCGGCATCCACTGCCCGGCGATGTGCCAGTTGCGGCGCAGGCCGTCGAGGTCGGGCCAGTAACCGACGGCCAGGCCGGCCGCGTACGCCGCACCGAGGGACACCGTCTCGACGGCGAGCGGGCGTACCAGCGGCACGTCGAGGACGTCGGCGATCATCTGCATGAGCAGGTTGTCGGCCGTCATCCCGCCGTCGACCTTGAGCGTGGTCAGGGTCAGGCCGGAGTTGGCGTTCATCGCGTCGACCACCTCACGGGTCTGCCAGGCGGTCGCCTCCAGCACCGCGCGGGCCAGGTGTCCCTTGGTGATGTACGAGGTCAGGCCCACGATGACGCCGCGTGCCTCACTGCGCCAGTAGGGCGCGTACAGGCCGGAGAAGGCGGGCACGATGTAGCAGCCGCCGTTGTCGGCGACGGTCCGGGCCAGCGTCTCGATCTCCGGCGCGCTGGAGATCAGCTCGAGCTGGTCGCGGAACCACTGGACCAGGGAGCCGGTGATCGCGATCGAACCTTCCAGGGCGTACGCCGCCGGCTCGCCCGCGATCTGGTAGGCGACCGTGCTGAGCAGGCCGTTCTCCGGGGGTACCAGCTCCGTGCCGGTGTTGAGCAGCAGGAAACTGCCGGTTCCGTAGGTGCATTTCGCCTCGCCGGGCGTGAAGCAGGTCTGCCCGAAGAGGGCCGCCTGCTGGTCGCCGAGCGCGGCGCCGATCCGTACCCCCGGAAAGCCCTGCGACGCCGTGCCGAAGCCGCCGATGGACGGCCGCACCGCCGGCAGCATCGCGCGGGGGATGCCGAAGAAGTCGAGGGCCCGCGGGGACCAGTCCAGCGACCGGACGTCGAGGAGCATGGTGCGGCTGGCGTTGGTGACGTCGGTGACGTGCTGGCTTCGGCCGGTCAGGTTCCAGATCAGCCAGGTCTCCATGGTGCCGCACAGCACCTCGCCGCGTTCGGCGCGCCGCCGCAGGCCGGGCGTGTGGTCCAGGATCCAGCGCAGCCGCGGCCCGGAGAAGTACGTCGCCAGCGGCAAGCCGGATATCTCGGAGATGTCGGAAGCCTCGGCCCGGGTGAGAAGAGAGTTCACCAGCGCGTCCGTGCGGGTGTCCTGCCAGATGATCGCCCGCCCCACCGGAACCCCGGACAGCCGGTCCCAGACAACCGTCGTCTCCCGCTGGTTGGCGATGCCCAGCGCCGCCACCTGACCGAGCTCGATCCCGGCCCGGCTCAGGACCCGGGGAGCGAGCCGTTCCACGTTGCGCCAGATCTCCATGGCGTCGTGCTCCACCCAGCCGGGCCGGGGGAAGTACTGCTTGTGCTCCTGCTGCGCGAGCGACACCAGCTGCCCGCGCCGGTCGAAGACGATGCACCGGGTCGAGGTGGTGCCCTGGTCGATGGCGACCACGTATTTCTCCGTCATCGGGTGGCCCCCAGGTCCCGGGAGATCGCGCGGGCGGCGTCGCGTACGTAGGCCACCAGCTGGGCGCGAGGCCGGTAGCGGCTGTCGCAGAGCCGCTCGACCGGGCCGGAGACGCCGATCGCACCGACCACCAGGCCGCCGTAGCCGCGGATCGGTGCCGCCACCGCGGCCTGCCCGAGCAGGAACTCCTCGATCTCGCTCGCCCAGCCGGCGTCGCGTACCCCGTCCAGGGCGGTGGCGAGCGCGCGCGGATCGGTGAGGGTGAGCCGGGTGAAGGCTTCCAGGTCGGGGACGGGACCGCCGGCCCGGTAGGCGAGCAGTACCTTGCCCAGCGCCGTGGCGTGCAGCGGCAGCAGCGCGCCGACGTCGAGGGTCTGGAAGGTGTCGTCCGGCCGGAACACGTGGTGGACGACGAGGACCCGGCCCTCGAGGACGGTGCCGATCCGGACCGCCTCGCCGCTGCGCGCGGCCAGCGGATCGGCCCAGTTGATCGAGCGGGACCGCAGTTCGTTGATGTCCAGGTAGCTGGTGCCGAGGTGCAGCAGGGCCCCGCCGAGCTGGTAGTGCCCGGAGACCCGGTCCTGTTCGACGAACCCGACCAGCTGCAGGGTGCGCAGGATGCCGTGGGTGGTGCCCTTCGCCAGGTCCAGGGTGCGGGCGATCTCGGTGAGCCCGAGCCGGCCCGGCCCACCGGCGAGCGTCCGCAGGATCGCGGCCGCTCGTTCGATCGCCTGCACAGTGCCCGGCATGTTTCGGACTCTATGCCACCGTGCGACGACTCGCGGTTATCGAGGGTTGTTCGCGACCTACATGGACTGTCGCAAGGCGCAAAGTGGACCGCGCCGTCTCCACCGTCGCGAACAATCCTCGCCGATGTTCGACAATGCCGACCGCTGTTCATTGCCCCTTACCGGGCCTCTCCATAGCGTCCAGGCATCTGGAGGCAACGAAGCCTGGAGGGAGCATGGCCACACGATTCAAGACACCCGGCCTCGTCGGGGAACTCGCCGCCGAGTTCGCCGGCACGATGATCCTGATCCTGTTCGGCGTGGGGGTGGTGGCGCAGGTCGCCGCCGCCGGCATCGGGGACCACGACAGCATCGCCTGGGCCTGGGGCCTGGGTGTGACACTCGGCATCTACGTCGCGGCGCGGGTCAGCGGCGCACATCTCAATCCGGCGGTGACCATCGCGCTCGCCGTCTTCAAGGGCTTCTCCTGGCGGAAGGTGGCCCCGTACTCGATCGCCCAGTTCCTCGGCGCGTTCGTCGCCGCGCTGATCGTGCGCTGGAACTACACCGAGGTCCTGAACGCCGCCGACCCCGGTCTGACGATCAAGACGCAGGGCGTCTTCTCGACGCTGCCCGGCAACGGCACGCTCCCGGTCGGCGAGTGGGGCGCCTTCCGGGACCAGATCATCGGCACCGCGATCCTGCTCTTCGTGATCCTGGCGCTCACCGACATGGCCAACACCGCTCCGGCGGCCAACCTCGGACCGGTCGTCGTCGGCCTGCTCGTGGTCGCCATCGGCATGGCATGGGGCACCAACGCCGGCTACGCGATCAACCCGGCCCGTGACTTCGGGCCGCGACTCGCCAGCTTCCTGACCGGGTATGGCGGCGCGTTCCGCGACCAGACAGGGTATCTCTACTTCTGGATCCCGATAGTCGGGCCGATCATCGGCGGCGTTCTCGGCGCGGGGCTGTACCAGACTTTGATCGGACGTTTCCTTCCGTCGGACGCTCCTCAGGAACCGGGCGAGATTCCGACCCAGCGTGACGGAAACCTGAGTGACGAGAACGTGGAGGCGAACCGTGGCTGACTTCGTGGGCGCAGTGGACCAGGGGACCACCAGCACCCGTTTCATGATCTTCGACCATGGCGGCAACGAGGTGGCCCGGCATCAGCTGGAGCACGAGCAGATCCTGCCGCAGGCCGGCTGGGTCGAGCACAACCCGATCGAGATCTGGGACCGGACCGTCACCGTCGTGCGGACCGCCATGCAGAAGGCTAACCTGAGCGCGTCGGACCTGGCCGCGGTGGGCATCACCAACCAGCGCGAGACCACGGTCGTGTGGGACCGGCGTACCGGCCGGCCGTATTACAACGCGATCGTGTGGCAGGACACCCGTACCGACCGGATCGCCTCCGCCCTCGACCGTGACGGCCGGGGCGACGTGATCCGGCGCAAGGCGGGGCTGCCGCCGGCGACCTACTTCTCCGGCGGCAAGATCCAATGGATCCTGGAGAACGTCGACGGGGTACGCGAGGCCGCCGAGCGTGGTGACGCCCTCTTCGGCAACACCGACAGCTGGCTGCTGTGGAACATCACCGGCGGGAAGGACGGCGGCAACCACGTCACCGACGTGACCAACGCCAGCCGGACCATGCTGATGAACCTGGAGACCCTCGACTGGGACGACGAACTGCTGTCGTTCTTCGGCATCCCCCGGCGGATGCTGCCGGAGATCCGGCCCTCGTCGGACCCGAACGGCTACGGTGTCGCCCACGTCAGCGGACCGCTCGGCGGCGACGTGCCGCTCACCGGGGACCTCGGCGACCAGCAGGCCGCCACGGTCGGGCAGGTCTGCTTCTCACCCGGCGAGGCCAAGAACACCTACGGGACCGGCAACTTCATGCTCCTCAACACCGGGACGAACCTGGTGCGCTCGGAGAACGGCCTTCTCACCACGGTCTGCTACAAGTTCGGCGACGCCGCCCCGGTCTACGCCCTGGAGGGTTCGATCGCGGTCACCGGCTCGGCCGTGCAGTGGCTGCGCGACCAGCTGCACCTCATCAACTCGGCCGCCGAGAGCGAGTCGCTGGCGTCGCAGGTCCCGGACAGTGGCGGCGTCTACTTCGTACCCGCGTTCTCCGGCCTGTTCGCGCCGTACTGGCGATCCGACGCCCGCGGCGCCATCGTCGGCCTGTCCCGGTTCAACACCGGCGCGCACATCGCCCGTGCCACCCTCGAGGCGATCTGCTACCAGACGCGGGACGTGGTCGACGCGATGGCGCAGGACTCCGGCGTGACCCTGGACGTGCTCAAGGTCGACGGCGGGATCACCGTGAACAACCTGTGCATGCAGATCCAGGCCGACGTGCTCGGTGTGCCGGTCAGCCGGCCGGTGGTCGCCGAGACGACCGCGCTGGGCGCCGCCTACGCGGCCGGCCTCGCGGTCGGCTTCTGGAAGAACACCGACGAGCTGCGGGAGAACTGGAACGAGTCGCAGCGCTGGCAGCCGGCCTGGTCGCACGAACAGCGGGAACAGGGCTTCGGGCGGTGGAAGAAGGCGGTGCAGCGAACCCTCGACTGGGTGGACGTGGACTGATCATGACTGCTCTTTCTCCTTCCTACCGGGACGCCGCACTCGTTGCCCTGTCGGCGCGGGAGGTCGACGTCCTGGTGATCGGCGGAGGAGTGGTGGGGGCGGGTTGCGCGCTCGACGCGGTCACACGGGGACTGACCGTGGGCCTCGTCGAGGCGCGCGACCTCGCCTCCGGCACGTCGAGCCGGTCCAGCAAACTCATCCACGGCGGCCTGCGCTATCTGGAGATGCTCGACTTCGCGCTGGTGCGCGAGGCATTGCGGGAGCGCGGACTCATCCTGCAACGCCTCGCACCACATCTGGCCCGGCCCGTCCGGTTCCTCTATCCACTGAAACATCGCGGCTGGGAACGCCTCTACGCCGGTGCCGGCGTGACCCTCTACGACACGATGGCCGGGCCCGGTTCCCTGCCGCGGCACCGGCACCTGACGCGCCGCGGCGCGATGCGGGCCTGCCCGGCGTTACGCAAGGACTCGCTGGTCGGGGCGTTGCAGTACTACGACGCGCAGCTCGACGACGCCCGGCACACCATGTTCCTGGCCAGGACCGCGGCGTCCCACGGGGCCCACGTCGTGACGCGGGCCGAGGTGGTCGGTTTCCTCCGGGAGGGCGAAAGGGTCACCGGCGTACGGGTGCACGACCTCGAACACGACCGGACGTACGAGATCCGCGCCCGGCAGGTGGTCAACTCGACCGGGGTATGGACCGACGAGACGCAGTCCCTGGTCGGTGAGCGCGGCCAGTTCCACGTGCGCGCCTCCAAGGGCATCCACCTGGTCGTGCCGCGCGACCGGATCCAGTCGTCGACCGGACTGATCCTGCGGACCGCGTCGAGTGTCCTGTTCGTCATCCCGTGGGGCCGGCACTGGATCATCGGCACCACCGACACCGACTGGCGGCTGGACAAGGCGCATCCGGCCGCCTCCAGCAAGGACATCGACTACCTGCTCAGCGAGGTGAACAAGACGCTGGCGACGCCGCTGGAGCGGGCCGACGTGCAGGGCGTCTACGCGGGGCTGCGGCCGCTGCTGTTCGGCGAGTCCGAGTCGACGTCGCAGCTGTCCCGGGAGCATTCGGTCGGCAGCCCGGTGCCGGGGCTGGTGGTGGTCGCCGGTGGCAAGTACACGACGTACCGGGTGATGGCGAAGGACGCGATCGACGCCTGCGTGCACAGCCTGGCCCGTAACGTGCCACGGTCGGTCACCGACCGGGTTCCGCTGGTCGGGGCGGACGGCTATCCGGCGCTGTGGAACCGCCGGGGCCTCCTGGCCGCCGAGTCGGGCCTGCACGTGGCCCGGATCGAGCATCTGCTCGGCCGGTACGGGTCGCTCATCCACGAGCTGCTCGACCTGGTCCGCGACGATCCGGATCTGGGCCGGCCGATCGAGGGCGCCGAGGACTACCTGCGGGCCGAGTTCGTCTACGCGGCCGCCGCCGAGGGCGCCCGCCACCTGGTCGACGTGCTGACCAGGCGGACCCGCATCTCGATCGAGACGTTCGACCGGGGTGTGGTGGCGGCACCGCACGCCGCCGAACTGATCGGCCGGGTGCTGGGCTGGACCCCCGAACAGCGTGACCGGGAGGTGGAGAACTACCGCCTGCGGGTCGAGGCGGAACGGGCCTCGCAGGAGCAGCAGGACGACGAGACGGCCGACGCGGCCCGCCTCGGCGCTCCGGACGTGGTGCCGGTGCGCGTCAGATGAGGCCGGCTCAGAGAGCCGCCAGCTTCCGGTGGTACGTCCTGGTGGTGGTCCAGAGCTTGTAGACCAGCAGCGACTCGAAGGCGAGCAGCAGCACCCCGGAGGCGATGGTGACCGGCACGATCGCGCTGGTCACCGGGCCGACGATGAAGACGAACATCATGAACTCGATACCGCTGAAGACGTGCGCGCGGATCCGCTGCCGCAGCAGGAAGTGGCGGATCCGCAGGAAGAGACCGAACCGGGTGCGGAAGTCACCGTGCACGTCGACCCGCGCCGACTCCATCGACTCCGGCGTCACCACCTCGTCCGACTCGTCGACGTACTGTTCCGGGGCGGCCCCGGTCGCCTCGAGCAGCCGCTCCTTCATCGTCTGCTTGACCTTCTGCATCTGCAGGGCGTTCAGGTACCGGAACATGTCCAGGAAGATCACCCCGGTGGCCAGCCACAGGTAGTGGGTCTCACCGGTCAGATGCCACTGCCCGCCGAACAGGGCCAGCGCGCACGTCACCACCCGCAGCCGGTCGAAGACGTAGTCCAGCCACGTGCCGAACAGCGAACCCGTACCGTTCAGCCGGGCGATCTTGCCGTCCATGCAGTCCAGCACGAAGGCCAGATGGAACAGCAGGGCGCCGGCCAGCAGCCACTTGTACTCGCCCTGCCAGAAACACGCCGCCGCGCCCAGGCCCACCGCGAACGCGGCCAGCGACAGCAGGTTCGGCGTCGCCCACCGCCACGGCGCCACCAGTCGTACCAGCGGGCCGGCGAGCGGATCCACCAGCCACACCGTCCACCACGCGTCGCGGCGTTTGTAGGTGCGCTCGCGGATCTCCGCGAGTGTGGGGCGCTGGGCCATCGCTGTCACTCCTCGACGTGTACAGCGCGGGGGGAACACGTGATCGGCACGTGAACGTAAGGGGTGGGCCCCGCGCTGAGCGGCATTCAACAACGGGGCGTCAAGGCCCCGACCATCTCACGCCTCACGACGGCAGAACGTTGCCACCGAAATCACGATCGCCGCGGCCGCCCAGACCGGCAACGAGGGCAGGGCGACGTCCGGCAGGTGGGTGCGGACCAAGGGCACACCGATCTCGTACGCCGTGAGCACCACCCCGGTGGCGCCGACCGGATGCCGCAGCACCGTGCCCACCGCGGCCGCCACCAGCAGATCCAGCAACAACCCGCCGGTGGCACCCGGCTCACCCGCCAGCAGTGCGGTGACCAGGACGAACGGGGCCGCTGTGGCGGTCAGGGCGACGATCTTGGCGACGGCCAGCAGCGGGCGCCGCGGCACTGCCAGCAGCGACGCCCGGATCTGGCCGCCGGCCTGGTACTCGTGACCGGCCGCCAGCACGCCCAGCACCAGGACCCCGATCTGCCCGTAGGCCACCACCCCACGGGGCGGGTCGGTGAGCCGCAGCAGCAGCGTCACGGCCCAGGTCAGCGCCAGGGTCAGCCGCAGCGACGGCAGGGTGACCAACTTGATCACCTCGGCCCGCAGGGCCCCGATCATGCCTCCCGCCTGTCGAACAGCCAGGCGCCGAGGCCCAGCAGCGCCGCCACCCAGGCCGTCATCACCAGCCCGGCGGTCAGGGGGGCGATGTCCACGTCACCCACATCGTTGAGGAACATGTGCGCGCCGACGATGTCCGGCAGGTAGGCGGCCAGCGGGGTCACCTTCGTCAGCAGGTAGGACACCGACACCACCGAGCTGTTCACGATCAGCACGGTCAGTGTGATCACCCCGCTGCGGAAGATCAGGGTCAGGGCGTACGCGAGCAGGCCCAGCAGCACCCAGTAGAGGACCGCCGCGGCCGCCCGCCCCGGTTCGGCCGGTGGCACCAGCGGTCCGAGGACCATCTCGGTCAGCGCGAGCGTCGCCACCGCGGTGATCGCCCCCTGCACCGCCACCAGCAGGCTCACCGCCACCGCCTTCGCGCCCACCAGCCGGTACCGCCGCGGCATCGCGGCGAGCGTCGTGGTCATCTGTCTCGCACCCGGAGCGTCCTCCCCGGAGGAGGTGTACTCGCTGCTCACCGCGACGACACCGAGGATCAGCGCACCGAGCAGCCCGATCCCCAGCGGCTGGAACGCGGTGTCCGACGGATCGCCGGCGATGCCCCGCTCGATCGCCTGGCGGGTGGCTCCGGCACTGAGGAGCGCCAGAGCCGGCGCCGCGATCAGCCCCAGCACCAGGCCCACCCACGCGGTCGGCAGCCCGAGCAGTTTCCGCAGCTCGGCATGGATCAGGTTCACCACGCCGCCCCCTTGCTCGCGGTACGGGCCAGGAAGGCGTCCTCCAGAGTCGGATGGTCGCCGACCACCTCGGCCAGCGTCCCGGACGTCACCACCCGGCCCTGGTCGATGATCACCACGTCGTCGGCGGTCTCGGCCAGTTCGCCCATCAGATGGCTGGACAGCAGCACGGTCCGGCCCTGGCCCGCGCGCTCGCGCAGGAACGTACGCATCCATCGGATCCCGGCCGGGTCGAGACCGTTCACCGGCTCGTCCAGGATCAGCACCGGGGGATCACCGAGCATCGCGGCGGCCAGGCCGAGCCGGCGGCTCATCCCGAGCGAGAACCGGCCGGCCCGCTTGCCGGCGTCCGCGGTGAGCCCGACCACCTCCAGAACCTCGTCCACCCGTCCCCGGGGTATGCCGTTGCTTGTCGCCACCCAGCGCAGATGGGCCCGGGCGGTCCGCGCCCGATGTGCGCCGCTCCCGTCCAGCAGCGCCCCCACGACGGTGAGCGGACGGTCCAGGCCGGCATACCGTTGTCCGTCGATCAGGGCCCGTCCGGCCTGCGGACGGTCCAGCCCGAGCAGCACCCGCAGCGTGGAGGTCTTGCCGGCGCCGTTCGGCCCGAGGAACCCGGTGACCCGCCCCGGCAGCGCCGTGAAACTGACCTCGTGCAGGATCGTGGTCCGTCCCCGGACCCTGGTGACACCGTCAATCGTGATCATCCACCCAGTCAAGTCGGCCGGACCGGCCCCCACATCGGACCGTGCTCCGGCTTCCGCGGGCCGTCTACGACCTGGGTCCGAGCTCTAGAGTCGGACCGGTGAACACGTTCGAGCGGCCGGCGTTGCGCAGCCGGGCGGTCCCGGTCGTCCTGGTGATGGCCGCTGTCCTGATCATGGCGATGTGCACGGTCGGCGCCGACGGACCGGCCGCGCGGGTGCTCCCGATACTGATCGGCGGCAGCGCGGTCGCGGCCGCGACCTGGGCGGTGCGGCGCTGGCGGGCCGACCGGGCCGAGTACGAGCGGCGCCTCACGGCCTGGGCGGCCACCGAAGCGGTACTGGCCGAGCGCCTGCGCATCGCCCGCGACCTGCATGATCTGGTCTCGCACGGGCTCGGGCTGATCACCGTCCGGGCAGCGGCCACCCACTTCGAGCCGGGGCCGGCCGAGATGCGGGCCGCACTCGACGACATCGAGGCGACGAGCCGGGACACCACCGCCGAACTGCGCCGGATGCTGACCGTCCTGCGGGATCCGGCCGCACCCGGCCCGCGTGCGCCGCTGGAGGGGATCGCGGCGCTGCCGGAGATCGTCCGGGCGGCCGAGGTGGCCGGGCTGCGACCGGCCCTCACCGTCGGGGACCTCGGTCAGGTGTCACCGGGCGTGCAGGTCGCGGTCTGCCGGACGGTCCGGGAAGGACTTGCCAACACCGCCCGGCACGCGGGGCCCGCCGACGTGGTGGTGCGGGTGCGCCGGGACGGTTCGCACGTGGTGGCCAGCGTCGCCGACACCGGCCCGGCCGACGGCTGGCGGCCCACACCCGGCGCCGGTCATGGCCTGGCCGGCCTGCGCGAACGGGTCGGCAGCCTGGGCGGCACCCTGACCGCCGAGCGTGTGGACGGCGGCTTCCACCTGGTGGCCCGCATCCCCGACACCCCGCCCGAATGACCCCGGCCATGCACCACCGCGGTCTCCGCGCGTGTAAGACAGCGGTGGCGCGTAGCTGGGATGCGGTTTTGGCGGGGCGGCGGCCGTTCTGCGGAGTACGGGAGGCGGCTGTGGGGTTCGGCCGCGGCGGGGAGGGAGAGGCGCGTTGGGCGTACCGATGAAGGTCCTGGTTGTCGATGATCAGCCGTTGCTGCGCCGGAGCCTTGCCGTGGTGATCGGCCATCAGAGCGATCTCGAGGTGGTCGGGCAGGCCGGTGACGGTGCCGAGGCGGTGTCGCGGGCCCGGGCCACCAGGCCGGACGTGGTGCTGATGGATGTCCGGATGCCCGGCCTGGACGGTCTGGAGGCGACCCGCCGGATCTGCGCCGATCCGTCGCTGACCGGTACCCGGGTGCTGGTGCTGAGCATGTTCGAATTGGACGAGTACGTCTACGAGGCACTGCAGGCCGGGGCGTCCGGGTTCCTGCTCAAGGACGCGCGCCCCGAGGATCTGGTCGAGGCGGTGCGCCGGACCGGCCGTGGCGAGTCGTTGTTCGCGCCGTCGATCCTCACCCGGCTGATCGCCCACTACGTGGCAGTGCCCCGGCCGGAACGTCCGGCCGGGGCACTGCGACGGCTCACCCCGCGCGAGATGGAGGTTCTCGCGCTGATCGGGAACGGTCTCGCCAACGACGAGATCGCCGTCGCGCTGGTCATCTCGGTGAAGACGGTGAAGACGCACATCACGCACCTGCTCGCGAAACTGTCCGCCCGCGACCGTGCCCAGCTGGTGATCGCCGCCTTCAACGCCGGTCTGGTCCGCCCGCGCTGAGGCAGGACTACCAGCAGGTCTTCCAGGTCAGCTGGAAGATGGTGTCGAGGCTGACGTCCGCCGAGTCCACGGTCATCCAGCTGTACGTGGCCGGGTCCGAGCTGCCGGCATTGACCTGAACCGACGAGTTGACGACGAGATAGCGCGAGGCGCGGCACGGGCTCCAGTTCAGCGACTCGATCCCGACCTCATCGGTGATCGTCCAGTTGTCGTCGTAGTAGCCGGCGACCCCGCGCTCAGCGGTGACGCTGTTGTTCATGCCCTGGAAGTAGTAGAACGCCCGGTGGCTCGCGCTCGCACCCTTTTCCAGGTGGGCGAAACCGCGGTAGTCGGCCTTCGCGATGGCGAAGCTGTAGCCGGACGGGACGGAGACGTTCAGGAACAGCTGACAGCCCTTCCGGGACTCGAGTGGTGACACGTTGGGGCCCACCTGCGCGGTGTAGGCGCTGTAGGAGATGGTGATCGCCTGGTTGTCCTGGGACGCTTGCGCTGTCGCGGTGCCGGGTTTGCAGCCGGTTCCGTTCACCTTGCCCACCGAGATCGTCATCGGCTCGGTCGGTGGATTGACCTGTTGCGGCGCGCTGACCGGGGCGGTGAGGGACGAGAGCGCCATTGCTCCGGCGGCGAGGATGTTCAGCATGATTTGTCTCCTGTCTCGTGCGAAAGAAAATGGGTGCGGGAATGCGCCTTGCGGGCTGCCGCTGGTGCCGCGACAGGGCACCCGGGAAAACGTACGTTCACCGGTCCGGCCGCGCAGGCGATAGCACAAGGGAGACGCCCGCCGGTGTTTACCGGAAGCGGTTTATTGCCCGTCCGGGGCGCACCGCCCCGGCTTTCCGGGCAGACTTCGGTGAACCCGGCACGTCTGAATCGGATCAATGCTAGGAACCTCGACACCGGCGGGCGCCGGTGCGACGGTGAGGGCATGACAGACATCGACCCCGCTGAGGAGAACAAGAGACGTTTCCTCGATGCTTTCGGCCGGTTCGCGGCCGGTGAGATCGAGGTGCTGCGCGAGATCATCCGGGAGGATTTCGTGTCGCACACCGTTGGCGCCCCGCCCGGACGGGACGCCTGGATCGAGTTCATCGTCAATTCACCGATCGCGACCGCCGAGATCGAGATTCAGCACGTCATCGCGGATGCCGAATTCGTCGTGGCGCACTACACGCTGATTCCCGCCGAGGGGCCGGACGAGGACGTCGTCGACATCTGGCGTTTCGAGGACGGCCTGATCGTGGAGCACTGGGACGTCAGCCGCCCGCGGACGGCCGGAGCGTGACGCGGGTCCCGGGCCCCGGCTCGGGACCCCCGCCCGTAGCCCATATCTCCTATCTGCTTGGTGGGGTATAGTTACCGCATACTCGAGACTGGAGACCCACGATGACGACCGTGCAGGACCTGCGCCGCGTCGACGACGAAGCGTTCCGGCGACTCCTGGACCGCAACGCGATCTGGAAGCGGATGGTGAAGGCCGGCGACCGGCTGCCGATGCTGCCGGTCTACGAGGTGGACCTGGGTCCCGTCCATCTCGACCGGCTCCTGGACACCGGCCCGCTCGTGCTGGTCTTCATCCGCTACGCCGGCTCCGGATACTGCGAGGCGCTGCTCCGGGCCTACGCCGCCGAACTCGAACCGGCGCTCACCGCCCTCGGCGCCCACCTGGTCGCGGTCAGCCCGCAGGCGCCGCGCCGCCTGGCCGGCGTCAAGCACCGCGACGAACTGCCCTTCCTGGTCGCCTCCGACCCGCGGCATGTGCTGATCGACGCCCTCAACATCGGCTTCAGCAGCCCCGGCGCCGACCGGCCGCTCGCCACCGGACGGTCGGTGCTGCCGTTCGCCGCGGTGGTCGTCGCCGACCGCACCGGGCACGTCCGGTTCGCCGAGGTGCGCCCCAACTGGCTGGAACAGCTGCCCGCGGCCACGGTGATCCGTGCGGTCCGCGCCCTCGGCGGAGCGGCATCGATCGCTTGACATGCCTCCGGGGCGGCTGCGTGAGGCCGTCACCATCGACAGTGCCGTTTTCGGCGGCGAGCGGCAGGTCGTCCTGCACCGGCCGGCCGCCGCTCATCGCTTTCTTCGTGCACCTCCCCGACGCCACCCGCGACTCCGACCTCGGCGTGGTACCGCGAATGCGTGACTTCATCGCGGTACGCCGGTGGCCACGACTACGTCAACTGGCGCCGCGCCTTCGCCGACGGGCTCCAGGCGGTAAATCGGTCGCGCTGATCTCCGCGTCGCCGTAGATTCACCGCCATGTTCGCGCCCGGTCTGCAGTCGCCGCTCTCGGTGACTCCCGCGCGCGCTTTTTCGTTCAGCGGCGTCGATTCGCGACTCTGACCCCTTCCCAGAAGCAGCAGAACCCAGGGAAGGGGTGGCTGCTCCGTGCGTGGTTCTGGCGCGTCCCGGCTGGCATCGGGCTCGCGCGACACCCACCCGCCTCGCATCCAGTGAGGATCAAGATCAATGGCCAAGAGCCAGTTCATCCGTACGAAGCCACACCTCAACATCGGCACGATGGGTCACGTCGACCACGGCAAGACGACCCTGACCGCCGCTATCACGAAGGTTCTCGCCGACCGCGACCCGGCAACCAACCGGTACGTCGCGTTCGAGGGGATCGACAAGGCGCCGGAGGAGGCCGCCCGCGGTATCACCATCACCATCGCGCACGTCGAGTACGAGACCGCGTCGCGCCACTACGCCCACGTCGACATGCCGGGCCACGCCGACTACGTGAAGAACATGATCACCGGCGCGGCTCAGGTGGACGGCGCGATCCTGGTCGTGTCCGCCCAGGACGGGTCGATGCCGCAGACCCGCGAGCACGTGCTGCTCGCTCAGCGGGTCGGCGTGCCGTACCTGGTCGTGGCGCTGAACAAGAGTGACGCGGTGGACGACCCGGAGCTGCTCGACCTGGTGGAGCTGGAGGTCCGGGAGCTGCTGTCGCGGTACGGGTTCCCCGGCGACGACGTTCCGGTGGTGCGTGTCAGCGCGCTCAAGGCGCTCGAGGGTGACCCGCACTGGGTGGCGTCCGTCGTGGAGCTGCTCGACGCGGTCGACGACTACGTGCCGATCCCGCCGCGGGAGCTGGGCGAGCCGTTCCTGATGCCGATCGAGAACGTGCTGTCGATCAGTGGCCGCGGCACCGTGGTCACCGGCAAGGTCGACCGTGGCGAGCTGCGTGCCGGCGAACCGGTCGAGGTCGTCGGTCTCGGCCCGACCGTGGCCAGCGTCGCCACCGGGCTGGAGATGTTCGGCAGGGTCCTGGAGTCGGCGCAGGCCGGTGACAACGCCGCTGTCCTGCTCCGTGGGGTCAAGCGCGAGCAGGTGCAGCGCGGCCAGGTCCTTGCCGCGCCGTCGAGCGTGCGGCCCCACCGGGTCTTCACGGCGCGGTTGTACGCGTTGACGAGCGCCGAGGGCGGCCGGCACACGCCGTTCGCCGCCGACTACCGGCCGCAGTTCTACTTCCACACGACCGACGTGTCGGGCGGGATGGACCTCGGCGGCCGGGACCTGGTGATGCCGGGCGACACCCTGGACGAGGTGACGGTGACGCTGGGCAAGGCGATCGCTCTCGAAGCGGGCATGGGTTTCGCCGTCCGCGAGGGCAACCGCACGGTCGCCGCCGGCACCGTCACGGCGGTCCTCGACTGAGAACCGCGGGGTGAACTGCGGCTCGTTTCACGCCGCAGTTCACCCCGCGGGTCAGCGGAGGCCGGGGACGTCGATGACGATCAGTTCGGTGTCGTCGGCGCGGCCCGGGATGCGGCCGTCGTTGCCGGGGAAGTTGTTGTCGTTGGCGACCAGCACCCGCGAGCCGCCGAGCGGCAGCACCGACTCGACGGACTGCAGCGGGAACGAGAACAGCTCGCCCACGCCGTACTCGCCGGGCCGTGCCGGGGTGGAGACACCGTCCCGGTCGGCGATGCGCATCAGGTCGACGGCGTCGCGCCGGGTCACGAAACCGTCCGCGCCGACGCGATCGAGATCGGTCACGACCAGCCGCTTGACCTGCGACTGCACTCCCATGAAGTTGTCCCGTTCGATGAGCAGGAGCCGCCTGCCGTCCAGCACGGCCGCGTCGCCCACCACCAGCGACGGGTCCGCGACCGCGAACGACCAGGTACGACCGGTGTAACGGTTGGCCCGCACGTCGAACTCGTAGACGATCCGGCGCCGCTGGTTCGCGTCGTCGACCCGGGCGCCTTCCAGAACCGGGTACAGCGTCTTCCCGTCCCTGCTGACCGCGAGAGCCTCGAACCCGCGGCTGGCCGGTACGGTCGCGGCCTCACCCGGCGCGAGGTCCGGCGACTGCGGCGACTTGCCGCCGTCCGGCAGCGGGATCGGCGCCTGCAGCACCTTGCCGGTCCGGTCCACCTTGATCAGGTACGGCCCGAACTCGTCCCCGACCCACAGATCACCACGCGAGTCCCGGGCCAGCGACTCGATGTCGAAGTCGGCGCCGGTCAGCAGCCGCTCGGCGGTTCCACCGTTGACGATCGGGAACGGCACCTTGCGATCCGGGTCCCGGAAGCTGACGAACCCGTTCACCCGCACCCGGTGGCGGCGGTAGTCGGGGGTGATGTCATAGGCGCGGAGCAGGAAGTCCGCCGAGTTGTTCTTGGCGCCGAACCCGTTGTCGGGCATCGCCAGCAGGCGGTCGCCGTGCAGCGGGATCACCGCCGAGAACCCGGGAACCGGCTGGCCGGGGAACGGTGCGGTGATTCCGTTGACCGGCGCGGCCGGCAGCTGCGTGCCGGAGACCGGCCCCGGCTGGTAGGCAGTCGCCGACAGGATCGCCCGGCTCCGCAGCGTCACCTCGGGCCTGATCTTCATTGCCAGCGTGTAGTGGCGGGTGATCTGGGCGGCGCTGCCGTTGTCGTCGGAGAGCAGGTGCAGCACCCGGCGGCCGCCCGGCAGCGAGGCGCCGAGCGCGGCCGCCTCGATGTTGTCGAGCAGCGGGTTCGGCTGCGGCTGCTTCGCGACGGCACCGGACGGCGGGCAGTCCGCGATGTCGGCGAGCAGTTGCTTGCCGAGCCACGCGCGGGGGTCGGTCACCGTCGACAGCGAGGCGACCCCGGACACGTCGGCCGCTCCGGTCGCCGACACCTGGTACACGCGCACGCTGTTGCCGACACCGGCCGTGAAGCCCCGCTCCACCGCCAGCAGCCGGTCACCGTCGACCGCGACCAGTTCGACCAGGCCGATGCCGGGGCCGGTGCGGTAGGCGTACTCGGCCGTGACCCGGTAGCCGCCACCGGCCCGGCCCTCGTACCGCAGGATTCGGTGGGTGCCCGCGCCGTCGGCGGCGAGCGGGCCCTCCATGCCGGCGTAGAGCACCCGGTGGTCCGGGGTCGCGGCAAGCGCCTCGAAGGTCTGGTTGGTCGCGGCCTCCCCGTCCGGCGCGACCCGGAACCGGGACGGCACCGGCAGCGAGGCGATCTCCCGGCCGTCGGAGAGCCGGAAGCGCCGGATCGACGGCTCGCGCTCGGAGCTCGCCAGGATCGTCCTGCCGCCCGGCTCGGCGATCAGCCCCTCACCGTCGAAATCGGTTCCGGTGTACGGGGTACCGTCCGGCCCGGTCAGCAGAGTGACACCGGTGACCGCGGTCCGCTTCAGGTCCAGCGCGTAGACCCGGGCCGGGGTGGTACCGATGTTGTCGACCAGCGCCAGCCCTCGGTCACGGCCGGTCAGTGCGAGCGCCGACAGCCCGGCCACCGGCGTACCGGCGAAGGTCGTCTTGTCCAGGGAGTCGGAGAAACCGAGCAGCGACGCGTCGGCTGAGCACGTCCTGTCGGTCGGGGTGTGAGTCGCGTACGCCGGGGCCGCCGGAACCAGAAGGAGCGCGGCGGCCGCGGACGCGAGAATCGCTTTGTCAGCCACGCCTCGACACGATCCGATTCCGGTCCGAACAGGATGTGAACACCACGGTCGCCCCGGACGTCCGTTCAACGAACCGGCTGTCGCGCACCGCTGTCTCAGCGCAGCTGAGACAGCGGTAGCGCACAGCCGGGGGTCACGCGACGGGCTTGAAGCGGCGCAGGCGGAGGCTGTTGGCGACCACGAAGACCGACGAGAACGCCATCGTGGCCCCGGCGATCATCGGGTTCAGCAGGCCGGCCGCCGCCAGCGGCAGGGCCGCCACGTTGTAGGCGAACGCCCAGAACAGGTTGCCCTTGATGATCCGCAGTGTGCGGCGGGACAGCCGGATCGCGTCCACCGCCGCGGTCAGGTCACCCCGCACCAGGGTCAGGTCGGACGCCTCGATCGCCACGTCCGTTCCGGTGCCCATGGCCAGCCCCAGATCGGCCTGCGCCAGCGCCGCCGCGTCGTTGACCCCGTCACCGACCATCGCCACCACCCGGCCGTCCTCCTGCAGACGCCGCACCTCGGCGACCTTGTCGGCCGGCAGCACGCCGGCGACCACCCGGTCGATGCCCACCTCGGCCGCCACGGCCCGGGCCACGGTCTCGTTGTCACCGGTCAGCAGCACCGGGGTGAGACCGAGCCCGCGCAGCCCGGCGACGGCGGCGCGGCTGGTCGGCTTGACCGTGTCGGCGACGGCCAGGACGCCTCGGGCCCGGCCGTCCCAGCCGGCGACCACGGCGGTCCGGCCGGCCTTCTCCGCCTCGGCGACGGCGGCCGCGATCTCGGCCGGGATCTCCAGGCCTTCCCGTTCCAGCAGGGCGACCCGCCCGGCCAGCACGTCGCGGCCGGCGAGCTTACCCCGTACGCCCAGGCCCTCGAAGCTGGTGAAATCGGTGACCGGGAGATGATCGCTGGACGCCGCCGCGATCGCCCGGCCGATCGGGTGTTCCGAGGCCGCCTCCAGAGACGCGGTGAGCCGGAGCAGATCCTCCTGGGCGGAGGACTCGTCGGGGAAGACCGAGACCAGTTCCATCACCCCGGTGGTGACCGTGCCGGTCTTGTCGAGGACGACGGTGTCCACCCGGCGGGTCGACTCCAGCGCCTCCGGACCCTTGATCAGGATGCCGAGCTGCGCGCCGCGTCCGGTGCCGACCAGCAGCGCGGTGGGCGTGGCCAGGCCGAGCGCACACGGGCAGGCGATGATCAGCACGGCCACGGCGGCGGTGAACGCGGCCGTCCAGCCCGCGCCGGTACCCCACCACCAGCCCAGTGTGGCGACCGCGAGACCGATCACGATCGGCACGAACACGCCGGAGATCCGGTCGGCCAGCCGCTGCACCCCGGCCTTGCCGGCCTGGGCCTGCTCGACGAGGCGGGCCATCTGCGCCAGCTGGGTGTCGGCGCCGACCCGGGTGGCGCGGACGACGAGCCGGCCGCCGGCGTTGACCGTACCGCCGGTGACGTCACCGCCCGGCCCGACCTCGACCGGGACACTCTCGCCGGTCAGCATCGAACGGTCCACCGCCGACGAGCCGTCCTCGACGACGCCGTCGGTGGCGATCTTCTCGCCCGGCCGGACCACGAACACGGTGCCCGGCGCGAGCTGCTCGACCGGTACGCGTACCTCCGTGCCGTCCCGCAGGACCGCGACATCCTTGGCGCCCAGCTCCAGCAGCGCCCGCAGGGCGTCACCGGCCCGCCGCTTGGACCGGGCCTCGAACCAGCGCCCGGCCAGGATGAACATGGTGACCCCGGCGGCCGCCTCCAGATAGATGGCACCGGCCCCGTCGGTGCGGCTGATGGCCAGGCTGAACGGATGCGTCATGCCGGGCTCGCCGGCCGTGCCGAAGAACAGTGCCCACAGCGACCAGCCGAACGCCGCGAGCGTGCCGATCGACACGAGGGTGTCCATGGTGGCGGCGCCGTGCCGCAGGTTGATCGCGGCGGCGCGATGGAACGGCCAGCCACCGTAGATCACGACCGGTGCGGCAAGCGTCAGCGACAGCCACTGCCAGTAGGTGAACTGCCACGCCGGAACCATGGCCAGGAGAATCACCGGAACGCTGAGGACGACGGCGGTGACGAGCCGGTCCCGCAGCGGGTCCCCGGCGGCCGGCGGCTCCTCGATCTTCTGCGGGATCCTGGCGGTGTAGCCCGTCTTCTCCACCGTGGCGATCAGGTCGGCCGCGGTGAACTCGCCGTCGACGGTGGCCACCGCTTTCTCGGTGGCGTAGTTGACGGTAGCGGTGACCCCGTCCATCCGGTTGAGCTTCTTCTCGATCCTCGAGGCGCAGGACGCACAGGTCATCCCGCCGATCTCGAGCTCGATCAACTGGGGTGCGATGCTAGTCATGGGTGTGCCCATCGGCGTCGTGGTCCGTCGGGGCCGGCGGCGGCGTGACACCGGCCGTGACGGCGGTGAACTCGGCGGTGCGGACCTTCCCACCGTGCTGGAAGTCCAGGTAGAGACGGTAGACCCCGGCGGACGGGACCTCGGCCTGGAAACTCAGGGCGTCCGCGCGGGCCGGGTGCACGTGCAGGTAGGCGAGGTCACCCGCCCGCAGCACCACCAGGTGCCCCCGGGCGCCCAGGTACGGCTCGAGGTCGGTGACGGGCTTGCCGTCCCTGCTCACCGCGAAGGTGAGCTCGCTGGCCGACCCCGCTCGCAGGTCCCCGGTCAGGGTGACGGTGTATCCGTCGATCTCCGCGGTGCGGGCCGGCTGCGGCAGTGGCACCGGCTGGTAGTCGCCCGGGGCCGGCACGTCCACGCCCAGGGTGAGGGCCTGCCCGGCGGCCGAGGGCTGGAAGTCGGCGAGCACCCGGTACTGCCCGGGGGCGTTCACGCTCAGCGGGATCGACCAGGTGCCGTCAGCCTCGAGCACCGGATGCACATGCTGGTAGCCGGACATGTCCCGCCGGACCAGGATCAGGTGCAGGTCCTTGTCGTGATTCTCGGTGTACTCGACGACCGGCTTGCCGTCCGGCCCGAGCACCTGGAACGCGAACCGCTGCGGCGCTCCGGTCGACAGCCGGGCGGTCAGCGGGTTCAGCCGATAGCCGTCCTGGGCGATCTGCAGCCCGCCGGGCGGACGCCCCGTCTCGGTGTGTCCCTCGTCGGCGTGCCCGGTGCCGGTCTGCCCGGTGCCGGTCGGCCCGGCCGGCGCGTGCGCCTCTCCGTGCGTGGGCGCGACCTCCGGCTGCTGGTCCGGGCCGATCACGCGACCCGCGCCGGCTGCCGCTCCGAAGATCAGGATCAGCCCCATGGCGTACGAGGAGAGCTTGACCGTCGTTCTCATGAGGCGTCACCCAGCTCGTATCCCGCCTCGTCCACCGCGGCCCGCACGGCCTCGCGGTCGACGGGTGCCGCCGAGCTGACGGTGACCGTGCCGCCGGCCAGGTCGACGGTGACGTCGCTGACGCCCGGGATGCGGGACACCTCGGCGGTCACCGAGTTCGCGCAGTGGCCGCAGGTCATGCCGGTGACGGGGTAGGTCGTGGTCTGCATGGTGTTCCCTTCGCTCGGTGTCCCCTCCACCATACACATACCCGGTAGGGGTATCCAGTCCCGTCCGGGGCCCGGTGCTGTGCGGGGCGCGATACCCCTGGGGGGTTGTAGCATGGCGGGCATGACCAACCCCGCTCCGACCCGCGGATACACGGCCACCAAGGACAACCTGCAGTCACGGCTGCGCCGCATCGAGGGCCAGGTGCGCGGCATCGAGCGGATGGTCGACGAGGACCGCTACTGCATCGACATCCTCACCCAGATCTCGGCGATCCAGGCCGCCCTCGACAAGGTGGCGCTCGGCCTGATGGACGGCCACGCCCGGCACTGCATGCACGAGGGTGCCAAGGACGGCCGTGCCGACGAGATGGCGTCCGAGCTGATGGCCGCGGTGGGGCGCCTCATGAAGCGCGGGTGATCTGTCTCATAACCTCTTGTCCGGCCGGTGGCGGCCGTCGAAGAGTGCTGGATACCGGTCGGTAACAAGCGTCCGGGTGCCGCGCAGACAGGGACGGGAATGACGCAGCAGCCAGCCCCACTCGTGCTCGTTTCCTCCGCCATGGGTATCGGTTCCCGCTACTACCGGCCGCTCGCCGAAGCGTTCGAGGCCCGCGGCTGGGCGGCCCGGGCGCTGCCGCGGCGCGGGTTCGAACCCGGTGAGCCGCCCGCCTCACGCCGCAACGACTGGTCGTACGCCGACGAGATCGACGTGCTCGCGCGGGCGGTCGTGGCGGCCCGTGCCGAGGTGCCGGACCGGCCGGTCATCATCCTCGGGCACAGTCTCGGCGCCCAGCTGGCGGTCGGGCACCAGCTCGGCCACGTACCGGCGGACGGCGTGGTCACCGTGGGCGGGGCGCTGCCGTACCACCGGCACTACCCGCTCGGCGGCCTGCCCCTGGTGATCCAGGCCGGACTGATCGTCCCGGCGCTGACCGCGCTGTTCGGCTTCCTGCCCCGGCCGGCCTTCGGCGGGCCGGGCGCCCGCACCCTGATGCGCGAGTGGGCCCGGATGGCGCTGACCGGCCGAACCCCGTTCCCGTCGCCCGAGCCGGTCCGTACCCCGTCCCTGATCGTGGCGCTGGAAGGCGACCGCCTCGCCCCGCCGATGTCGGTCGAGGCGTTCGCGGGCGCCCTGTTCGATCCACCGGCCACCACGGTGTGGCTCTACCGGCACGCCGACGTCCCGGCCGGTGCCAGCAACGATCACATCGGCTGGGCCCGCCGGCCGGCGCCGGTCGTCGACCGCATCGTCACCTGGTGGTCCGAGACCGTCGGTACCGGCCGTCGCCCGGCCGAGGCGACCCGCCTGACCGAGAGCTGAGCGCCACCGCTGTCTCACCGCGGTCAAGACAGCGGTCTGCCCAGCCGCCAAACTCCCGGCTGGCCGTTACTGCTGTTTCGGCGTGGTCGAGACAGCGGTGGTGTCCAGCCGGGGTTGGGCGGGGCCGTGGATGGGGGCGGTCAGGCCGGTCAGCGGAGCGCCCGAACCGCCCCACGACAGGGCCACGATCTCGGCGGCGACGGCCACCGCGGTCTCCTCGGGAGTACGGGCACCCAGATCAAGGCCGATCGGGGCGCGCAGACGGGCCAGCGCCTCCTCGGTGACGCCGGCCTCGCGGAGGCGGTGCAGCCGGTCCTCGCAGGTGCGCCGGCTGCCCATGGCGCCGATGTAACGGGCCGGGGTCGTCAGGGCGACCTGCAACAGCGGGATGTCGAACTTCGGGTCGTGGGTGAGCACGCACAGGACCGTGCGCTCGTCGACCACGGTCGACGACAGGTAGCGGTGCGGCCATGCGACGACGACCTCGTCGGCGTCCGGGAAACGCGCCTCGGTGGCGAACACACCACGGGCGTCGCAGACGGTGACCCGATAACCGAGGAACTTGCCGATCCGGGCCACCGCCCCGGCGAAGTCGATGGCCCCGAACACGATCATGCGGGCCGGCGCGGCCCAGGACTGCACGAACACCTCGCGTTCGCAGGCGGTGACGATGGCGCTGCGGCCGTGGGCGAGCAGTCCGCGTGCCTGTTCGCCGGCGATCCGGTCCAGCTCGGGGTCGCCCAGGGTGCCCTCGGCACGGTCCGGCCAGACCACGAGCTGCGCGTCGGGCAGGGAGACGGTGGCAACCGGCCGGCCGGCGGCGACGGCGGCCAGCAGGTCGTCGAGCGCGGTCAGGGCGACGTCCGGCTGGATCATCACCTCGATCGTCCCGCCGCAGGTCAAACCCACCTCGAAAGCGTCGCCGTCGCTCACCCCGTACGTATGCGTCTGCGCCTTGCCGGTGTGCAGGACATCTTCGGCGGCCGCGTAGACCGCACCCTCGACGCAGCCGCCGGAGACGCTGCCGATGACCTCGCCGTGCTCGTTGACGGCCATCGCCGCGCCGGGCTGCCGGGGCGCCGACCGCCACGTGTGCACCACCGTCGCCACCGCGAAGGAGATGCCGGCGGCGCGCCAGGCCAGCAGGCCGTCAACGATCTCGCGCATCCCAGCACCTTCCGTGATCATCGGTAGAACGTCAACGATGAGTTAAGACTTCGCTTAGGTCGGTGTTGACATTGGACGCTGTGGGCGGGAGGGTCTGCGCGACTTCACGGGAGGTGCAGGGTGCAGGTGCCGGCTCCGTTCGAATACGAACGTGCCACAACTGTGGATCAAGCCATTGGACTGTTGGAGCGACTGGGCAGCTCGGCACGGCTGGTGGCCGGCGGCCACAGCCTGCTGCCGATGATGAAGCTGCGGCTCGCCAACTTTGAATATCTCATCGACATCAACGATCTGCACGCCGAGCTCGGCTACCTCAGGCTCAGCGACGACGAGGTGCGGATCGGGGCCATGACCCGGCATCGTGAGCTGCTGGAATCGGATGTCCTGGCCGGCGTTTTCCCGATCTTCCGGGATGCGGAGAAGGTGATCGCCGACCCGATCGTGCGCAACCGGGGCACGCTCGGCGGTTCACTGTGCCAGGCGGACCCGTCCGAGGACCTGTCGGCGGTGTGCACGACCCTGGACGCGAGCTGCGTCATCCGGGGTCCGGGCGGTGCCGAGCGGGTCGTCACCATGGAGGAATTCCACGTCGGGCCGTACGAGACGGCCGTCGCGGACAACGAGATCCTCACCGAGATCCGGATCCCCCGGAAGAACTTCAAGGCCGGCAGCGCGTACGCGAAGGTCGAGCGCCGCGCCGGTGACTGGGCCGTGGTGTCCGCGGGGGCGGCGGTCTGGCTCGACGCCGACCAGCGGATCGTGGACGCCCGGGTGGGCCTGGCCGCGGTGGGCCCGAACACCACCGGCATCCCGGAGATCTCGGCGGCGCTGCGCGGGCACGAGCCCGACGAGAGCCTGTACGAGCTGGCCGGCGCCATCGCGGCGCGCAGCTGCGACCCGGTCACCGACACCCGCGGCAGCGCGGACTACAAGCGCCACCTGGCGGACGAGCTGACCCGGCGCACCCTGCGCAAGGCTGTGGAACGGGCGAGGAGCTGAGCTGATGCAGGTCACGATGACCGTCAACGGGACCGAGTACACCCGTGAGATCGAAGGCCGCATGCTGCTCGTGCACTTCCTGCGCGACGTGCTCGGCCTGACCGGCACCCACTGGGGCTGCGACACCAGCAACTGCGGTGTCTGCGTGGTGTGGCTGGACGGCGAGCCCGTCAAGTCGTGCACGGTGCTCGCCGCGATGGCCGGGGGCCACGAGGTGCGTACCGTCGAGGGCCTGGCCAACGGCGCCGAGCTGGACCCGATTCAGGAGGGTTTCCGGCAGTGCCACGGCCTGCAGTGCGGCTTCTGCACGCCGGGCATGCTGATGACCTGCCGGGCACTGCTCGACAAGAACCCGGATCCGACCGAGGGCGAGATCCGCGAGGCCATCTCGGGCCAGATCTGCCGCTGCACCGGTTACTCCTCGATCATCCGCTCGGTCCGCTGGGCGGCCGTACACGAGGCTGAGGCGGTTTCCCAATGACCACGACACAGGACACCAAGCTCACCGAGTTCGAGGACAACGACCAGAAGCCGGTCGGTTTCGGCCGGATGCTGCGCAAGGAGGACGCCCGTCTCCTCCGCGGCCGCGGCCGGTTCGTCGACGACGTCCAGCTGCCCGGCATGCTGCACCTGGCGATCCTGCGGTCGCCGTTCGCGCACGCCACCATCGTCAGCATCGACACCAGCGCCGCTGAGGCGTCGCCCGGTGTCAAGGCGGTCGTCACCGGCGAGACGCTGAAGGGCCTCGGCCTGGCGTGGATGCCGACGCTGTCGAACGACGTGCAGGCGGTGCTCGCCACCGACCGGGTGCGGTTCCAGGGCCAGGAGGTGGCGTTCGTCGTCGCCGAGGACCGGTACCAGGCCCGCGACGCCCTCGAACTGATCGACGTCGAGTACGAGGTGCTCGAGCCGGTCGTCGACGTGCGCAAGGCGCTGTCGCCGGACGCCCCGGTCATCCGTACCGACCTCGAGGGCAAGACCGACAACCACGTCTTCGACTGGGAGACCGGTGACGAGGAGGAGACGAACCGGGTCTTCGCCTCCGCTGACGTGATCGTCAAGGAGGACATCGTCTACCCGCGCGTGCACCCCGCGCCGATGGAGACGTGCGGTTCGGTCGCCGACTTCGACCCGGTCGAGGGCAAGCTGCGGCTCTGGTCGACCACCCAGGCCCCGCACGCGCACCGCACCCTCTACGCGATCGTCGCCGGCATCCCCGAGCACAAGATCCAGGTGATCGCGCCGGACATCGGCGGTGGCTTCGGCAACAAGGTGCCGATCTACCCCGGTTACGTCCACTCCATCGTCGGTTCCATCGTCACCGGCAAGCCGGTGAAGTGGATGGAGGACCGCTCGGAGAACCTGATCAGCACCGGGTTCGCCCGCGACTACATCATGCGAGCCGAGATCGCGGCGACGCGTGCGGGCAAGATCCTCGCCATCCGTACGAACGTGCTCGCCGACCATGGCGCGTTCAACGGCACGGCCGCCCCGGTGAAGTACCCGGCCGGCTTCTTCGGCGTGTTCACCGGCAGTTACGACCTGCAGGCCGCGCACTGCAAGATGACGGCCGTCTACACCAACAAGGCGCCCGGCGGTGTCGCGTACGCCTGCTCGTTCCGGATCACCGAGGCCGTCTACCTCGTCGAGCGGATCGTCGACGCGCTGTCGTACGAGCTGCAGATGGACCCGGCCGAACTGCGGCTGAAGAACTTCATCCAGCCCGAGCAGTTCCCCTACACCACCAAGACGGGCTGGGTGTACGACTCCGGCAATTACGAGCCCACGATGCGTCTGGCCATGGAGATGGCCGGCTACGAGGAGCTGCGCAAGGAGCAGGCTCTCAAGCGCGCCAAGGGCGAGCTGATGGGCATCGGTATCGCGTTCTTCACCGAGGCGGTCGGCGCCGGCCCCCGCAAGAACATGGACATCCTCGGCCTGGGCATGGCCGACGGCTGCGAACTGCGGGTCCACCCGACCGGGAAGGCCGTGGTCCGGCTCTCGGTGAAGACCCAGGGGCAGGGCCACGAGACCACGTTCGCGCAGATCATCGCCGAGGAGCTGGGCATTCCGCCGGCCGACATCGACGTGCTGCACGGCGACACCGACAACACCCCGTTCGGTCTGGGTACCTACGGAAGCCGGTCGACGCCGGTCTCCGGTGCGGCTGCCGCCCTGGTGGCCCGCAAGGTGCGGGACAAGGCCAAGCTGATCGCCTCCGGCATGCTCGAGGTGTCGGTCGCCGACCTGGACTGGGTCAAGGGCACGTTCCAGGTCAAAGGCGACCCGGGCCGGTCGGTGACGATCCAGGAGATCGCGTTCCGGGCGCACGGCGCCGGGGATCTGCCGGACGGCGTCGAGGGCGGTCTCGAGGCGCAGATCTGCTACAACCCGTCGAACCTGACGTACCCGCACGGGGCGTACATCTGCGTCGTCGACATCGACCCGGGCACCGCCGAGGTCAAGGTCCGCCGGTTCATCGCGGTCGACGACTGCGGCACCCGGATCAACCCGATGATCATCGAGGGGCAGGTGCACGGCGGCCTCACCGACGGCGTCGGCATGGCCCTGATGGAGATGATCTCCTTCGACGAGGACGGCAACTGCCTCGGCGCGTCGCTGATGGACTACCTGATCCCGACCGCGCTCGAGGTGCCCGACTGGGAGACCGGCTACACGGTCACCCCGTCGCCGCACCACCCGATCGGCGCCAAGGGCATCGGCGAGTCCGCGACCGTCGGCTCGCCGCCGGCGATCGTCAACGCGGTCGTCGACGCGCTCAAGCCGTTCGGCATCCGGCACGCCGACATGCCGCTCACCCCGTCCCGCGTCTGGGACGCGATGCGCGGCCAGGCCACTCCGCCGATCTAAGAGCACTTCAGGGAGTACGTGATGACGACGAGTACCGCCGAGCGGGCGCGGGAACTGACCGCGGCACGACGGCCGTTCGTGCACGCCACCGTGGTCCGGGCGCAGGAACCCACCTCCGCCCGGCCCGGCGACGACGCGGTGATCCTCGCCGACGGGTCCATCGAGGGCTTCGTCGGCGGAGTCTGCGCGGAGACGTCGGTGCGGGCCGCGGCCATGGACACGCTGCGAGACGGCAACTCCATGCTGCTGCGGGTCCTTCCCGAGGACTCGGCGGAGTTCCCCGAGACGCCCGGCGCGCTCGTCGTCGTCAACCCCTGCCACTCCGGCGGGGCGATCGAGATCTTCCTCCGTCCGGTGCTGCCGAAACCGCTTGTCGCGGTCGCGGGGGAGAGCCCGATCAGCCGGGCCGTCACCGAACTGGCCGGGTTCCTCGACTTCGAGGTCACCGGCTCCTACGAGGGGGTCACCGCCGTCGTCGTGGCCGGGCTGGGCCGCGACGAGGAACGTGCCGTCCGGGCCGCCCTCGACGCGGGAGTACGCCTGATCGCGCTGATCGCCAGCCACACGCGCTCGGCCATCCTGCTCGACGCCATGGGCTTGACCGCCGACGAGCGCGCCCGGGTACGCCCGCACGCCGGGATCGACATCGGTGCCCGTACGCCCAAGGAAATCGCACTTTCGGTCTTGGCGGAGATCGTCCGTGAGATGCGCACAGGCGGGCTGTCCGCCCCGGCGGCCGCCAAGAAGCCCGCCGCCGCGTCGCACGCCGAAGCCGCCGCCTTCGCCAAGGCCGAGCCCGGGTTCGTGGCCGGCCCGACCCTGCCCGTCGGGCCGGCCACGTTCACGCCCGGGACGCCTACCGAGGCCTCCGCCATGTCGTCCCCCGAGGCGCTCGCCATGTCGTCTCCCGAGGCGCTCGCTACGTCGTCTCCCGAGGCGCTCGCCATGTCCTCTCCCGACGCGCCCGCCGCGACGGCGATCGACCCGATCTGTGGAATGACCGTCGTCATCGGACCCGGCACTCACCACGCCGTGGTCGACGGCGAGAATTTCTGGTTCTGCTGCCCCGGCTGCCTCAAGAAGTACACGCGCGGCCGAACCGCATGACAGTGCTGAACGGTCATGTCCTCCCGGCCCTCGCTCCGCTGCTGGGTGGTCGTCTTCTCCCGGCCCTTGCTTCGCTGCGGTGCGGTCGGCCATGACGGTGCTGAACGGTCATGTCCTCCCGGCCCTTGCTTCGCTGCGGTGCGGTCGGCCATGACGGTGCTGAACGGTCATGTCCTCCCGGCCCTTGCTTCGCTGCGGTGCGGTCGGCCAT